>JBKPND010000027.1:0-21845 GCA_046732465.1 Actinomycetota bacterium
CCGCTCGGCGCGCCCAGCGACCCGCCCGGCACGCCGTGCTCGATCGCCTCCATGAACTCGTCGCGGAACTTCTGAACCATCGACCCGATCGGCATCGCCATCGAGTCGCCGAGCACGCAGAGACAGTTGCCGATGATGTTCGTCTGGACCGAGGCGACGGTCTCCAGGTCGATCGGCGTCGCCTGGCCGCGGATCATCCGCTCGAGCATCTTCACCGTCCAGTTAGTCCCCTCCCGGCACGGCGAGCACTTGCCGCAGGACTCGTGGTGGTAGAAGCGCGCGGTCCGCAGGGCGAGCTCGACGACGTTGGTGGTGTCGTCGAAGACGATGATCGAGCCGGAGCCGAGCATCGAGCCGGCGTCGGCCATCGCCTCGAAGCTGTAGGGCACGTCGAGGCCCTCCTCGGCGGTCAGCACTGGCGAGGAGGACCCGCCGGGGAAGAAGCCCTTGATCTTGCGGCCGTCCAGCGGGCCACCCGCGAGCTCCTCGATCAGCACCCTGGTCGAGATGCCGAGCTCGACCTCGTAGTTGCCGGGGCGCTTCACGTCGCCGGAGACGGAGACCACCTTCGTCCCCGGCGACTGCTCGGTTCCCAGCTTCTTGAACCAGTCGGCGCCGGAGGCGACGATGTACGGCGCATTGGAGAGGGTCTCGACGTTGTTGATCAAAGTCGGGCCGTCGTAGAGACCCTGGACGGCGGGGAAGGGGGGCTTGAGGCGCGGGTTGCCGCGCTTGCCCTCGAGCGAGTCGAGCAGTGCCGTCTCCTCCCCGCAGATGTAGGCGCCGGCCCCGCGGTGGACGAGCAGCTCGACCTGCTCCCCGGTACCCAGCACGTCCTCACCCAGGAAGCCGGCCTCGTAGGCCTCGTCGACGGCCGCATCGAGGATGTCGCCCTGCAGGTCGTATTCGCCGCGGATGTAGATGAAGCAGCGATTGGCGCCGGCGGCCCGGGCGGCGATGATGATCCCCTCGATCAGCAGGTGGGGGTTCTTCTGGAGGAGCTCACGGTCCTTGAAGGCGCCCGGCTCGGACTCGTCGGCGTTACAGCACAGGTACTTGTCCATGTCGCCGCGGGGGAGGAACGAGGCCTTCTTGCCCATCGAGAAGCCGGCCCCTCCGCGGCCCCGGAGGCCCGACTCCTCGAGCTGCTTGAGCACCTCCTCCGGGGTCATCAGCTTGTAGGCCTTGTTGATGGCGGTGTAGCCGCCCAGCTTCCGGTAGGTGTCGATCGAGGCGAGGCCCGGCTCGTCGATGTTGCGGAAGAGCAGGCGCGTCTCCTGCGCGGCCATCAGCCCTCGGCCCCCTTGGCGTCGTGGCCGCCGGCGACCTTGCGGTCCTGGAGGCGCTTGCCGGGGAGGACCTCGGCGCCCGAGCGCAGCTGCTCGGCGGCGGTCTTTGCGTCCTCCTCTGTGAGCGGGCCGTAGTAGCGCTCGTCGATCGAGGCCATCGGGGCGAGGTCGCAGGCACCCAGGCACTCGAACCCGCGAATGAAGAGCTTGCCGTCCTCGGAGCTGCCGGGACCCTCGAGGCCGGCGGCCTCGCAGAACGAGGAGAGCAGGTCGTCCGCGCCCCGCAGCCAGCAGCTGATGTTGGTGCAGACGAGCACCTGATGCTCGCCCTCCGGCTCGAGGCGGAAGAGGTCATAGAAGGTGGCGATGCCCTCCAGGTACGCGGGTGTGACCCCCATCACCGCGGCCGCCTGCCGGATGCCCTCGGGTGTACACCAGCCATAGCGGCGCTGCACTGCCCAGAGCGCCGGCATCGCGGCCGAGCGCTTGCGCGGGTACCGCTTGATCGCGCGCCGGATCTCGTCGGCCAGCTCCCTGGGGACCTCTACCTGCGAAGGCTCCGGCACCGGCGCGGGCTCACCGTGCGGCTCGCGCTCCTCCTCGGCCGCCTGCAGGACCTCGATCTCCTCGGGCGGAATTTCGACCCCGACGCGCTCCTGCTCGTCGGGCATCGGCGTGGGCTCGGGGGCGTCGTGGATATGGCCCGGGTCCACGGTCCAGGGCCGCTTGCCCTTCGGAATCAGGGGGCTCACCGGTCGACGCCTCCGATGATCGGGTCCAGCATCCCCAGGTTCTGGATCAGGTCGGCGATCAGCCCGCCCACCGACATGTCGCGGAGGGACTGCATGTTGACGAACGAGGGGTCGCGAAAGTGGACGCGGGCGGGCTTCGACGAGCCGTCGGCCACGACGAAGCAGCCGAGCTCGCCGCGCGGCGACTCGATCGAGTAGTAGAGCTCGCCGGGGGGCACGCGATACCCCTCGGTGACCAGCTTGAAGTGGTGGATCAGCGCCTCCATCGAGGTGGAGAGCTCGTCGCGCGGCGGCAGCACGTACTTGCGGTCGTCCGCGATCCAGGGACCTTCGGGGAGGCCGTCGAGCGCCTGCTCGATGATCCGCACCGACTCGCGCATCTCCTGCACGCGGACGCGGTAGCGGTCGTAGCCGTCGCCGACCGTGCCGACCGGGATCTTGAAGTCGAAGTCGCCGTAGGCCAGGTAGGGATCGGCCTTGCGCAGATCCCAGGGCTCGCCGGCTGCCCTCAGCAGCGGGCCGGTGACGCCCAGCTCGATCAGCCGCTCGCGCGGCACGATCCCGACCTCGCGGGTGCGGTGCAGGAAGATCTCGTTGCGGTCGAGCAGGGCCTCGTACTGGTCGATCCGCGTCGGCATCTCCGTGCAGAACGCCCGCACCTTCTGCTCGAAGCCGGCGGGGATGTCCTCGAAGACTCCGCCGACCTGGAAGTAGCGGGTGTGCATCCTCTGTCCCGCCGACATCTCAAAGAGGTCGAGGATCCTGTCCCGCTCGCGGAAGCAGTACCAGAGCATCGAAATCGCGCCGATGTCGAGCGCGGTCGTGCCCAGCCAGACCAGGTGGGACATGATCCGGCAAAGCTCCATGTGGAGAACGCGCAGGTACTTCGCCCGGGGCGGGATCTCGAGGCCGACCAGGCGCTCAACGCAGCCGCAGAAGGCCTCCATCTGGAAGAAGTAGGAGAGGTAGTCCATCCGCTCCACGAACGGGATGACCTTCCAGTAGCTCTTGTCCTCGCAGGACTTCTCGATTCCGGTGTGCAGGTAGCCCATGACCGGCTTCAGCTCGATCACCCGCTCGCCCTGCAGCGTCACGATCAGCCGCAGCACCCCGTGAGTGGCGGGATGGTGCGGCCCCATGTTGATCGTCAGGACCTCCTGTTCCGGCTCGAGGCCCGGGCCCTCGAGCTCCTGCTCGGCGGCCTCGGAGACCTGCTGGGCGAGCCGACCGGAAGGGTCCTCCTCGAACGGGTCGAGGCCGCGCTCGGTGATGTCCGCTTCGTCCCTGAGCAGGTCGTCAGGCGTCACTCAAACCACCTCGGCGCTTCGATCTCGTTGTGGGTGTAGAGCACGGGCTCGCCCCCGATGGGGAAGTCGCGTCGCTGCGGCCACCCGACGTAGTCCTCGGGCATCGCAATCCGGCGCAGATCGGGATGTCCGTTGAAGACGATGCCGAAGAAGTCGTAGGCCTCCCGCTCCTGGAACTCGGCCGTCGGGAAGAGCTCGACACAGGAATCGAGCTCGGGCAGCTTGTCTGCGTCACCGTTCGTGCCCGCCGGGTCCTCGAGGAGGGCCTTGACGTTGATCCGCTCCACGCGCTCCCGGCAGAGCAGTTCGTAGTGAACAGCGAATCTGGGGGAAGCGGGGAGGTAATCCGCCGCGTGCACGCTGGAGAGGAAGGTGTAGCCCTGATCGGGCTGGTCGCGAAGCCAGGCAAGCGCATGGAGGATCCTCTCGGGATCGACGACCAGCGTCGCCCGGTCGTGCTCGAAAGACGTCTCGATTACGGTGCCCTGCCGTCCCTCCTCGATTCCCTGAGCGATCAGCTCGAGCCCCGGGGCGTCAGGCATTCGGCTCGTCCTCCGGAATGCCCGTGAGCCGCGGCGCCGTTTCCGAATGCTTGGGCGCGACGGCCAGCGCGGCGCGTTCGAGCGCCTCGGGGGTCGGTTCGCCCGACTCGAACCGCGCCCATTCCTCGGTGCCGACCGCGTTGTAGCGCTGCCGCCAGCCGAGGTCGGGCTGGCCGCGGATCAGCCGCTGCAGCTTGTTGAGGCCGTGCAGAACGGCCTCCGGCCGCGGCGGGCAGCCGGGGACGTGGATGTCGACCGGCATGAACTTGTCCGCGCCCTGGACCACGGCGTAGTTGGCGAACATGCCCCCGGACGACGAGCACGCTCCCATGGCCATCACCCATCTCGGTTCGAGCATCTGGTCGTAGACCCGGCGCACGACCGGCGCCATCTTGATCGACACCCGGCCGGAGAGGATCAGCAGATCCGCCTGTCGCGGCGTGGCCCTGAAGGCCTCGGCCCCGAAGCGGGCTATGTCATAGCGCGAGGTGACAAGGGAGATCTGCTCGATCGCGCAGCACGCCAGCCCGAACGTCATCGGGAAGATGGCGTTCGCTCGCCCCCAGTTGAGGACGTTCTCGAGCGTCGTGGTAAGCAGGCGCTCCTCGACGTATTCCTCGAGATCCTTGCCCCCCAGGTCCCCGCGCAAGAGGTCGCGGGCGCGCAGCTGCCGGGCTCGGAGTCCTTCCCTCTCTATTTCCAATCGAGCGCCCCTCGACGCCAGACGAAGACCAGGGCGACGAGCAACAGCGCGACGAAAACCAGGATCTCCACCAGGACGAAGACGCTCCTGGTCGCGTGCACGAGGACGCCGACCGGGTAGAGGAAGACGACCTCGATGTCGAAGAGGATGAAGAGCATCGCGATCATGTAGAAGCTCACGCCGAAGCGGAATGTGCGGGTGATCTGGGAGGGAAGCCCGCACTCGTATGGCTGTCGCTTGATCGGGTTCGGGCGCCGCGGCCCGATCACCCCGTTGAGCAGTGCGAAGGCGCCTCCCACGACGATCCCTAGGCCGGCGAACACGAGGACGGGGAGGTAGCTCTGAAGCACGATCCGCTTGGTCTTATACCACTTGCCCCGAACTTTGTATCAACTTGTTACATAGTGCTTTTCCGCATCAGCAAGCCAAATTCCGACCCTTTTTGGCGGCTTTGGCTCCCCCGACCACCTAAGCTGCCCCGCCCGTGCCGGAAGTCCATCTAGTAGTCGGGGTCTGCCTGATCGCCGCCAACCTGGTGGCCGGCGTCTGGGGCGGCTACTCCTGGCTCGAGCGCCGGCCCTCGGCCGGTTTCTGGTACGCGCTGCGGATCGCCCAGGCCACCGTGATCCTCCAGACGCTGCTCGGGCTGCTGCTGGTCTTCACCGGCCACCACGGGAGCGAGCTGCACATCCTCTACGGCGTGCTGCCCCTGGTCGTCTCCCTGCTGGCCGAGGTGATCCGGCTCGGCTCGGCGTCGGCGGAGCTCGGCGAGCTCGACGTTCACTCGATGCCGCCGGAGCGCCAGACGCAGATCGCGATGGCGATCGTCCGCCGGGACACCGGCATCATGGCGACGGCCTGCCTCGTGATCTTCCTGCTCGCGCTGCGGGCGGCCGGGACGAGCTCGGCGTTCTAGGAGACCCCGGGAGGCTGGGTGATCGAGACGACGGCCCCCCCCGGATCCGCGATGACGGCCGTTCTCATCCTGGGCACGCCGGGCACGTCGGAGGGCGGTTCGAGCGCCCGCCCCCCGAGCTCGGCGGCCTTCGCAGCAGCCTCGTCCGCGTTGAAGACCCAGAAGTCGACGCTCCACCGGTCTTCGTCGCCGGGCATCATGACCGCGACGTTGTCCCGTGGCACCGGCTGCTGCGGCGTGCCGCCGATGTAGCCCGGGAGGCGCCAGATGCTCATCCCGGCCTCCTCGGGGCCGAACGGCTCGGCCTCCCAGCCGACCAGCTCGCGGTAGAAGGCCTTCGCTCCGTCGGGATCCGTCGTCTGGAGCGCGCTCATTGAATACGCGCCGGGCTCGTTAATGACCTGCGCTCCCTTGTGCTCCGACTGCTCCCAGGCGGCGAACGCGGCGCCGCTCGGGTCGGCCAGGATCGTCAGAGAGCCGCCCTCCAGGCTGTCGAAGGGCTCGACGATCACGCTGCCGCCGGCATCCCTCGCCTTTTTGGCGGTCTCCTCCGCGCTGTCCACCAGGATGAAGGTGGTCCAGACCGGGGTGGGCGGCGCCCCGTCGGGGATCGGCGAGCCGATCGCGCAGACGTCGCGACCGCGCAGCCGGCAGACGTGGAGGGTCCGGTCGGAGTCAGGGGGCAGCGTGTTCTCCGCCTCCCAGCCGAAGACGCCGGTGTAGAAGCGGACCGCGGGCTCCGGGTCGTCGTGCCAGGTCTCGACCCAGCACGGCACGCCCGGCTGGAAGCCGTCCCGATCGCTCATCTCATTCCTCCTCGTATTCGTCGTGACGGCGCCACCAGGTATACGGCTCGTCCTGCGGGTACCCGGCCGGCGAGTCCTCCCAGGTCTCCTGGCGGCCGAGCGGCGCTCGGTCCAGGAAGCTCCAGACGGGACCGATGGCCTCGAGGCCGCGGTTGCGCGTGACGTACGTGCGGTAGACGTCGTCGCCCTCGCGCAGGAAGACGCTCAGCGCGAAGCCCTCGCCGTCCTGGTAGACGCCCTCCTTGGGGTCGGGCGGAGAGGTGCCGAAGTCGACGCCGAAGTCCCCGCCGCCCCACGAGTACCAGGGGTGCTCCCACCCCAGCCGCTGCCGGAACCGCTCGAGCTTGGCGAATGGCGCGCGCGAGGTGATCGCGAACGTGACGTCCCGGGCGTGCAGGTGGGCCGGGTGGCCGACCTGGTCGATGAACATGCAGCAGCCGTCGCAGCCCGCCTCCTGGTTCGGGCCGAACATGAAGTGGTAGAGGACGAGCTGCCGGCGGCCCTCGAAGAGGTCCGGGAGCCCGACCTTGCCGTGCGGGCCCTCGAACTCGTAGTCCTTTTCGACCTTTGCGCGTGGCAGCCGCCGGCGCTCGGCCGCGAGCTCGTCGCTCCGCCGGGTCAGCTCCTTCTCCTTCGCCCGGAGTCGCCTTTGTGCCGCCTCCCATTCGTCGGCCGCCACGACCTCGGGGAGGTCCATCTCGGTCTCCTTCCGTTCGCTTGCCACTCTCTTCATACCGCCGGTGGACCGTACCATGTGATCCTAAGAGACAACTGGAGCATTGTCTTTCCGTATCACAGGGATATAAGCTCCAAAGGCATGGCGCGAACGAGAACGATCGAGGACGGGTGCGGCATCGCCCACGCTTCGGACCTGCTCGGCCAGCGCTGGGCGCTGCTCGTCGTCAGGGAGCTGCTGCTCGGCCCGAAGCGCTTCACTGATCTCCGCGCCGGGATCCCCGACATCAGCCCGAACGTCCTCGGCCAGCGTCTACGCGAGCTCGAGGTAACCGGCATCGTCGGGCGTCGCAAGCTCGCTCCGCCCGCGGCCGTCCAGGTCTACGAGCTGACCGACTGGGGGCGGGAGCTCGAGCCGGCAGTCCTCGGGCTCGGGCGCTGGGCGAGCCGATCTCCCGCCTTCCCGAAGGACGCCGCGATGGGCCCGGACTCGCTCGTCCTGGCGCTGAAGTCGGCGTTCGATCCGGCGAAGGCCGAGGGGCTCGAGGGCTCCTACGAGCTCAGGCTCGGAGACATCCCCTTCAAGATCACTCTGAAGGAGGGGAGGTTCGACGCGTCCCGCGGTGAGGCCGAGAGCCCCGACGCGGTGATCGAGAGCGACCCCGGCACGATCGCGGGTGTCGTCTTCCGCGGAAACCGGCTGGGGAAGGCGGTCGAAGCCGGCGACGTCCGGATCGAGGGCAGCCGCCGGGTCGTCAACGCCCTCTTCCGGGCCCTGGCCTGAGAGTCGTCACAGATGGGTCGGCCATCTCGTCTCCCTGGTAGGAACGACGAAAGGAGCCGTCATGGAAAGCGAAACTGCTCGCGCACGGGCCCAGGCTTTGGACGAGATCTGGAAGTGGACCGTGGGCGCCGGGATCCTCGTGGTGGCACTCGCCCCGCTGGCGCTGCCGATTCTCATCCTGACCATCGTCGCGCTGCTGCCGCTGGCCGTGCCCCTGCTGGCAGTTGGGCTGCTCGCCGGCCTGATCGCGCTGCCGGTCATGCTCGTCCGCAAGATCGGCCGTTCGGTGAGCGGGTCGCGCCGCCGCCGTCGGTCCGCGGAGCCGGCACCGAAGCCGGCGATCGGCCACTAGCGCGCTAGGTCTCCGCGAGCAGGCCGCGGTAGTCGCCGCGGTGGTAGAGCAGCGGCTGGCCCTCGCCGGCCTCGGCCTCGATCACGTTGCCGGTCAGGATCAGGTGGTCCCCGCCGTCGATCAGGTCCCGCAGCTCGCAGGCGACCCAGACCAGCGCGCCCTCGAGCCGGGGTAGCGCCTGGCGCTCTGACCATTCGACCCCGGCCCACTTGTCGGGCGCCGGGTCCTTGGCCGAGAAGCGGCGCGCGAGCTCGGCCTGGTCCGCGGCGAGCGCGTTGACGCCGAAGCGTCCCTGGGCCCGCACCGAGGTGAGGGTCCGCGAGCCGCGGTCGAGGCAAGCGAGCATCATCGGCGGCTCGAGCGAGAGGGAGGTGACCGCGTTCGCGGTCGCCCCCGAGGGACCCTCCGGGCCGACCGCGGTGACCACCGTCACCCCGGTCGCGTACGCGCTCAGCGCGTTTCGAAATCGCTCCGGGGTGACCACGTCGCTGGCCATGCCTGAAACCTACGGGGATGCCGCCCCCGGCGAATCTGGCCCGGAACCAGTTCCATATGATCCCGCCGCGTGCGAGGGGCTCTCCTACTGATCGCTGTTGCCGCCGTTGCGGCCGCCACCGGCTGCGGGACGCAGGGGATCCAGGTTCCCAGCGACGACCCGACCCACGCGGGCGCCGAGATCTTCGCCCAGCGCTGCTCCGGCTGTCACACCCTCACCCCCGCGGGGACCGAGGGAAGCTCCAACCGCAGCGAGCGCGTTCAGGGCCCCAACCTGGATCAGCGGAACGAGACGATGGAGGACGTGATCTTCGCGATCCGGAACGGCGGCTTCTCGGGCGCGATCATGCCGCAGAACATCGTGGTCGGCGCAGATGCGCAGAAGGTCGCCGCCTTCGTCGCCAAGTACGCCGGTCAGGACGTCACCGAGGCGCCGGCGCCCGCCTCGACGACGACCACCGCCGCCCCGTAGCGGGAGGCCACCACGCTCGACCTGAAGCAGATCCGCAGCGACCCCGAGGCGGTCCGCTCGGCGCTGGCGCGGCGGGGCGCCGCCGACCAGCTCGACGAGCTGATCTCGGTGGACGAGCGCCGGCGTGAGCTCAACACGCGGATCGACGCGGTCCGGGCGGAGCAGAACAAGCTCTCGGGCGAGATCGAGGAGGCGGCCAGGGCCGGGAAGGCGGGCGACCCTGAGTTCGCGGAGGCGCGGGAGCGATCGAGCGGGCTCAAGTCGGAGCTCAAGGAGCTCGAGCCGCAGCTGGGCGAGCTCGACGGTAGGCGCGACGAGCTCCTCGTCTCGCTGCCAAACCTGCCCGAGGCCGAGGCCCCCGACGGCGAGACCGAGGAGGACAACGTCACCCTGCGCGAGGTGGGGGACCGGACCGATTTCGGCTTCGAGCCCGTCGACCACCTCGACCTCGGCCAGCGCCACGGGTGGATCGAGATGGAGGCGGCGGCCGAGACCTCCGGATCCCGCTTCGCGTACCTGATGGGCGACCTGGTGATGCTCGAACTCGCCCTGGTCCGCTTCGCGGTCGAGCTGATCCGGGCCGAGGGCTTCGAGCCGACCGTCCCACCGGTCCTCGTCCGCGAGCGTGCCCTCTTCGGGACGGGCGTGTTCCCCGACGACCGCGAGATGATCTACGAGGTGCCCAAGGACGAGCTCTTCCTGGTCGGCACATCCGAGGTCTCACTCGCCTCCCTGCATGCGGAGCAGATCATGGAGGCCGACGAACTGCCCAAGCGCTACGGCGGAATCTCGACCTGCTTCCGCAGGGAGGCCGGGGCCGCCGGCCGCGACACCCGCGGCATCTTCCGGGTGCACCAGTTCGACAAGGTCGAGATGTTCAGCTTCGTCGAGCCGGATGCCTCCCGCGAGGAGCACGAGAGGATCCTCGGCATCCAGGAGCGCATCCTCACCGCTCTCGAGATCCCCTACCGGGTGGTGGACATCGCGGTCGGCGAGCTCGGGGCTCCGGCCGCCCGCAAGTTCGATTGCGAGGCCTGGATCCCGAGCCAGGAGCGTTACCGGGAGGTGACAAGCTGCTCCAACACCACCGACTACCAGGCAAGACGCCTGTCCAGCCGGTACCGTGCCGCGCAAGGAGAATCCCCGGAACCCGTGCACACGCTGAACGGAACTGCAGTGGCTGTGGGTCGGACGCTGATCGCGCTGCTGGAGAACGGTCAGAGGGAGGACGGAACGGTGGAACTTCCCGCGGCTTTGCAGGAATTTGGCGCTCCAGAGCGGATTCCCACATAGATGACCCCCTCCTCCACTCCCAAGCGAGTAGTCCTCTGCGACGACCACGAGATCGTGCGCGAGGCCATCAAGGCGCGGATGGCATCGGTGTCCGGCGTTGAGATCGTCGGCGAGGCCGAGACCGGCGAGGAGGTCGTCGACAAGGTCAGGGAGCTCGAGCCCGACGTCTGCATCGTTGACGTCGAGCTGCCGGGCAAGGACGGGATCGACGCCACCAAGGACATCCTCAAGGCTCGCCCCGAGACCCGGGTGATCATCTTCACCGCCCACGCCCAGCCCGATCTGCTGACTCTGGCGCTGCGGGCCGGCGCGTCGGGCTACGTCCTCAAGTCCGCTCCGAGCGAGGACATCGCCCGCGCGATCGAGGTCGTTGCCGGCGGTGGCACCTTCGTCGGCACTGAGCTCGGCCAGGGCGCGGGAGAGGTCGAGAAGCTGCTCGAGCTGACCCCCCGCGAGCGTGAGATTCTCGAGCTGCTCGCGGAGGGCCTGCGCGTCAAGCAGATCGCCGATCGGCTCTCGCTAAGCCCCGCCACGGTCCACACCCACGTCCGGAACGCAATCGCCCGGATGGAAGTCGATACGAGGACCGAGGCGGTGGCGCTCGCCGTGCGCTTCAGCTACCTGGGCGCCGGCGGGAAGGTCTGAGCGGCGCGTTTGAAGCGCCGCCCAGTTACTCCTCGGGCTTGAACTCGAGGGCGCAGCCGTTGATGCAGTAGCGCTGCCCGGTCGTGTCCCGCGGCCCGTCGTCGAAGACGTGGCCCAGGTGCGCATCACATCGTGAGCAGAGCACCTCGGTGCGCCGCATCAGCAGGCTGTTGTCGGCCGCGGTCTCGACGTTCTCGTCGCCCGTCGGCCGGTCGAAGCTCGGCCAGCCCGTCCCGGAGTCGAACTTGTTCTCCGAGTCGAACAGCGGCTGTCCGCAGGCGACGCAGACGAACTGCCCCGGCTCCTTGACGTCGTTGAGCTCGCTCGTGAACGGCGCCTCGGTGCCCTTGTTGCGCACCACGTCGTACTGCTCGGGGGTGAGCTCCTGGCGCCACTCCTGCTCGCTCTTCTTGACCTTCTCCAAAGTCTCTACCTCGCTTCCGTGTGTGCCTGACCAGGTTATCCCGGTCACTCATACAGTCCGCCGAGACGGGGCTCCGTTACTCCGCCCGACCTAGGATCCAGCGCGTGCCCGACTCGTTCTTCGTGCCCCAGGGGGAGCTTTATGCCGCTACGGACCTCACCCGTGGCCCGTGGGACGCGGGGGCGCAGCACGCCGGACCCCCGGCCGCGCTGATCGGCCGCGAGGTGGAGCGGCTCGGCGGCGGCCGGATCGGCGGGGAGGGCGGTCCGCCCGCCCAGGTCGGCCGGATCACCTACGAGGTCCTCCGGTCGGTGCCGATCGCTCCGGTGCGCGTCGATGCCCGAGTCGTGCGGCCGGGCCGGCGGGTCGAGATGTTCGAGGCGACACTCTCCGACGAGCCCGGCGAGCCCCTGATGCGCGCCGGAGGCTGGCGGCTGCGCACGGATTCGGTCCCGATAGACCCACCCGAGAGCTCGATTCCGCAGCCCCGTCCACCCACCGCCGGTGACCCGGGCGAGTTCTTCCACACCGGCTACGACGTCGGGTACCACGTCGCGATGGAGTACCGGTTCGTCAGCGGGGCGTTCATGGACGTCGGACCGGCCACGGTCTGGATGCGGATGGCGGTGCCGCTGATGCCCGAGGAGGAGCCCAGCCCACTGCAGCGCGTCCTGGTGGCCGCGGATTCAGGCAACGGGGTGAGCAGCGCCCTGGACTGGCGGCGCTACCTGTTCATCAACGTCGATCTGAGCGTGCACCTCCACCGCCTTCCCGTGGGGGAGTGGGTCTGCCTCGACGCCGAGACGTTCCCGGAGGCGAACGGAGTCGGGATGGCCGACACCCGGCTGCTCGACGAGCGCGGCCAGATCGGCCGCGCCGCTCAGACGCTGCTGGTGGCGGAGCGGGACTCCACCGGCTGAGGAACGGTGAGCTCCTCGGCGGGCGCGGTCCGCAGCACTCGCTCGAGCGAGGCGACGACCTCGGGGTCGAACTGGCTGCCCGCCCCGCGGCAAAGCTCCTCGAGCGCGGTCTCCGGGCTCCGGGCCGGCGAGTAGGGCCGGTCGGCCGTGATCGCGTCGTAGGCATCGCAGGCGAAGATGATCCGGGCCGCGAGCGGGATGTCCTCTCCGACGAGGCCGTCCGGATAGCCGGCGCCGTCCCAGCGCTCGTGGGAGGATCGAATGAGCCGGCCGACGGCGGCGAGCGACGGCGCCGCCGTGACGATTCGCTCGCCCAGGATCGTGTGCTGGCGGATGAACTCCCACTCCTCGTCGTCGAGCGGGGTCGGCTTGTTGAGGATCGCGTCCGGAATGGCGATCTTGCCGATGTCGTGCAGCTCCGAGGCGCGGCTGAGGGCCGCGAGCTCGCCGTCCGGACAGCCCATGTCCTGCCCGACCGCGACGGCCATGACCCTGACCGCGTTGCCGTGATCGCCGAGTTCGGGCGCCCGCTGGTTGAGCACGCGGATCAGGACCGCCTCGACCTCGCCCCCGGCGGACGGCCGTCGCGAGTCCTTCTGCCCGTACATCCTCTGGTCGGCAAGCTGCAGGGCGGCCGAACGGTCCGCCACCTCCGCCGGCAGCTCGGCGGAGCCGGACGAACAGGTGACCCGGAAGCCCTCGCCCTTCTCGCTGAGGGCCGCCACGCCGGCCTCCACCGCCTCGGCGGCCCCAGGCGCGTCTCGGGGGATCAGCATCGCGAACTCGTCGCCACCCATCCGGTAGGCCCGACCGCCCTCACCCACGGCGCCAGCGAGCTGGTGACCGAGCCTGACCAGCAGGGCGTCCCCGGCCGGGTGGCCGAAGGCATCGTTGTATGCCTTGAAGCCGTCCAGATCGAGGATGGTGAGCAACTGGGGCCGGGGCTCATCCGAGTTCAGCAGCCGGTCCAGGTCGTAGATCAGCTTGCCGCGGTTGAAGAGACCGGTGAGGGGATCCGTCTCGAGTTCGATGACCAGGCGGCGGTTCTGGGCGAAGGTCATGACCAGTCTGACCACGACCGTCACGAGCGTGGCGATGGTGAGAGCCGCGACCACCGGCTCGCTCATGTCCTGGCGCTCGAGCATGAGCAGCGCCAGGACGGCGAGGGCGAAGATCGTGGGGGAGGCGAACGCCCGCCAGCCCTCCGCCGGGGCGGTCTCCCGGCGGCGCGGCGAGGGCTGCATCGCGCCCGCCGCGATCAGGACCGTGGCCAGCGGCCAGAGGAAGTTGTTCCAGGCGGACGAGGTGTAGGTGCCCGCGAGCGACTGGTAGGTGTAGACGCCGTCCCCCAGCGCCGCGCAGGCGACCCCGATGGTGACCAGCCCGAGGCCACGACCGGGACGCCATCCGGTCAGCGCAATGGCGCCGGCGGCCACCGCCAGGATGGTGAGGTCCAGAGCCGGATAGGCGACCGCGACCGCGATCTGGGCGGGGGTCCCGGTCGTGTTGGCGAGGACGTTGTCCATCAGCAGGCTCGCGCCGATCGCGGTCACGCAGAGCGCTCCCATCGTCACGTCCGTCCAGACGATCGCGGTCATCCGGCCCACCCTCGAGCGCACGTAGGCGAGGATCCCGGCGAGGATCAGTGCGTAGCCGACGAGGTAGAGCGCGTCCGAGCCGGAGGGGAAGGGCGGCTCGCCCATATCCCGGAGGAAGACGGTCCAGTAGAGGTCCCCGGCGGCCCAGCCCAGCAGACCCAAACCGAGCAGGGCCCAGGGCAGCCGCTCCTGCTTGCGCACGGCCGCACGCCACAGGGTTCCCAGGGCGGCGCCCACGGTGACGAAGTCGTAGGCCCACTCCTCGATGAGGTAGTCGTGGCCGGACCCGAAGCCGACGGTGTAGTGGGCGATCACCACGAGCAGCGCGGCCACGACGGCACCGGCCATGATCAGGCCGAGGACGTGGGAGACCGAGCGAGGTTTTTGCAGCAGTGCAGGCAAAACGAGGCCGATTTGGGCGACGAGAAGACACTTATCGGCAAACGGCGCAAATCCTTTGAGGGTTGAGTAGCTTCTGCAGATGGGATGGTGGGACTGAGGGACAAGCGCGGGCAGGCGCGCCCCCACAGACTGGTCGCGGCCGTCCTGGCGCTGATCGGGGCCCTTCTCGCGTTTTCAGGCACCGCGATGGCCGGGCAGGACGAGCTCAAGGGCGGCTCCGTCGTCATCCAGCTGCAGAACTCGCGCGGGCTCAAGCTCAAGCCGAAGACCATCAGCATGCCGATCACGGGCGGCGCCGTCGACCCAGTGGGCGGCTCGGGGACCGTGCAGGTCGTCGGCGGCTTCAAGGCGAAGCGCGGGAAGAGCAAGACGCAGGTGAAGATCACCACGCTCACCCTGGGCGCCAACGGCGCTCAGGGGAGCATCACCGCGAAGGTCAACAAGGAGTTCGTTGCCAACTTCGGCACCCTCTCGGGCGGCGCCGTGGCCCGGACCGGCTGGGGCGCGACGATCTCCAACATCGGCGCGACGATCGCCGGGCCGGGCGCCAAGGCGCTCAACCGGGCCTTCGCCCCGAAGAAGAAGCACAAGCCCGCGAAGCAGTCGGCGCGCCGCAAGGGCAAGGTCAAGGGCGGCCAGACACTCGGCACGGTCGTCTCGATCGTCACCGACCCCCGCTCGGTCGAGGTGGTCCCGGGGACCGGGACGCTGACCCTGAAGACGGCTCTGATGGGGGCGTTTGCGAGCAAACTCCCGCAACACTGCATCTCGCCGCTTACAGGCGTGAGCGCGATTCCGCCGGCGAGCACTCAACTGTTGAACCCGGCCAACTTCGACTTCCCGGTCTCAGGGGGATCGGCGGCGCCGGACTTCAGCGCAGGCGAGGTAATCACGGCGGGGGGCCAGACCCTGACGAAGGACAACGGCCTACTGACGCCAGGATCGTGCTCCGGCTCGCAGCCGCCCGTCGGCACGAAGCTGGTCAGCACGGACATCGGCGTGGACTTCGCCCATAACCTGCTCAACTCGACGGCCATGCTGCCGACCGGAGCAAGCCTGCGGGCGCCGCTCGCGAATATCGATTTCTCGACCGGCAGCCGCTCGTTCAACTCGAGCACGAACGGGCTGACGGTGAGCGGGGCGACCGTCCGCCTCAGCTTCCCGGCCGCGTTGACCTTGAATCTGTTCTTCCCCAGCGTGTCCGGCCCGAGCGACGACTTCGCTGAGGGCGACCTCATCGGCACGATCGATCTGACCGGCGTCCAGCTCAGGTAGACGGCGGCGTTAGAGCCGCCTCAGCGGAGGGGGAGGGATTCGAACCCCCGGACCGGGAGGACCCGGTCAACAGCTTTCAAGGCTGCCGCAATCAACCAGACTCTGCCACCCCTCCATCAAACGGGTTGCTTCTTGCGGAGCACCCTCGCATAACAAGGCTAGTCGCCGTCAGTCGTCCTGCGGAGAGCAGACGACCACCGGGATGACGCGGTCGCCGGCCCTCTCCTGGTAGCGCGCGAAGCCCGGGTAGAAGGCGGTGGCGAGGTCCCACAGCCGCTGCCGCTCGGCGCCCTCCGCCTCCCTGGCCAGGTAGCGGCCGCCGCCTCCCTTGGTCCACAGCTCGACCTCCGGATTTGCCGTGACGTTGTGGTACCAGGCGGGGTGGTGGCGGTTGCCGCCTCGCGAGGCGATCAGGATGACGTTCTCGCCGTCCGTGAAGTAGGAGAGCGGGGTGCTCCGCCTCTCACCGCTCTTCGCGCCGGTGTGGGTGAGCAGGACGGTGGGGGCGTTGAAGGTGCTCTTCAGCCGGCCCCCGCTGATCCGCATCAGAACGGGATCGAGCTTGTTGCCGATGTTGACGAGGTACCAGGTCACGGGCCGCTGGCGCGCGGCCCACGAGAGGGTGTTCAGCCAGAGCCCCTTCGGCGTCAGCGGGTCGTACGACTGCACTCTCCCCACGGGCGCATCCTCCCACGAGCCCGCGTATCTAGGCTCCAGCCATGCCTGAATGGCGGAACTGGACGGGCGACCAGCGCTGCGTCCCGGCGCGGATCGAGCGGCCCCGCGACCGCGGCGACCTGATCGAGACGGTGAAGCGGGCCACCGACGCGGGGCTGACCGTGCGCGCCGTCGGCTCGGGCCATTCCTTCACCGACGCGGCCTGCACCGGCGGCGTGCTGCTCGAGATGGACGGGCTCACGCGCGTGCTGGAGGTTCAGCGCGACGCCGGCCTGGTCAAGGTCGAGGCCGGGATCGGGCTGCGCGAGCTCAACGAGCTGATCTGGGGCCACGGGATGGCCCTCGAGAACCTCGGCGACATCGACAAGCAGACGATCTCGGGCGCGATCGCCACCGGGACGCACGGCACCGGGTCCCGCTTCCGCAACCTCTCCACGATGGTGGAGGCGATGGAGCTGGTGCTGCCCGACGGCACCCTGCTCGACGTCTCCACGACCTCCGAGCCCGAGCTGCTGACCGCCGTCCGGGTCGGGCTGGGGGCGCTCGGCGTGATCGCCACGGTGACGCTCCGGACCGTGCCGGCCTTCTCGATCCGCCGCACCGACTCGCCGCTGCCGCTGAGCGAGACCCTCGAGCGGATCCAGGACCTGGCCGACGGCTCAGACCACTTCGAGTTCTACGTCTTCCCGCACACCGAGGTGGCGCTGCTCCGGCAGAGCGAGCGCACCGACGAGCCGCCCGATCCGCGGCACCCCGGGATCGCCTTCGGCCAGGAAGTGCTCCTCGAGAACTTGGCGATGGGGGCGATGGTGCGGGCGGGGCGCCGGTTTCCCTCCCAGATCCCGAGGCTGTCGCGCTTCGCCTCCTCGCAGCTGGCGGGGAGCGTAAAGATGGATCGCAGCTACCGCGTCTTCGCGAGCCGGCGGATGGTCCGCTTCACCGAGATGGAGTACGCGATCCCGCGGCGGCACGCCGCCGAGGCGATCCCGCGGGTGCTCGAGGCGGCCGAGCGGTCCGACCCGCCCGTCGGCTTCCCGATCGAAGTGCGCTTCGTCGCCGGCGACGACTCGATGCTGAGCCCGGCCCACGATCGGGACAGCTGCTACATCGCCGTCCACCAGTACCGCGGGATGGCCTGGGAGAGCTACTTCCGCTCGGTCGAGGCGATCATGGACTCCTACGGCGGGCGGCCCCACTGGGGCAAGCGCCACTTCCAGACCGCCGCGACCCTGGCCGAGCGCTATCCGTGCTGGGAGGATTTCCTGGCGGCTCGTGCCCGGCTCGATCCGGAGGGCAGCTTCCGCAACCAGTACCTCGACCGGGTCCTCGGTCCGCCGGCACCTAGGAAATCAGCTCTCCAAGCCGCGCTGACCTGAGCACCTCGGCCAGCGCCTCGGGGGCCTGGGGGCGCGCGAAGTAGTAGCCCTGGCCCCGGTCGCAGTGGAGGGCCTGGAGCTCGCGCAGCTGCTCGTCGCGCTCGATCCCCTCCGCCGTCGCGGTCAGCTTGAGCCCATGGGCGAGGCCGATGATCGCCGCGACCCCGGCCGAGTCCTCCGGGGAGCGGCCCAGGCCGGCGATGAAGGACGCGTCGATCTTGATCGCGTTGAGGCGGGGCAGGCGCTTGAGGCTGCCGAAGGACGAGATCGCGACCCCGAAGTCGTCGATCAGCAGGCGGATGCCGAGCTCCCGGAGGTCGGGGATCGCGCTCAGGGCGGCCGCGCGCCGGTCCATGACCGCCCGCTCGTTGATCTCGAGGCAGAGGGACGAGGCCGGGAGCCGGGCGTCGGCGATCGCCTGCGCGATCTTTCCGCTCAGGTCGGGGTCGGCGAGGCGGCGCTCGCTGATGTTCACCGAGACGTTGAAGTGCTCTGCCTGCGGCATCTCGGCGCGCCAGATCGCCGCCTGCCTGCAGGCCTTGCGGAGCACGACGTCGTCCAGCTCCGCGATCAGGTCGCTGGTCTCGGCGACGAACAGGAACTGGGCGGGCTCGAGCAGGCCGCGCTCGGGGTGCCGCCAGCGCACCAGCGCCTCGGCGCCGGTGATCGCGCCCGTGATCAGGTCGACCTCCGGCTGGTAGTGGACGACGATCTCGTCCCTCGCGAGCGCGTCCCGGAGCTCGCGCTCGAGGCTGGCGCGGTCGGTGTCGCCCTCGCGCATCCAGCTCTCGAAGAGCGCATACCGGGACTTGCCGGCCGCCTTCGCCCGATACATGGCCATGTCCGCCTCGCCGAGCATCACGTCCGGCTCCTCCACGCTCACGCCCGGCCCGTAGAGGGAGATCCCGATGCTCGCGGCCTGGACGATCTCCCGGTCCTGGACCATGATCGGCTCGGTCAGAGCCTGAATGACCCGATCGGCGATCGCCTTGGCCTCCCCCTCGGCGACGCCCTCGCAGAGCAGGGCGAACTCGTCGCCGCCGAGCCGGGCCAGGGTGTCCCCGGCTCGCAGCAGCCGCTCGAGGCGGCGCGCGACCTCGATCAGCACGTTGTCGCCGGCCGCGTGCCCGAGGGTGTCGTTGACGAGCTTGAAGCCGTCGAGGTCGAGATAGATGATCGCGAAGCCCTGTGCGCCGCGGCGCGTGGTCGCCATCCGCACCCGGTCGGCGAACAGCGTCCGGTTGGGGAGGCCGGTGAGCGAGTCGTGGAGGGCCTGGCGGGTGAGCCGCTCCTCGGACTCCTTCCGCTCTGAGATGTCCTCCATCTGCGCGATCAGGTAGCTGAGGATTCCCTGGCTGTCGTAGACGGGGGAGACCGTCAGGGAGATCCAGATCGGATGCCCGCGTGCGTGCTGGCAGCGGGTCTCGCCTCGGTATCCGTAGCTCTCACCGTCCGCAACCTCGCGCAGCGCCTCGACCTCGCGCTCCCGCTCGCCGGCGTAGATGATGTCGCCGAACCGCTGTCCGAGCAGGACGTTCTCTGTCCGGCCGCAGATGTCGCAGAGCGCTCGGTTGACTCGTTGGAAGCTGCCGTCCAGGGCAATCAGCGCCATGCCGACCCGGCTGTCGTCGAACGCCTTGCGGAAGCGCTCCTCGGCCTCGCGCAGGGCGTTCTCCGTCGCCTGGCGCTCGCTGATGTCCCGGACGAAGGCGTGGAAGTGCCATTCCTCGCCCTCTCGCAGGGCCGAGATCGAGAGCTCGATGGGCACCTCGGTGCCGTCGCGCCGGAGCCCCTCGACCTCGAGGCGCCTCGCCATCATCGGCACGTCCGCGGAGGAGAGGAAGCGGGTGATTCCTCTCAGGTGGGCGTCTCGGTGCCGGCGGGGAATGATCGTCTGGACGACGGGCCGGCCGAAGACCTCATTCCGCCCCCAGCCGAAGAGCCGCTCCGCCTGCGGGTTCCACTCCCTGATCAGGCCGTCCTCGTCGATCGAGATGAAGGCCTCCTGCGAGGTCTGGAGGATGGATCTCGACTCGCGGGTCGCACGGCGAAGGGCGTGCACGACGAGCTGGACGGCTGTCCCGACCGCGGCGGCGAGGGCGGCGCCGAACCCCGCGCGCAGGAACTGCCTGCCGGTGTCGGTATGCGGGTCTCCGATCAGGACCGGCAGGGTCAGGGTGAGCGCCATGGCGACGATCGACAGCGCCAGCTCTCGGCCGGTGCCGAAGATCGCGAACCAGACGACCGGCAGCGCCACCAGCGGGTCGAAGATGCGGGACGAGCCCTCGCTCGCGTCCCGGAGCAACCCGACGACCAGGAAGTAGCCGAGCACCGGAAGCGCCTGGGTCCAGATAGGGAGCCGAGCCCACGGGAGCGCGAGTACAGCGGCGATCAGGATCGGGGTGAGCGCCCCGGCGGCCAGCACACGCGGGTCGGTGACCGAGGTGGCCGCGAAGGGCAGCAGTACGAAGGGCAGGATCGCCCCCAGCACGAACCCCGTCATGCGCCGGGCGACGTCCTCTCCTTCGAAGAACCGTCCCGGCTCTATGTCAGGCGCGATCGAGCGAGACCAGCCCGGATCTGGGCTCTCCCGGCCAGCGGCTCGGACGCGGTGCAATCGGTTCCTCTTTCCCCCCCATTTCACGTACCCCCCAAATCGCGGCCCGGCCCGCTTGCTCGTGGGTCGAAGGTACGACCCAACTGCACGCCCAGGTAAGACCGTTATTCGGTATTGGACGTATTACTACAGGAAGCTCTTGCCTTCGCCCCGGTACGTCGGGACCTCGTCCCGGATCGTCATTCCGGTGACCAGGTAGAGCTTGTTGAAGCGCTCGCAGAGCTCGCCCGCCTTGACGTGGCGCAGATAGACCCGGTCGCCGATCCGGAGGTGGTCGGCCGCGGAGCCGCGCACCGGCGTCTGGACCTCCCCGGCACCCTCGTAGGGATCGAGACGCAGGCCGGCGGGCAGATATGGGACCGGCATCCGGTCCTTCGCTCCGACGCCCGAGGCGAGATAGCCGCCCCCCAGGGCGGTCGCGATGCCGCGCCCGGGGCGTCTGACGATCGGCAGGGCGAACATCGCCGCCGGCCGCAGGGTGAAGGCGCGGTAGTGATCGAAGAGGATCGGCGCGAAGAACCCCGATCCCGCCGCGATCTCCGTGACGGCCCACTCCGAGGCCGTCAGATCGATCGATCCGGTGCCGCCGCCGTTCACGAACTCGAGCTGGGCTACCTCGGCGAGGGCGGTGACGATCTCGGCGCGGCGCTCCTCCACGTCCCTCGCGGAGGCGGACTGCATCCTCCTGATCAGCAGGTTGGTGATCGCCTTGCGGGGGACGTTGTCGCCAACGCCGGCGATCTGGCCCTCGTACGCCATCAGCCCAACCAGCGTGGTGCGCTCCCGCCGGTCGATCTCCCTGGCGAGGGCGACAGCCTGCTCGGCGGTCCTGATCGGGGAGCGCTTCGGGCCGACCTTGAGGCGACCGCGGAGGGGCCACCAGGAGAGGTCGATGTCCATCGCGACCCGGACCGGCGCGACGAAGGTGCCGGCCGCCTCTTCGATCAGGTCGAGGTGCTCGGGGCTGTCGACCATCACCACCGGGGCCTCCTCGGGATCCTCGGCGGTGATGCGGGCGAGGCGGGTCAGGCAGGCGCGGTCGGTCGTCGGGTAGGCGACGACCAGATCCCGGAAGCCATGCTCCCAAAGCCAGATCGCCTCGGCCAGGGTGAAGCCGAGGACGCCCTGGAAGCCGGGATCGAGATCGAGCAGCCGCTCGAGCACCGGTCGAGAGCGGATCGACTTGCTCGCGATCCGGATCGGCTTGCCCCGGGAGCGGCGGAGCATGTCCGCGGCGTTCGACCAGACCGCGTCCAGGTCGAGGAACGCGAAGGGCGCCTGAACCTCGGAGAAGATCGCCTCGAACCGCTCGTGGGCCTCCACCGGGGTGGGAATGGGCAGGGGCGTGGGCGCGTCCACCTCCGACTGGGGCTGCGGGTTCTCCTCGAGGGCGGTCGGGGTCTCGTCCGGGGCCATGATTAATCGGGTTGCTGCTCAGCTTCGCTTCCGCTGCACCCTCGCATGTCAGCCTACAATCGGGCCGCGTGGTCGCCGCGGCGACCGTCGCCCCCGGAGAGGTGGCCG
>JBKPND010000028.1:0-9442 GCA_046732465.1 Actinomycetota bacterium
GCCCGAGCTCGCGGGGCGAGCCGCCGAGCTCGTTCTTCACGACGTAGGGCAAGAGGACCTCGGCCGGCCCCATGAAGGCGAGGTAGGCGATCGCGGCGGATCCGAGCGTCCCCCACAGCCAGACACGGCTGCGCACGAAGCGCAGACCCTCGGTGACGGCGCCGAGGGACGAGCCGACATGCTCTGAGCGGGCGTGCGCCGGCGGCCGCATGCACGCGACGGCGATGGCGGACACCACGAACGTCGCCGCGTCGAGCGCGAACGCGACTCCGGTTCCGACACCCGCGACGAGGACGCCGCCGAGCGCGGGGCCGACGAGGCGCAGCGTGATCGGCCGGACGAACTGGTCGAGCGCGTTGGCGGCGGCGAGCTCCGGCGCAGGGACGATGTCCGGGACGAGCGCCTCGAACGCCGGGGTGAAGAACGCGGCGCCGACGCCGTAGAGCGCAACGAGCACCACGAGCTGCCAGAAGGTGAGCGCGCCCGCGATCGCGAGCGCAGCAAGCGCGGCGACGACGACTGCGCGCCCGATGTCGGACCAGAGCACGAGCGAGCGGCGATCGAGTCGATCGCTGAGCACGCCCGCCGGGAGCAGGAACCCGATGGTCGGGATCGTCATGCCGATCCCGAGGATCGACAGGGCGGCGGGGGCGTTCCAGAGCTCGTAGGCCTGCCAGGCCATCGCGATCAGGAAGATTCCGTCGCCGAGCAGCGAGATCGTCATCCCCGACCACAGGAGCCGGAAGTCACGGCCGCGGAGCGGGTTGATCAGGTTGACCCTGGAGAACCCGCCGGGGCGATCGAGGCCCTCGTGGCTATGCTGCATGCGCGTCGACCGACACGGAGCCGTCGACGGCTTCGACGAGGTAGTCGGCCAGCGCCGCGTACGGCATCGGTTTCGCGAACAGGAAGCCCTGGCCGAGCTCGCAGCCGAGGCCGCGCAGAGAGACGATCTGCTCGGGGAGCTCGATTCCCTCTGCCACGACGTCGAGGTTCAAGCTCCGGCCGAGCCCGACGATCGCCGCCGCAAGACCCGAGTCGTCATGGTCGGGTCTGAGGAACGAGCGGTCCATCTTGAGGATGTCGATCGGGAACCTGCTCAGGTACGACAGCGACGAGTAGCCCGTCCCGAAGTCGTCCATCGCCAACAGAATTCCCAGCGCTTTGAGATCCTCGAGGCGCGCCACGGCGAGCTCCGTGTCGACCATCGTCACCGACTCGGTGATCTCGAGCACCAGGGACGAGGGCGGGAGGCCGCTCGACTGAAGCGCCTCGGCCACGTCCATGACGATGGTCTCGGACTGCAGCTGCTTGACGGAGAGGTTGACGCTCACGTTGAGCGGCGGCGTACGGGGGAAGCGCTCGTGCAGGAGCACGGCCTCGCGGCAGGCCTCGTGCAGCACCCAACGACCGATCGGCACGATCAAGCCGGTCTCCTCCGCGAGCGGGATGAAGTTGAGCGGCGGGATCAAGCCCTTCGTCGGGTGCTGCCAGCGCAGCAGCGCCTCGACGCCGTAGTCGGACTGGCCGTCGAGCCGGACGACCGGCTGATAGTGGATCTCGAGCTGGTTCAGCTCGAGCGCCCTCTGCAGCTCGGCCTGCAGTTCGAGGCGCTCGACCACCTGCTCGTGCATCTCGGGCTCGAACAGGCGGTAGCTGCCCTTGTTGTCGCGCTTCGCCATGTACATCGCGACGTCGGCGTTGCGCAGGAGTTCCTCGGCGTCGGACGAGCCGAGCCCGTCGCCGGCGAGGCAGATGCCGACGCTCGCGCGCGGGTAGACCTTCTTTCCGTCGACGTCGAAGGACGAGTGCAGCGTCGTCAGCACGCGCGCTGCGACCGCGGCCGCCTCGCTCGAGTCGTCGACGCCGTCGAGGAGAACCGCGAACTCGTCGCCGCCGAACCGTGCGACCGTGTCGGCGGGGCGCACCGCGGTCTGCAGGCGGCGGCCGACCTCCCGCAGGACCGTGTCGCCTGCGGCATGGCCGAGGCTGTCGTTGACGGTCTTGAAGTCGTCGAGGTCGATGAACATGACGCCGATCCCGCGTCCGCCCCGTCGCGATCTGAGCATCGAGTGCTGGACGCGGTCCGCGAAGAGCGCGCGGTTGGCGAGGTCGGTGACGGGATCGTGGAACGCCTGGTGCGCGAGCTGATCCTCGAACTTCTTGCGCTCACTGACGTCGCGACCGTTGAGAACGATGCCGCGCACGTGCTCGTCCTGGAGGAGGTCCGTGTACTGGACCTCGAACTGCAGCCAGGTGTCGTCGCGATGCTTGAGCCGACATTCGATTGCGTGCGACTCGGAGCCACCGCCGACGTACGACTCGCCGACGCCGGCGAGGATCTGCATCAAGCGTGGTTGGTCCGAGGGCGCGAGCAGGCGCACGAACTCCGTCCCTTCGACTTCGTCGACGCGGTAGCCGAGCACGCGTGTGATCGACGGGCTCTGGTAGGTGACCGTCCCCTGTGCGTCGAGCACCGTGATGAGGTCGCTCGAGTGTGCGACGAGCGAGCGGAAGCGCGTCTCGCTTCGCCGTCGGTGGAGGTCCTCCGTGAGCGACGCGCCCTCGACCGCGAGCGACACCTGCGACGCGAGTGCCTCGAGCGAGGCGATCTGCTCGCGCGGGAGACGAGAATCCGACGAGAGCAGGAGCAGCCCGAGCGGTGCATCGCGGACGAAGAGGGGCAGTAGGAGCGCGAAGCTCCCTTGGAGGCCGAGCTCGTTCGTGACGGCGTCGGGAAGTGCCCCGAGCGGCAGCTGCCGCGTGACGGTCGGTGCCTGACGGACCCAACTGCGCACCTCCCGCGAGAGCGGACGCTCCGTCCAGTTCGAGGACGCCGCGACGACGGCCGCGTCGCTCTTGAGGAGAAGGACGTGAACCGTCGCGGGCTGCTCGATGAGAGTCTCGACGGCCGACACCGCTGCAGCGCTGACCTGGTCGCCGCCGGCCGCTGCGACGAGATCCACGCCGGCGCTCCGAAGCGCGAGCTCGCGGGTCGCGGTCCGTTCTTCCTGCCGCACAAGTCCGGCCATGCGGCTGACGACGAGGAGGAACAACACCGCGGAGGCACCGATCAGCACCAGCCGGTCGCTGTCCCCCCACGATTGCCATGCGCGGACCCCGGGAGCGATCAGACAAGCGCCTGCGAGCAACGAGAGCCGGACCCGCGTGAGCCGCGTACGGGTGTCGACCGCAGGCTCCTCCAGGGTCCGCATCGAAGGATGAAGCGCCGCGGCACCCCAGAGCAGGTAGTAGAAGATCCAGCCGACGTCGTAGATCAGCTGGTGGTGGTATGCGTCCGTGAGCAGCGCGTACGTGTACGCCGAGTCGACGACGAGCAGCGACACGATGCTCGCGAGGAGCAGGTAGAACGCGGGCGCGCGCTTGCCGGTGTCGACGGCGAGCCGGATCGCGGCCGCGAGCAGCAGGATGTCGCCGAGCGGATACGCCGTGGAGACCGCCTTCTCGAGCTGCGTCAGCCCCGACAGGTGGATGTTCGGAGCGACGAGGAACACCCACGAGATGAGGGCGATCCCCAGCGTCAGGATGAACGAGTCGATGACCGCCGCGCGGTCGCGCTGCGGGTTCCGGCGCCGGACGAGGACGAGGAGCCCTGCGACGAGGGCCGGGTACACCGTGAGGTAGACGGCGTCCCCGAACGACGGGAACTCGACGTCGACACCGAACAGCTTCGGGTAGCTGTAGGTGTAGATGTCGCCGGCGAAGAACAGGAACTGCCCGACCACGAACAGGATCCAGGCCGACCGCGCCTTGGGTCGGTGGAGCACGATCCCGACGGCGATCGCGACGGCGGAGGAGAGCCCGAGGAGATTGATGATCGGGCCGCTTCCCTCGAGCGGCGGCAGCCAGAGGTACGCCGCGGTCAGGAGCCCGCCGACGGCGAGGTAGACGGCCCACACGTGGGAACGCCAGTCGATGCGGCGCACGAGCGTCACGCCGCGAACTCGTGCTGTCCCGAGGGTCGCAGGTCGAAGGCGTTGGCGAGCTTGCCGATCACGTCAGCGAGCTGCTCGATCTCCGCCTGGGAGTTCGCCGCGGTGACCTGGATCCGGAACCCGACCTCGCTCTTCGGGACGAGGGGGTACGCAGCCAGCGTGACGTAGATGCCGTGATCGAACAGGAAGCGCCCGGCCGCATCGATGTCCTCGTGCCGGGCGAGCGGCACCTCGATGATCGGAAAGCCGGAGCGGTTCGGCGTGTGGATGCCGAGGCGGTCGAGCGTGCCGAGGACCTGGTCGGTCTTGCGCCACAGGTCGGCGCGAAGCGCGTCGCCGCGGGACTCGTTGACGTCGAAGCCGGCCAGCACCGTTGCGAGCGACGCCGTCGGAGAAGGGCCCGAGTACAGATAGGGCGGCGCCGCGGTCTTGAGCAGCTCCTTGAGCTCCGTCGGACACGCGATGAATGCGGCCAGCGACGAGTACGACTTCGAGAAGCCGCCGACGAGGATGATCCGGTCGTACGACTCGTCGCAGTAGCGGATCACGCTGTTTCCGCGAATCCCGTACGGGCTGGACTCGTCGGCCGCGCGCTCGCCGATGACCCCGAAGCCGTGCGCGTCGTCGACGTAGAGCAGAGCGTCGTAGCGGCGCGCGAGCCTGGCGAACTCGCGGATGTCCGGCGCGTTGCCGGTCATGCTGTTGACGCCGTCCATGCAGATCAGCCGCGTGCTCGAGTTGTCGCGGCGGAGAAGCTGCTCGAGGTCGTCGGGATCCTCGAACCGAAACCGCTTCACGGTCGCCCCACGTGCGGAGGCGAACTGGCATCCGTCGTAGATCGTCTTGTGCGCGCGGTTGTCGACGAAGATCGTCCCATCCCCGGCCAGCACCGGGATCACCGAGAGGTGGATGAGCGTGATCGTCGGGATCACGAGCGTGTCCTCGCACCCAAGGAGCTCCGTCAGGCGCTCCTCGATCTGGGAATAGAGCACCGGGCTGCCGAGCATCCGCGACCAGCTCGGATGGGTGCCCCAGCGCTCGAGGTACTCGGGGACGGCGTCGATGATCTCGCGCTCGAGGTCGAAGCCGAGGTAGTTGCAGGACGCAAAATCGGCGAGCCACTGGTCGCCGATGCGGATCATCCGGCCGTCGATCTCGTCGATCACGGCGTCGGTCATCGGATTGGAACGCTCGAGTTCGGCCAGATCGCTGCAGGCCGCAAGCCAGCGGTCGATCCACCGCGGGGACGCGGTGGGAAACCGGGGCACGTTAAGACGGAAGCCGGTCATGCGCGCAGGTATCGGAACGATCGCTGCGGAACTTGAGCCGTTCGTGATGCGAACGGGCCAGTAGTCGAGTCCTAGGCCCTACTGTCCTTCGCAGATGTGGATCGTCTTCGCAGCGAGCGGCCCGCCGGTGCCGCTGAACGGCTCGCTCTGGCCGCAGGCGACTTCGGCGTGCTGCTTGTCGTCCAGCAGCTTGATCACGAAGATGAAGCTGCCGCGACGGCTCGGGAGCGGTGCCCAGTCGCCCCAACGGTGCGTGACCTTCTCGGCGGGAGGCGTGACGAGGAAGTCGCGCGCCTGCCCGACAAGGTTGCCGGTCTGCGTGTCGATCAGCTGCCGCTCGAGCGTGAGCTTCCGGCCGCGGTAACCGGCGATCTGGACGCGTGCGAACGCCGACGAGCCGACGACCGCAAGCTGCTCTTTGGTGAGGCCGCGCTTGGAGCGGCCGAGGTAATCGAGGAACTGTCCACGGGTCGTGTGCGGGTTCACGACCATCCCGCTGATCGAGGCGGACTGGTCGGCCGGCGGTTCCTTGCGCTCGGGCCGGAGCTGCGGGAAGAGGAGAAAGACGAGTCCGATCACGCCTGAGACGAGGCCGACGACCACGCCACCCTGCTTGGCGAGATGCATGGCACGGCTCTCAGACGGGGCATCTCCCTCGACCGGGGTCGCGGTCGCCTGCGGCACGGTCGCCCGCGGCACGGTTGGCTGCTTGCGCCGCCTGCTCGACTTCGAGGCCACGTCGCGCTAGCGGCGCACCCGCACCGATGAGCTCAGAGTGATGCTCGACGAGCCGGAGGTGATTCTCAGTCGCACGAGGTAGCTGCCCGGCGTTGCCTTGGCCGGCACGCCGAGCCGGAGCGTGTTCCGCCCCTTCGCAAGCAGATAGCTCTTCGCTGCGACGGACTTCCCGCGCTTGAGCAGCTGTAGGTTTCCGCGCACCGATCGGTTCACGGTGAGCGCGACGACGACGACGCGCCGGCCCCGCACGCGCTGCATCGAGACGCGTGTCAGGCGTGCGCTGAGCCGCGCCGGCGTCTTCCCCGTCGTGGTCGGCGTCGTCGTGGTAGGCGTCGTCGTGGTTGTCCTCGTCGTCGTCGTCGGAGTTGTGGTTGTCGTGCCGGTTGTCGTCGTCTGGGTGGTCGTCGCCTGCTCGAGGTCGAAGACCGCGCTCACCCCTGAGACCGAGCCGGCGGCGAACGTGCAGCGCGGGTTGGTTGCGCAGGCGCCACGCCAGCGGATGAACTTCGACCCCGGGTCGGCCGGACCTGCGTTGAGCGTGACATCCGTCTGGTAGGCGAAGCCGAGCGTGCAGGTCGAGCGGCAGTCGACCCCGGGGCCAGTGACGCGACCGTGGCCCGTGCCGACGACGCGCACAGTGAGCTGCGGCGTGATCTGGAACGGGAACTGGGGCGGGCAAACTCTGCCTTCTTCCTCGACCGGGCAGGCGGCCGTCGGAGGGTTGCCGAATGCGACGGTTGCGAACGTGCGGATGTTCGACATCGTGACCGTGCACCTGACACTCGCCGGATTGCCACCGTCCGGCCGGCAACCAGGATCCGTGCCCCAACGGATCGGCGTACCCGCGACGGTCGGCGTCGCTGTCAGCACGACGTCGGCGTCGGCGGCGACGAGCGCGTGACATGCGGAGTCCGCTCCCTGGAAATCGAGCGGACCGCCGCACTGGAGTGGGACAGCGGCGCCGCTCGTCAGCTGCGCGGCGACAGTCCCCTGCCCCTTGATGCCGATCTCGAGCTCGAGCCGGGTGAACACCGCGGTGACCCAGTCACCGCCCGTCTCCGGCGTGAACGTGCACTGCGTGCTCGGCGTGCCCGACGCACAGTCGTCCCGACTCCAGCGGACGAACGAGGTCGTTGGATCCGGATAGTCCGGAACGTCGGCCTTGACCTGATCGGGGATCGTGGCGTTCGGCTCCGGCACCGCAGTGAGCGTCACCGGCACACCCGGTGAGACCAGCAGCTCGCAGGCGGCGGTCGAGACGAGAATGTCCGCGAAGTCGCATTTCTGCAGCGCCCGGCCCTCTTGCGCCAGATCGATCCTTCCCTGCCCGGCCGGCCACAGGAGGAGCGTGACGTCGCCGCCCGCGGCGCTCGCAACGCCTTGTCTGGACACCGGCTGCAGCGCCGCCAGCAGCCCTGCGGCGAAGAGGGCGAGCCCAAGCAGTACGTTCCGCCTCGTCAACCAGGACCCCGTCGATCCAGCACGTACAGGCCGCGTCATCGCAGTACCCCCTGCCACCTTCCGGGTACTTCGATGATCACACAGTGCCTGTGGCCGTTCAACCTTCCGGCATCGTTCGGCGTCCCGCCGCCCGATATCGGCAGCTTTCCATCTCGCGTTGACGGGTCTCCAACGCCCGTCGTCTTGATCTGGTATTCGCGCGTGCGCGCGACAACCCTTAGCCGGCGCGCGAGAGCAGACGCATGAGCGCGCGGCGCAGTCGGGCGAACGTTCCTTCGGCACGTCCTCGCCGTGGAGGCTGTGTCCAGCTCGCCATGCGTTCAGCGTGCTTTGGCGCGCGCGGCAGCCGCCTGACGCAAACGGATCAATGTCGGCCGCGCGCTTCGAAGCGGCGCCCCCGTCTGGGAGACGCGAGGCTGCGACGCGACGCCTCGGCGTCGGTCGACGGCGACCCACGACGCCGACCCGGCCGCAGGTTGGTCGTCGTCACCGCAGCGTGGGGAGCTCTGTCGAGCGCGCCGATGTCGGGTCGCAGCCTCACGGACAGGGTCGCGTCCCCCACCGGGTTGCCGGCTGATCCGGTTGGGTCATTTTCTGGCAGTGCTCTTTAACGAGGATGCAAACGGGATTCGGGCGAGTCGATCGCGGGTAGACTGATCGGTACCGCCAGGGCCGCCCGCTTTTGTGCCCTTCTCTGTGAACCGCCAGCTTTGTGCTCAGGCGGGTGCCCAAGAGGACTCCCCGGTAGATCGGTCTCAGCGACGAAGGGGATGGCCCATCGAGCTTGCACCGCATGAAGAACGCGAAGTGCGGGCTGCGCGCAATGAGGCGCTGTTCCGTGCCGTGAACGAGAAGATGGCGAAGTTGAACGCCGCGTTCGCGGAGGCGGTGGGAACGTTCGCGATCGCGTGTGAGTGCGACGACATCTCCTGCGTCGAGATGATCGAAATCGCGCCGGAGGATTACTGGGCGGTGCGCGCAAAGCCGCGCCGGTTCGTCGTCCGCGTCGACCACGTCGACCGCGACGTGGAGGTCGTCGTTCAGCAGTCGCCTGGCTATGCGGTGGCGGAGAAGATCGCCCTCGCCGGCGAGACTGCGGAAGGACTCGCGAGCGAAGCCGAGGCTTCGCGGGCAAGCGCCGGCACGTAGGCCGACATGGAAGTCGACCGGAGGCTGTGGCTCGAGCAGCTGGCAGCCGCATGCGAGCGCGTTCTCGAGGACGAGGACGGCCCAGGCGCACTTCATGAAGACGTCGCCGGCCTCCTGGCGCCGCTCCGCACAGAACTGGACGAGCTATGCGTCTAAGACCGCTTGGCGGGTTACGCATTGGACGTTGCGGAACCGTAGTGCCTCATGGACAACGAGAGCGAGTAGGAGGATTCGATGAAAGCTGAAGCCCGCGACGAACGTGACGCGCCGCCGGAGGAGGAGGCTGTGGAGGATAAGAGTTCCGCGCAACAGGCTGCGGAGCGCGCGCAAGAGATGGAGGAGTCCGGCGAGGAGAACGTCAGCTAGCTCCTCGTGAGGACCGGTGACGTCACACCGGCCTTCACGCGTTCCTGCGTGTGAAAGAAGTCGACCGGGCTAGTCGGACGGAGGGGCCTGCAGCTCCACCTGAGCGGGCTCACCTCGCCGAAGCTCCCGGCTTCGCTCGGCCTCGGCATTGACCTCGGCGCCAAACAGGAGCGCGAGGCCGGAGAGCCAGAGCCAGGTGAGCATGATGATCACCGCGGCCAGCGAGCCCCAGGCCTTGTTGTAGGAGCCGAACTGGCTCACATAGAGGGCGAACGCACCCGAGGCCAGCAGCCAGACGACGACGCTGATCACGGTGCCGACGGTCAGGAAGCTCCAGCGCGGATGATCCACGTTCGGCCCCAGATAGAGGATGGTCGCGAACGCGACCAGCAGGCCGAGAATGAGGATCGGCCACTGCGCCGTCCACCACAGCCAGTCGATGATGGACTCGAGCCCGACGGCCGAGCCGATCCAGCCTGACAG
>JBKPND010000029.1:0-101872 GCA_046732465.1 Actinomycetota bacterium
GGGCGGGGGCGCAGCACATGACCCGGGTCGAGGAGACCCTCCGGGCTGCCTCGGGCGATCCCGAGGTCGCCGAGGCGATCGAGAGGGGACGGCTGCAGCGCGAGCAGCGCGCGGCGGGCATCGGACTGGTCGGCGCGGCGACCGCGAGGCCTCCGGCACGCGGTCGCAAGAAGGGTGAGCGAGAGGCGGCCGATCGCCGCGCTCGCGAGCAACAGGCCAAGCGCCGCAAGGAAGCCGAGCGCAAACTGGCATCCGCCGAGAAGCGCCTCGAGCGCGAGCAGGCCAAGCTCGAGCGCGCCCGCGACGCCGTTGAGGATGCCGAGAAGTCCGTCCACGACGCCGAACTCGACGCCCACGCCGCACGCCGCGCCCTGGACGAGATCTAGGAGTAGGCTCGGCTCGATGGCGACCGAGCAAGCCCAAGGGACCCCTGACGCCGCCGAGTCCGGCGCTGTCCACGGCGGCCGTCTGGTCGCCCAGGCGATGAAGAGCCGCGGCGCCTCCAAGCTCTTCACCCTCTCCGGCGGCCACCTCTTCTCGATCTATGACGGCTGTAAGAGGGAGGGCATCGACGTCATCGACTTCCGCCACGAGCAGTCCGCAGCGTTCGCCGCGATCGGCTGGGCAAAGGCGACACGCGAGCCGGGAATCTGCGCGCTCACCGCGGGCTGCGGCGTGACCAACGGGATGAGCGCGATCGCCTCCGCGCAGGCCGACGGCGTGCCGCTGGTGGCGCTCGGCGGGCGAGCGCCCGAGATGAGGTGGGGGAGCGGCTCGCTCCAGGAGATCGACCACCTGCCCTTCGTCAAGCCGCTGGTCAAGTCCGCGCTCACCGTCAAGGATCCGGCGAAGATCGTCCGCACCACCGCCGAGGCGATCGACACCGCGGCCGAGCCGCCGCTCGGCCCGACCTTCGTCGACTACCCGCTCGACGTCGTCTTCTCGGAGGCCGAGACCGAGGTGCCCGACCCGCTCTCGGTGCCGGAACGAGTCCCGGACGGGGTGGAGGAGGCCGCCAAGTTGCTCGCCGAGGCCGGGCGCCCGGCGATCATGGCCGGCACCAATCTCTACTGGGGCCAGGCCGAGAACGAGTTGCGGGAGCTGGCCGAGGAGCTCGGCATCCCGGTCTTCCTCAACGGCCTCGGGCGCGGCTGCCTGCCCCCCGACCACGAGCTCTACTTCTCCCGCGCCCGTGGCTCCGCCCTGCAGGGCTGCGACGTAGCCCTCGTGATCGGCGTGCCGCTCGACTTCCGGCTCGGCTTCGGCGCCTCCATCGGCGAGGAGTCGAAGCTGATTCAGCTCGACTTCACACCGACCCGGCTAGAGAAGACGAGGCAACCCGACCTCGCCCTCGCTGGCGACATCGGCGCCGCGCTCACTGCGATCCGTGAGTCGGTCGACGCCGACCCGCAGCGGACTTCGAGCTGGGTCAACCGGCTGCGGGTGATCGAGGATGAGAAGCGCGCCGAGGAGCAGGAGATGCTCGACGACGACCGTTCTCCGCTCCACCCGATGCGGGTCTACAAGGAGCTCGGCGACTTCCTCGACCGCGACGCGATCGTCGTCGGCGACGGCGGTGACTTCGTCTCCTTCGCGGGCCGGGTCTGGGAGACCTGGGAGCCGGGCACCTGGATGGATCCCGGGCCCTATGGCTGCCTCGGCGCCGGGCCGGGCCAGGCGATCGGCGCCAAGCTCGCCCACCCCGAGCGCCAGGTCTGTCTCCTGCTCGGGGACGGCGCCTTCGGCTTCTCGGGGATGGAGTTCGACACGATGGCCCGCCACAACCTGCCGATCGTCGCGGTCATGGGCAACAACGGGATCTGGGCGCTCGAGCACCACCCGATGAAGTTCCTCTATGGCTACTCGCTCGCGGCTGAGCTGCGGCCCGAAACTCGCTACGACGAGCTGGTCTCGGCCCTCGGCTGCCATGGCGAGCTCGTCCGCTCCCCCGACGAGCTCCGGCCGGCCCTCGACCGCGCCTTCGCCTCGGGCAAGCCCGCCCTGGTCAACGTGATCACCGATCCCGAGGTCGTCTACCCGCGCCGGGCGAACCTGGCGTAACCGGCGCCGGCCGATGAGGCCGCTCAACCACGGATCAGGCGCGCGCGGCCGTGACTCGCTCCACGACCGTCCGGGCTCGACGCGAGATCCCAGCGGGCGTATAGCGGAAGGGTCGCCGCATCCCACGCTGGTAGGGAAAGCTCGAGGTCTCGCGGGGAGCGAGCGTCAGGTCGATGACGCGACCGCCTTCGTCGACCAACCACCAGTGGCTCTTGCCCCGACGCTTGAGATGCACGGGATGGAGGCCGGCGTCGTAGCCGCCGGCCAGCTGGAAGTAGGCCTCGGCGGCGACGTAGGCGAATCCGTCGTAGCGGCCATGGCCGACCCGATGAGTCTCACTGCGAAGCTCCTCGGTGAGCGCAGCCTGGACCTCACGCTTCAGCTTGTCCGCGGGCGCCAGGCTCCGGTTCTGCGACCTGGCGCCCGCCGAGGATCCGCTCTTGACACGGGAGAGACTCATTCCCGCTCCTGAGGGAGCGGCGGCGGAAGTTCTCCCCCCGTCGGTCAGGCGCGCTGGGCGACGACCTGGCCGTTGGTGGCGCGCCGGCCAGTGTGGAGGCGGACCAGGGAGCGGAGCTCCTCGCTCGCCTGAGGGCCCCAGAGGGCCGAGTAACAGGGGGAGCAGAGCAGCTCGCCCGTCGGCGTCTGGCGGCCGTTCGAGAAGACCTCCGCGAGGCATTGGGCGCAGTGGTGCCGCATGGCCGGGATATCGGCAGGGCGCAGGGATTTCCTGAGCACTTCCAGCCCGCCTGGACAGCGGGGATACTCCGCCGATGGATCCTCGCTCGCTCGAGTTCTGGGAGTGGTTCTATGAGCCGGTCAATCGCGGCGCCGAGATGACTGCCCATGAACGCTGGCGGGCGGTCGAGGAGCGCTGGGATCCCGACCTGGTGCTGATCCAGAGCCCCGAAATGCCTGGGACTGCGGGGGAGTTCCGCGGCTACGAGGGCCTTGCGGCGAACACGCGCGAGCTGCTCGAGTCCTGGGATCGGGTGAACTTCCGCCCGGACCAGGTGCACGTGGTGGGCGACGATCGCTACCTGGTGCTGGTCGACGCGAGTGGGCGCGGACGTGGCAGCGGAGTGGCGCTGGGCGGCGATCAGCTCGGTCACCTCGTCACCCTCCGGGACGGGCGTGCCGCGCGGCTCGAGGTCTACCGGGGCTGGGACGCGGCCCGCAAGGCCGCTGGACTGCATTGACCCAGCAGGAAGCGGCCCAACGTACCTAGCCGCTGGGCCACCTCCCTGCTGCGTTCCCCAAATTGCAAGGACTTGCGGTGTCGCATCCTTGCTCCCCTCGAGACCCGTCCATGGGTCCCATGAGGTACACGCCACCTCCTTCTGCCCGCTACGCCAATTTTTAGCCGCGACAGCACACTCCCGAGCCGCCGCGATTGCCGGGCATCGCGCTTGGGTAGGGTGGCCGCGTGGAATTCCGCAGGCTCGGCGACTCGGACATCGAGGTCTCTGAGATCTCCCTCGGCTCGTGGCTCACGTACGCGGGCGGCGTGGAGCGCGAGCACACCGAGGCCTGCACGAAAGCCGCCTTCGAGGCCGGCATCAACTTCTTCGACACCGCCAACGTCTACGGCCAGGGCGCCGCCGAGTCGGCTTGGGGCGAGATCCTCAAGGACTACGACCGCGACTCGTTCGTCCTCGCGACCAAGGTCTTCTTCCAGATGTCCGACGACGACGAGGACCGCGGCCTCTCTCGTGAGCAGATCCACAAGCAGATAGATCTCTCATTGCAGCGCCTCGGGACCGACTACGTCGACCTCTACCAGTGCCACCGTCCCGACCCGGACGTCCCGATCGAGGAGACGATGGAGGCGCTCACCGAGGTCTGCGAGGCGGGCAAGGCCCGCGAGATCGGCTTCTCCGAGTGGACCGTCGAGCAGGTCGAGGCCTCGCTCGAGGTCCCGGACACCAACAAGTTCGTCTCCTCTCAGCCCCAGTACAACATGATCTGGCGCGCTCCCGAGGCCGAGCTGATCGGCTTCTGCGAGGAGCGCGGCATCTCCCAGATCGTCTGGTCCCCGCTCGCCCAGGGAGTGCTCACCGGCAAGTACAGGCCCGGCGAGCCGCCGCCGCCCGACTCCCGCGCCGCGTCGGACGCGATGAACTGGGCGATGGACCGTTACAACTCGGACGAGGTCCTCGAGGCGGTCCAGAGGCTGATCCCGATCGCCGAGGGAGCGGGCATCAGCATGCCGACGATGGCGCTCGCCTGGTGTCTTCGCCAGGACAACCTCGCCTCGGTGATCACGGGCGCCACCCGCCCGGAACAGGTGCAATCGAATGCCGAGGCCTCGGGAGTGAAGCTCTCCCAAGACACCCTCGACGCGATCGACGAGGCGCTCGACGGAGTCGTCGTCAGCGGGCCGCGGCTCGCGAACTTCGTGAAGGAGGGCGTGACGCACCGTTAGGGGCGGGCGATTCGATCGAGGAGCTCACCGAGGGTGTCCGGGTCCTCGGCCATCGGGAAGTGGCCGCCGGGGACCTCGATCGGCTCGACGCCGAGCATCTCGCGCGCCATGAACCGTTCCCAGTCCGGCTCGAAGAGCTCGTCCTCGGCGGCGTAGATGAGTACGGTCGGGTTGTCGGGGTGGGCCTGGAGCGGAAAGTCGCCCTTCGGCATCGCCATCGGCCGGAGTCGCCCCGCCAGCATGCTGGCCCTCGGGGGCGGCACGCGCCCGTAGAGCGCCTCGAGCGCGACCGCCTCGTCCCAGGCGCTGGTGCCGTCAGAACCAGTCTCTGGAAACGGGACGTCGCGGCGGAAAATCTCCGGAGCGCCGGGCGGCGGCTCGAATCCCCCGAGTCTCGGGCAGAGGTGTACGAGCAGCGCGTGCGGCCGGGCTGCCGCCACAAGTGACGAATAGGCCGTCCCTTGGGAGTGGCCGACGATCACCAGGGGGCCGTCGACGCCTTCCAGCGCGTCCAGGGCGGGCCGGATGCGCTCGTCGAATCCGGCCTCGGGATCCTGCAGGGGCAGGTCGGGCACCACGACGGCGTGACCGCGCTCCTGCAGCCGCGGCGTGAGCTCATCCCAGCAGGAGGGCTCGTGCCACGCGCCGTGGATCAGGCAGAAGGTGGCCACCTTGGGGCAGGTCTACCACGCTCGCCCCCGGCGCGGGCAAAAAGAAAGGGCCCGCCGAAGCGGGCCCTTTCTTGTGCGGTTCAGAAGCTTTGAGGCTCCCTAAGCGACCTGCTTCACCCCGGTCGCGGCCGGGCCCTTCGGGCCCTGCTCGGTCTCGTACTCGACCTTCGCGCCCTCCTCGAGCGAGCGGTAGCCGTCGCCCTCGATCGAGCTGAAATGGACGAATACGTCGTTAGAGCCATCGTCGGGTGTGATGAACCCGTAGCCCTTGTCGTTGCTGAACCACTTGACGGTTCCGGTAGGCATCTCGCCTCCTACTTCTTGTGCTGCGAACGCGAGGAAGCAAGATGCTGCTGACAACGCGAGCGCTACGCACACCTTTGCCGGTATACCGGCCTAACGGGTCGGGACGGTAGCAGCCTCGCGGACGGAACTGGGGAGTCGGGGAGCGGTCCCGCCCCGCGCGATGTGCTAGCTCGAGCCCAGCCGGCAGAGCACCTGGTAGACCGAGGTGAAGTCGATCTCGAAGCCGTTCCGGGCCGCCCGCAGATAGAGCCGCCAGACCCGCAGCCGCTCGGGTCCGGCGAGCTCCTCGGCCCGCTCACGGTGCGCGTCGAGGTTGGCGATCCAGTGCCGCAGCGTCTCGGCGTAGTCGGCGCCGAACTCCTCGACGTGCCGGGCGATGAACCCGGCCCTCTCCAGCGCGAGGATCACTCGGGAGACGTGCAGCGTCTCGCCGTCGGGGAAGACGTAGCGCTCGGAGAAGGGGCCGCCCTCGACGCTGCCGTGGCGGAGCCGCGAGATGCCGTGGTTGAGCAGGCGCCCGCCCGGCCGCAGCATCGAGGCGAGCTGCTCGGCGTAGCGGTCGATCTGAGCCTCGCCGACGTGCTCGACCATCCCGATCGAGGCGACCGCGTCGAAGCTCTCCCCGGCGAGCTCGCGGTAGTCCTGGACCCGGATCTCGATCCGATCGTCGAGCCCCGCGCCGGCCACGCGCTTACGCGCCAGCTGGGCCTGCGGCTCCGACAAGGTGATGCCGACCGCCTCGACCCCGTAGCGCGAGGCGGCATGCCTCACGAAGCTGCCCCAGCCGCAGCCCACGTCGAGCACCCGCTCGCCCTCCCGCAGCCCGAGCTTGGTGCAGACCAGGTCGAGCTTCGCCTCCTGAGCTTCCTCGAGGGTGGGCGGTTGGTCGCGAGCGAGCAGTCCCTTTCGCTTCGGGACCCGGGAGAAGAAGGCGCAGGAGTAGGTCATCGATTCGTCGAGGAAGAGGGAGAAGAACTCGTTGCCGACGTCGTAGTGATGGCGGACGGCCTCGCGGTCGCGCTCAGAGCTGTGCTTGCGGCCGCGCAGGTGGATCTCCGCCTTTGGTGCCGGCGGCGGTCGCCGTACGCCGGCGGCGCGCAGGGCCGCCGTGATCAGCCGCGCCTTGGTGGCGGCGCCCACCTCCGGCGGCTCCCAGTCGTTGAGCAGACCGATGACGGCGTCCATGTCGTCGACCTCGATCTCGCCGGCGACGTAGGCGCGGCCGAGCCCCAGCTGGCCGGGAGCCGCGACGGCGTAGGCGAGGGCGTCAGGGGACTGGGCGGTGAAGGTCGGCCCTCCGCCGTTCGAGTCGGTCGAGGGGACCCGCGAGCCGTCCCAGAGCTCGATCGTGAACGGCCGGTCCGGGAAGGCGCGCTCGATCTCCTTGACGAGCGGCTCGGTGGACATGTGTCGACCCTAGCGGGCACGCTGATTCAGTTCCGGTTAGGGAACCCGAACTCCCCACCACAGGCTTAGGGAATCCCGGTAGGGTCCGTGGCCCCGGGACTCGAGACGGGGACGGCGCAGCCGGACTCGCTCGGTCAGGACCAACAAAGGAGATCCAGATGTCGGACGTTGCCGGACTGACAGCGACCCCCACCGGCTCGTCGACCACAGCGGCGCCCCCGGCGCCGTCAGCGGCGCGCCAATCCCTCGCGGACGCGGTGCAACCGGCCGAGCACGAGACCCGCGACCGGATCATCACCGGCCTGCTCACGGTCATTCCGTTCCTGATGCTCGGTTTCGTCATCTGGCAGCTCGCCGGCAGCTGGCTGCACTGGAGCGACTTCGTCGTCTTCGCGGCGGTCTATATCCCCTGTGGGCTCGGGATCACGGTCGGTTTCCACCGCCTCTTCACCCACCGCAGCTTCAAGACCGGACCAGTGACGCGGGCCGTCATCGGAGCTCTTGGCTCGGCGGCAATCGAGGGCCCGGTGATCTCCTGGGTCGCCGACCACCGCAAGCACCACGCCTTCTCGGACAAGGAGGGCGACCCCCACAGCCCGCACGTCGGCCACGGCGAGGGCGTCTGGGCGCAGTTCAAGGGCTTCTTCCACGCCCACCTCGGCTGGCTCTTCATCCACACCCAGCGCGGCAACAAGAAGCGCTTCGCCCCGGACCTGCTCAAGGACCCGGTGGTCCGCTTCATCGACAAGACCTTCCTGGTCTGGGCGGCCGTCGGCCTCGCGATCCCATTCGGGCTCGGAGTCGCGATTGGCGGGACCGTGCTCGCGGGCCTCACGGGGCTGCTCTGGGGAGGCGCGGTGAGGATCCTGGTCCTGCACCACGTCACCTACTCGATCAACTCGCTCTGCCACATGTTCGGCAAGCGGGACTTCGAGACCACCGACGAGTCGCGCAACCTCGCCTGGCTCGCCCTGCCGACGCTGGGCGAGGCCTGGCACAACTCCCACCACGCCTTCCCCAGTTCCGCGGTGCACGGGATGAAGCGCACGCAGCTCGATCCCTCCGCCGCGGTGATCTGGATGCTCGAGAAGCTCGGCCTCGCCTGGGACGTGGTGCGGATCGAGCCCGAGCGCCAGGCGGTAAAAGCCGCCGCCTGAGCCCATAAGGTGCGGCGCGTGCGCCCGCGCCTCGGACTCGCCTCGGCGGCCGCTGCTGCCCTGATCGCCGCGCTGGCGATCTCCGCCTGCGGCGGCGGCAGCCAGATCGACGCGATCCAGGCCGTCAACGCCGACTGCGGCGACGTTCAGTACGCCGGCAGCGGGGACGCCCAGAAGCTGATCGTCTCGGACCTGCCGCTGAAGGGCGCCTCGGCCGAGCGCTCGAGGCAGATGAACGACGCGATCGTCCAGGAGATCGCCCGCAAGGGCTGGCAGGCGGGGCAGAAGATCCAGGTCGCCTTCCAGGCCTGCGACGACTCGCTCGGCTCGACCGGCGAGTGGGACGAGGATCTCTGCCGCTCGAACGCCCAGGCCTACGCGGCCAATCCGGACGTCATCGGCGTGATCGGGACCTACAACTCCGGCTGCGCGGCGATCGAGATGCCGATCCTGAACCGCGCCCCCGGCGGCGGCGTGCCGATGGTGTCGCCGGGCAACACGTTCGTATGCCTGACCGAGCCGAGCCCGACGCTCTGCAAGCCGGACGAGCCCAGCGTCTACTACCCGACCGGCAAGCGCAACTACGTCAGGGTGGTGCCGAACGATGCGGTCCAGGGCGCGGGACTCGCCAGCTACGCGAACGAGCTCGGCGTCAAGCGGCCGTTCGTCCTCTACGCGGCCGACGATCCGACCAGCCGGGGACAGGCGCTGACGTTCGTGGCGGCCGCCGAGGCGCTCGGCATGCTCCCCCGTGGGTACGCGCAGTGGGACCCGGCGGCGAGCGACTACGCCGTCCAGATGCGGAAGGTGCGCGCCGCCGGGGCCGACGGGCTCGTCCTCGCCGGCCTCCTCGAGCAGAACGGCGTCCAGCTGATCCGCGACAAGGTCGCCACGCTCGGGGCCAACGACGGCGCGGTCAAGTTGCTCGCCTTCGACGGCTTCGCCCAGCAGGCAACGATCGTCAACACCGGGCCGGACTCGAAGGGGATGTACGTGAGCCTGCCGGGCAAGGTGCCCAGCGCACTGACCGGCAGCGGCGACGTATTCGTGAAGGAGCTGCGGGCACAGATCCCCGAGAACCCGATCGAGGTGTTCGCCCCCTACTCCGGCCAGGCGGCCGAGGTCCTCCTCAACGCGATCCGCCTGGGCAATACCCGGGCCGGCACGATCGCCGAGCTCTTCACGACCAAGGTCGAAGACGGGATCACCGGGAGCTTCACGATCACCCCGAGCGGCGATCCCGAGCCCGCGCCGATCAGCGTGCAGCGGGCGGATCGGACCTTCGTGCTCGCCAAGACGATCACCCCGCCGCCCGCCCTGGTCAGCGCCGCGCGGGGCGGCTAGCGCCGGTCGGCGCGCAGCTCCGCCTCACACGCGGGCGCTCGCTCACGTTTAGTAAGCAGCAGGCGTGAGAAAGGAGTTGTGATGGGTGTCTTGGCGCAGGGACTGCCACTCGGCAAGAGGCTTCGGCTCGGCAAGGCGGTGATGGTGCCCGTCTGGTCGAGCGGCTTCATCGTCGGCACGCTGGCGGTGCGACACGCGTCCGGGCTCTCGCTCCTCTTCTGGCGGATGAGCGTCGCGTCACTCGTGATGGCAGCGATCGCCCTCGCGTTTCGTGTGGAGTGGCCCCGCGACCTCCGGACACTGTTGGAGATGGTCGTCGTCGGCCTGCTGCTCCAGGCCGCGCAGTTCGTCGGAATCTTCCTGGCGCTCGAGCACGGCGTCCCCGCCGGCCTGGTGGCCCTGCTGGCCGGCTCGAGCCCGCTGCTGGTGGCGGTGCTCGCCACGGTCCTTCTCGACGAGCATCTCGAGCCGGTGCAGTGGGTCGGTTCGGCGATCGGCGTCGCCGGCGTCGTCTTCGCGGTCATCGAGGAGCTCAACGGCACCGGATCGGCGATCGGCTTCCTCTTCGCCCTGGTCGGCCTGGCCGGCCTGGTGGGAGGCACCCTGGTCCAGCGGGTGGGCGGGGCAGAGGTCGATCCACGGGCGGCCAACACGATTCAGCTCATCGTGGCGGCCGCCGTGATCGCGCCGCTGACCGCGCTGACCGCGAACTTCGACTTGACGGCCGCCGCGCTGCCGCCACTGGCTTGGCTCACCTTCGGTCTCTCGATCGGCGCGGTGATGCTCTTCTTCTGGCTCCTGCGAAACGAGAAGAGCGGCGAGGCGACCAGCTTCCTCTACCTGGTTCCGGCCACCACCGCGATCGGGGGCGCAGCCTTCCTCGGCCAGCCGCTCCAGCTCGGCGCCGTTGTCGGCCTGGTGCTGGCGTTCATCGGGGTGCGGATGGTGAGCGCCCCGGCGGAGTCGTTCCCCGTGCGTCGTGCGGCCCGGGGGATCGGCCGCCTCGTCTTCGGCTCGTCGAGCTAGTCGATCACTCGCCGGCGGAGAGCGGGAAGGCCTTGAATCCGGTGACGCGGCCACCGCTGACGAACGCCGCCAGAACCACCTGGTGGCCGCTCGTCCCGACGAAGGAGCGCTTGCCGACGAGCTCCCAGACTCCCCGCTTCAGCTTCCTCTCCCGGTAGAGCTTCTTCACGCGCTTGAGGCGATCCCCGACGGCCAGGCCGCGGTTCGTTCGCCACCCGGGTGCGCTCGCGACCATCACCTGCGCCTTGCCCGCCGATGGGTCGCAGGCCGAGACGGATGGGCTGCCCAGGTCGACGAAGGTGATCGTCACACCCTCCGACGCGTAGGAGACGTAGCAGAGGTCGTCGGAGTCGACGAGAACGACGCCGGTCCCGAAGACGGCCGCTGCACTGGTCGTGTTCGGTGTCGGCCCCTGGGGGGCGAAGCCGCCGAAGGATTGGATCTTGCGGTGCTTGACGACGATCAGGTGATCGCTCGCCGCGGCGCCGGCTGGAACGAGCAGTGCCGCCAGCACGGCCGCAAGCATCGCCGTCCCGAGCACTCTCCTCATCAGCACTGATGGATGGATGCCGCGCTGCGCACGACCTCAAACGCCGACCCGGGGATCGTCTTGAGCTGATCGAGGTTCTCGTCCGGCCAGCGGCGGTCGGATGTGCCCGAGATGAACCAGTTGGAGCCGTTGTCGGCGACGATCAGGCCGTACTGCTTGAGCGCGGCGGCGATCGCGCGGGCGGGCCCGGTGATTCCAGAGATGTCGTAGCCGGCGGAGAGCCGCAGGCGGAGCCCCATCGGCGGGGCGCTCGGGTCGCTGCCCGAGCCGGCGCAGTGGGAGGCGGGGTGGACCCACGCGTCGCGGGTCGTGCTGACCGTGACGCGCAGGGCGTGGTCGATGCGGCCGGAGGCGGCCTCGTCGTAGCGGGCGAGACCGGGGAAGATCGGCAGCCCCGCTGCGTCGGCGGAGGTTAAGCCCTCGGGGCGAAGGGCTGCCGAGCGCAGGTTCCAGATCACGCCGGAGTCGGCGTTCCAGTGAGATGCGAGGGTGCGCCGAGCGGAGCGAGGCGCAACCCGTTTGGTGCTGGTTTTCTGCGCGAAGGCTCGGTAGAGCTCGTAGAGCTTGCAGCGCTTCCGATCGACCGCCAGCACGTGACGGTCGCCGTCCGAGCTCTGCCCGCCCTCGACCAGCGCCTTGAGCGGCACGCGGTAGGCGCCGTGCGTCGACTCGTCGCCGTAGGCGGTGAAGTGCACCTTGGTCCGCTTCTGCTTCTTGCCTACCACGGCGTAGGGGAAGCCGTACTCCCGTGGCGAGCCGAAGTCGGGGTGGACGAAGTCGCCGCCGTGGGCGTCGATGTAGGCGATGTAGCCCACGGAGTTGGGATCGAGCGGCGCCTGCGAGACGTCCTGGTTCCAGGCGGATTCGTCGGCCGCCGCGGGTGCGTTGGCGGCCGCCGGGCCCTTGGGGAACACGGAGCAGGCGCCGAGACCGGGGTACGGACCGCGTGGCAGCTTCCCGCCATGGTGCTTCTTCTTCGCCATCGCGAGTCCGCAGACCGCGACGGCGAAGGCGAGGGCGATGACTGCGACGCGCCGCACGGGCGCGATTGTCTCAGGCGCTCTCGGTCTGCGCTTGCGGAATCGACGGAGGTGCGTCCGCCCTCACGGCCGGCTGCTCGCCGCGACGCACTCGGCGCCGGACCTTGACGTGCTCCGCGAGCACGTAGGAGCCGACGACCAGGAAGCCCGCAAGGATCTGGGCGCCGATCGTCTCCCAGTAGGGGTAGATCTCGAACCAGGTGCCCATCCACTCCGGGACGCTGAACGGCGTCGGGTGGCTCGGGATCCAGCCCAGATCCATGAAGGAGAGCGCGGTGCCGCCGATCATCACCATCAGGACGACCGCGACCAGGGCGCCGGTCAGGATCAGCATCTTGCGATAGGGGAGCTTGTGGTGGAGCCAGAAGGTGAGGACGCCGACCACGGCGGTGCAGGCGAGGCCGATCGCGACTCCTTCGAGCACGGTTGAGGTGCCGTTCTGCAGCTGCAGGTTCTGGAGGAAGAGGACGACCTCGAATCCCTCCCGGTAGACGGTTGTGAATCCGAGCGCCACCAGTCCGATCGTGGCGGCGATGCCGGTCTGGGTGAGGAGCTTCTGACGGCGGCGATGATGGCGGCCGATCCAGTCCGTCCAGTAGACGCGGTGGACGAACCAGTTGAGGACCACTAGCAGGACGATGATCGCGATGAAGCCGGTGATCGCCTCGAGCTTGGGCCCGAGCGGCGAGGCCGCATCGAGCACAGCCTGGACGACGAACCAGGTGACGATGGTCGCGCCGAATGAGAGCGCGGCGCCGAGCACGACCGGGCGGCGCTTCTCCGTGTTGGCCCCCACGAAGCTGGCGGTGACGGCCGCGAAGATCAGGATCGCCTCCAAGCCCTCGCGGAACACGATCATCCCGGAGTTGAAGACCACGGTCCCGTGGCTCATCGGTCGGCTCGCCTCCGTCGGATCGGCCGGGCCGGTGTTCGCTGTGGCCATCAGGTAGACCAGGCCGGTCACGACCGCGAGGCCGGACAGCCACCAGGCGAGCCGGGTGTAGTCGCGCCTCTCCCGCTCATGGGTCTTTGTCGCCGTCGCGCTTTCCACGAGCAGGCCAACCTAGCAGAATCGATTAGGGCGCCCTAACCAGGGGAAAGGCCGGGCCGCCATGCCGGGTGGAGGGGCCGGGAGGCCGATGCAGTTTGCTAAGCTAATTAGCGATGCGAACTACTTCGAGTGCCCCGAATACACCAAGCGAGATCCGCGAGGAGCTTGCCCCCCGTCTGCGCTGGACGATCACCCGGCTCGCGCGTCGCCTTCGCCAGGAGGCCGGGACCGACCTCGGCCCGTCGCAGGTGGCCGCGCTGGCGACCATCGAGCGGCACGGCCCGCTCTCGCCGAGTGAGGTCGCGAAGGTCGAGCGCATCAAGCGCCCGACCGCCACGCGGATCGTCCGGCACCTGGAGGAGGCGGGGTTGGTGGAGCGGGTGAAGGACCCCGAGGACGGTCGCGGCTCGATCCTCAGCATCACCGCCGCAGGCCGCAGCCACCTGAAGCGCCTCCGCGCGCGCAAGACCGCCTACCTGGCGACGCGGCTCGACAACCTCCCGGCGGCGGACCGCCGGACCCTCGAGCGCGCCGCCCAGCTGCTGGAGGGGATGCTCGAGTGACCGAGGCGCTCGGACGCTCCTTCGCAAGCCTGCAGGTACCCAACTTCCGCCGCTACTTCACCGGCCAGCTGGTCTCGCTGTCCGGCAACTGGATGCAGATGATCGCCGAGATGTGGGTGGTCCTGTCGCTCACCGGCAGCGGCGTCGCGGTGGGGCTGACCACTGCGCTCCAGTTCCTGCCCATGCTCATCTTCGGCGCCTGGGGCGGCCTGATCGCCGACCGGGTGCCGAAGCGGCGAGTGCTGCTGCTCACGCAGACGCTCCACATGGCCGCCCCCCTCGCCATGCTGACCCTCGCCCTCCAGGGCGTGCTCGTTCCCTGGATGGTCTTCGCCCTCGTCTTCCTGCGGGGCTGCGTCAACTCGGTCGACTACCCGACCCGGCAGGCGTTCGTGATGGAGATGGTGGGCTCGGAGCGCCTGGTGAACGCCGTCAGCCTGAACAGCGTGCTCGTCCACGGCGCCCGCGTGATCGGCCCGGCCTTCGCCGGCGTCCTGATCGCGACCGTCGGCGTCGAGCCCTGCTTCGCGCTCAATGCCGCGAGCTTCGCCTTCATGATCTGGGTGCTCGCAGGGATGGACACCGAGCGGCTGCGCCCCGCCAAGATCGCGACCCCCGAGCCGGGCGCCGTGCGCGCCGGGCTGCGCTACGTGCGCAGCAGCCCCGAGCTCTGGATCCCGCTGGGGCTGATGGCGATCGTGGGGACCCTTGGTTACAACTTCCAGGCGGTCCTGCCGCTGCTCGCGGACTTCACCTTTCACGGCGGGCCCTCCACCTACGCCGCCCTCGTCGCCGCCATGGGGGTAGGGGCGATCGTCGGCGCCCTGATCAACGGCGCCCGGGACTCGGTCACGCCGATGCTCCTGGTCGGGGCCGCGATCGTCTTCGGGATCCTCTCGCTGCTGGCCGCCGGCGCGCCGACCCTGGCACTCGAGGTCGCGGCGCTGGCGCCGCTCGGAGCCGCCACCGTGACGCTCGCGGCTAGCGTCAACTCCTCGCTCCAGCTCGCCTCCGAGCCGAGCATGCGGGGCCGGGTAATGGCCCTCTACTCCATCGTCTTCCTCGGCTCGACGCCGATCGGCGGCCCGCTCTCCGGCTGGCTCTCCCAGGCGGTCGACCCGCGTGCAGCGCTGGTGATGGCGGGCATCGCCGCGATCGTCGGCGGCCTCCTGGCACGCATCGCGTTCGACCGGGTGGCCGAGATCCCGCCGGACGCGACGCTCGAGCCGGTCTAGCTCCGGGTCGCCCCGGCACCCTTCTTAGCCTCGGCAAAATACGGATGCGACAGGGCGCCGGAGGTGGCTAGAGTGCGCCGCCGTGGCGGACTTTTCCGAGCTCTCCATTCGTGGCCGGATCGCGACCTCGAGCGATTCGGACTGGGACGAGGCACGCCAGGCCTGGAACCTGGCGGCCGACCAGACTCCAGAGGCCGTCGCCCTGGTGGAGAGCGCGGACGACGTCTCCAAGGTGATCGGCTTCGCGCGGGAGAATGGCCTGAAGGTCACCGGCCAGAGCACCGGCCATGGCGCCGTATCAATGGGCTCGCTCGAGGGCGTGATCCTGATCAAGACGGGCCGGATGCGCGGCGTGGTGATCGAAGGCGAGAAGGCTCGTGTCGAGGCGGGCGCGATGGCCGAGGACGTTGCCGACGCCGCGATCAAGCAGGGCATGTGCTCGATGCCGGGCACCTCACCGAACGTCGGCGTTGCCGGCTACACGCTCGGCGGTGGCCTCAGCTGGCTCGGACGCAAGTACGGCTGGGCCTGCAACCGCGTGAGCGCGATCGAGTTGGTCACCGCGGACGGCGAGCCCCGCACCGTGGACGCGGCCAGCGATCCCGATCTTTTCTGGGCGCTGCGCGGAGGAGGCGGCGGATTCGCGATCGTCACCGCCCTCCACGTCGAGCTCCTGCCGATCGCCGAGGCTTATGCAGGCGGGTTGCTGTTCGCGCCCGAGTTGACGGCCGACGGCGTCCGGGCCTATCGCGACTGGGCCGCGGAGGCGCCGGAAGAGGTGGGCAGCATGGTCCGCATGCTCAACCTGCCGCCGATACCCGACATCCCGGAGCCCATCCGCGGCAAGAAGTGGCTGGCGATCAGCGCGGTGTCGATCGGCAGCGAGGAGGAGGGCAAGGAGAGGCTCGCGGCGCTGCGCGAGATCGGGGAGCCGGTGATGGACAGCTTCGCGCAGATGCCGGTCACCGGCCTGACGCGCATCGCCATGGATCCCGAGCCTCCGGTCCCGGGCCTCGGTCATCACCGTGTTATCAACGAGCTTCCCGACGAGGCCATCGACGCCTTCGTCGAGGCGGCTGGTCCCGAGTCGGACTCACCGTTGCTGCTGGCCGAGCTTCGCCACCTGGGCGGAGCGCTCGCGCGACCTGCCGAGGGCGGAGGGGCGCTCGACAAGCTCGACGGCGAGTTCGTGATGCTCGGAATCGGGATGCTGATGGATCCGGCGTTGAAGGATCCGATCGAAGGTCAGCTCGACAAGCTCGCCGACGCGATGAAGCCGTGGGCTGCGGAGGGCGGCTACTACAACTACGCCGAGCGGCCCTGCGACGTCGACGCGATCCTGCCGCCCGAGACCTGCCAGCGGCTCGCCCACGTGAAGCGCAGCTGGGACCCCGACGACCTCATTCGGGCGAACCACTCGGTGGCGCTGGCGACGGCGTAGAGCCCTCGGGCGCCCGCTGGCGCCGCGGCGAGCGGGCGCCGACGATCTGTCCCCACTCCGCGTCCTCGATCAGGCCCGGCTCGGTAGTGTCGAGCCAGTCGAGCAGGGCGTCCCCGAGGCCCTCCGGATCCTCGAGGTTGGGGAAGTGCGCCGCCTTCGGCAGCGTGACGAAGCGGCTGTTGGGAATCAGCTCGTGGGCCGCGAGGCCGTGCGCCATCGGGATCGTGTTGTCCCGCCCTCCCCAGACGATCAGGGTGGGCAGCTCCCCGAGCAGGTAGAGGCGGTCCTTGGCACTGACGTGCTGACCTCGAACGTCGATGACCGATCGCAGGGTCTGGACGAACGCCTGCCGGGCGGCCGCGTCCTGGAGGGGCCGCATGGCGCGCGCGACGGCCTGGAGGTAGATGCCTCTGCGACTGCCCCGCGCGCGCATTCGCTCGCCCGCGCGGTCGAGGGCCGACCGGACCCGGCGGTTTGCGACCAGCCAGATCCCGGCGGCCGCACCCGGCAGCGCGGCGCCACGGAGCATCGGGCTCACCTCATGGCCGAGGCCGCCGCTGGAGATCAGGGCTAGACGCTCGACCCGCTGGGGGAATTGGTAGAAGAACTGCATCGCGATCCCGCCCCCGAGCGAGTGGCCGACGATGGTGGCTCGATCGATCCCGATGGTGCTCAGCAGGTCCCGGATGCTGCAGGCGTGGGCGCCGAGGGAGTAGTCGCCGCGAACCGCGGCCGAGTCGCCGTGCCCGAGGAGGTCGGGAGCGACGACGGTGTAGCGGTCCGCCAGACGGAGCGCCACTTGCTCCCAGTGCCGGGATGAGTTGACCATTCCGTGGATCAGGACGACCGGCGGTCCGTCCCCGGCAATCCGATAGATGACCCGGTGGCCGTGGAGCTCGATCTCCCACTCGTCGAACAGCAGCGCTGACGGGGGAGTCGTCACCGAATGGACCCTAGACGAAGACCGACCGCCTTCCTTGGCGGCCGGTCTCTCAAACAGGCCCCGTCAGGACGGGCAGGGGTACGTCTCGGGGGCCTTACTTGGGGGGTATGTAGTGGAACCAGGCGACGGGAGGCGCCTTGCGGCAAACGCCTGGAACCTATGAGCCGAGAGGTGGTGTTGGGCGTCCGGCCCAGCACCAGTTCTCCCGACGTCGCCAGTATCGATGCATGGTCGTTTTTAGGCAATACCAAAAACTGGGTTGATTGGCCGCATTGATACGTGGCGGCCAAGCTGGGCTCAGACGGGCGCCAATGCGGCCGAGAGGGCCGAGCCGTGGAGGATGTCCAGCTCCGAGACCTCGATCTCCTTGACCTTGAAGGCCCGCATCACCTGCACCAGGATGACCGTGCCGGCGACGATGGTCGGGGCGCGACCGGGATGGAGGCCCGGTACCCGCAGGCGCTCCGCGAGCGGCAGCGAGGAGAGCCGGCTCAGCATCCGCTGGATCCGCGGCATGCCCAGCCGGTAGCCGTGCACCCGTCCCGGGTCGTAGGGCTCGAGCTCCTGGTCGATCGCGGCGAGTGACGTCGGAGTCCCGGCGACTGCGATCGCCCTTACCGCCTTGGCCTGGGGCGCGGCGGCGATCGCCCCGTCGATCTGGTTGCGGATGTCGGCGGCGAGATCCTCGAGCTCGTGCGGGTCCGGTGGGTCGGTCGTCAGGTGTCGCTCCGATTGCCGGATCGTGCCGGCCTGCAACGAGGTGTGGAAGCCGACTTGGGCGCCTGAGCCGACGATCAGCTCGGTGGAGCCGCCGCCGATGTCGAAGACGAGCGTCGAGCTCTCGGCCGGCCGGTGAGCGGTGGCTCCGAGATAGGTCAGGTTGGCCTCCTCCTCGCCGGTCAGCAGGCGCGCGTCGAGCGCGAAGCGCTCACGCAGCTCGGCGATGAACGCCTCGCCGTTGACGGCGTCTCGGACGGCGCTCGTCGCGATCGCCATCACGCGGTCCGCTCCCATCTCCTCGTAGCGCGACTTGTAGTCGGCGATCACGGTGCAGACGTCGTCGACGGCGTCCGTGCAGATCATCCCGCTGTGGTCGACGCCCCGACCCATGTTGGTGACCGTGGTGCGCCTTTCGACCTCGACGACGCCGGTTCCCTCGACGTCCCCGATCAGCAACCTGGTGGAGTTGGTGCCGATATCGACTACGGCGACCCGCACAGCGGCATCCAATCCCTCCGATCCCCGATCACGGCGGCCAATCCTAGCTCTGTGAGGGGCGTTGCGCATGCTCTCTCCCTTGCGAATTCATTCGTGAGCGAGCTAAAATCGTCGGACCGACGCGGGGTGGAGCAGTCTGGTAGCTCGTCGGGCTCATAACCCGAAGGTCGCGGGTTCGAATCCCGCCCCCGCTACTAGCCAAGGGCCCTCTGAAAAGAGGGCCCTTGGTGTTTCCGGGCAGGGTTTCTTGACGGGCCCGGCAGCAGGCTCGCGTGTCGCCGCGCAGTCGATTTCACATCCGGATCGCCGTTCGTATCCTCGCTCTGCTGCTGTATCAGCCGATTGGCGAGTCCACCTAAACGCATCGCACTCAGGTGACTTCATAGAGACGGGCGGTCTTCACGTCGTAGACGAAACCCCGCACCTCATCCGTCCTGGGGATGAAGGGACTGTCCTCGATCCGGTGGATGGAGTCGCGGACGTCATCTTCTAGGTCCGGGAATGATCGTGGGCGCCACTCCGGGCGCCGGCCAGTTTCCTTCTCGAGCGTCTGCTCGAACTCCGTGTCGCTGAAGGTGAGCATTCCGCAGTCGGTGTGATGGAGGAGCATGATCTCCTCCGTTCCGAGGAGGTGCTGGGAGATCGCCAGGGAGCGGATCTCGTCATCAGTGATCACGCCCCCCGCGTTGCGGATTACGTGGGCATCCCCGATCGACAGCCCGAGGATCGGATACGGATTAAGCCGCGCGTCCATGCAGGCAACGATCGCGACCTTCTTGGCGGGCGGCAGCGGCAGGTCGCCCTTATCGAAGCCCTCGGCAAAGGTCTCGTTTTTCTTCACGAATTCGTCGATGGGCGCTCATCTGGGTCCCCTTCGGATTGGTTCCTTCAAGGATGTGAAGGGGGATTAAGTTGGTAGCAAGGTCACGCATCGCAACGCAGAAGGTCCCCACGCGGGCGCTGGGCAGGAGGATGCCCAATACTCAGAGGTCTTCGCATCGGAGTGCACAAACGGGGAAGGGGTCCCGGTGACACCGCCTCGCTGCCCTACTTCACGGTTGCCGACCTCCGGCCACGCTTCACCTCGTCCGGGAGCTCGGCGGTTCGGTGATCCACCCCGGCGAGCGTTGGGCCGTGTGCCGTGACTCCGAGGGCAGCCCATTCGCCCTCGCGGCGAGCCCGACGGACGCTCCGTAGGCAGGCTTGGGCGGGCGCGCTCACCCGAGCACTCAGCGCAGCAACGCAAACGGACGCCCTTAGGCCCAGGAATTAGCCTAAGTGGAGGACACAGTCTCGAGCCATCCGGTATCGCACGATGCCCTTTCTCCAAGTCAATGGAACTCGGCTCCACTACGAGCGCGCTGGCGACGGGAACCCGCTCGTCCTAGTGCACGGGTCCTGGGTCGACTGTCGAGTGTGGGAGGCCGTATTGCCCTCACTCATTCGGTCCTTCGACGTCGTCGTCTACGACCGCCGTGGCCACAGCCGAAGCTCTTGCCCACCGGGACAGGGAAGCGTCCGGGACGACGTCGATGACCTCGGTGCCCTGATCGATCTCCTCGGGCTGACTCCGGCTCATGTCGCCGGCGCCTCGTGGGGAGGCTCGATCACACTGCGCCTTGCCGCCGCGCACCCCGAGCTCCTGCGTAGCGTGGTGGTTCATGAGCCGCCGTTTTTCGATCTGCTAAGTGACGAGGCCGCGGACTGGCCCCAGCTGGCCGAGCTCCGTGCGCGGCTCGCAGCCGTCGCGACCCGTCTCGAGTTAGGCGATTTGGAGGGCGCGGCCGGGTACTACTGCGATCGGGTGGCCATGACGAACGGCGGCTGGGCGGGCCTCGACGGTGGGCAGCGGCGCACGCTCCTGGCCAACGCCTTGACGTATCTCGATCAATGCCGCGATCCCGAGGCGCTGGACATCGAGCTCGAATGCCTGGCCGCATTCGGGGGGCCGGCCCTCATCACCTATGGAGACATCAGGCCGCCTTTGTTCAAGCGCATCGTCGAGTTGATTGTCGCCGTCATGCCCGGGGCTAGAGCTCAATTGATCCCCGGCACCGCGCATGACCCCCAGGTCACGCACCCCGACTCCTATGCGCGAGCGCTTGAGGACTCCGCGGCTGTCGGGGCTCAGCCATAATCGAGCGCCAGCCCCAGGGGCGCCAAGCGATCGCCACGGCCCTTGTGACTCGACAATCGGAAACGCCCTATCTATCCAAGCGGCGTTGGCGAGAATCCGGGTGTCGAATGACCTCATGCGACCAGCCGTGCGTCTTGATCACGATTCCGATCAGCCATTACTGCGAAAAGGCTCGCTGGGCGCTAGATCGCGCGGGCGTCAGGTACCGAGAGCAGGCGCACCTGCAGCTCATTCACTGGCTTGCTGTGCGTCGAGCAATGGGTGGTACGACCGTCCCGGTGCTCGTGTGCGGCGATCGAGTGCTGGCCGACTCGACCGACATCGTTGACGAAGCCGACGCGAACACCCCGCCGGGCCGGCGGTTGTACCCGGACGATCCATGCGCCGCCGCAGAGGTTCGAGCGCTGCAACGCGACTTTGACACAAACCTGGGACCCCACGGACGAAGGTGGATGTACAACGAAATGCGCGGACGTCGCGATCTCGCGATCGCCTACGGGTGTACTGGCGTCCCCATATGGGAGCGCCGGGCGCTAACGCTGGCCTATCCGGCGTTCACACGGGTGATCGATCGCTTCCTCGACATCACGGCGACTACGGCGGCGCAGTCCGAGGTCCAAGTGCGGATGGTCTTCGACACCGTTGCAAAGCGGCTGAGCGACGACCGGCCATATCTCTGCGGCGATCGGTTCACAGCCGCCGACCTGACGTTCGCCGCCTTGGCGGCATCTGTCTTGATGCCGCCCGAGTACGGGGTGCCCCTGCCGCAGCCCGAGGAGCTGCCGGTGGCAATGGCGGCGGTCGTGCGGGAGTTTCGCGCGCACCCCGCGGGCGCGCACGCGCTCGCGATGTTCCGCGACGAACGGCGCTGAAGAGAAGCGGGTCCACCCATGCTTCGGACGCCGACGGAAGCCCGATTGCGCCCACGGCTGGCGGCTTCGTAGGTCGAAGCGTTCTTTCCAGGCGAAGTGCAGCTTCTCGTCCAAGGCGGCGGTCTCCCGCGAGGCACGGGAGGTACCAGCGGTGGTACCGAACTGAGAGAAGGTGAGCTGATCTCAGCTCATCTCAGCGTGCCCGGCATCGCTCAGCATGAGCCCATTGAACGGCTTCAAGGCTCCTCATAACCCGAAGGTCGCGGGTTCGAATCCCGCCCCCGCTACTCCCCAAGGGCCCTCGAAAGAGGGCCCTTGGTGTTTCGGCGTGTCCTCGAGGTCCCTCGGCTGGGGGCCGAAAAGGTCGCTGGTTCAAATCCAGTCGCCCCGACTTTAGGCTTTGCCCATGAGACCTGAGGTGCGGTACGCAAGGAATGGTGAGGTCGCCATCGCGTACGCAGTGGTCGGCACGGGTCCAGACGATCTCGTTTACGTCTCGCCCTACAACAACCTGGACATTGTCTGGGAGAACCCGCTCTACGAGCGCTTCCTGCGCAGGCTCTCCTCGCTCGCGAGGCTGATTGTGATCGACCGGCGCGGGACCGGGGTCTCCGACCGTTACTCCCCGGATGATCTCCCGCCGCTGGAGGACCTCGTCGACGATCTCGGCGCCGTGCTCGAGGACGCGGAGTCGGAGCGTGCCATTCTGTTCGGCTTCTCGGATGCGGGCGCGCTCTGTGCGATGTTCGCCGCCGCCCGTCCCGAGCGCGCCTTGGGACTGGTGCTGTACTCGACCGCCGCGCGGGGCACCCGGGCGCCCGATTATCCCTGGCAATGGTCAGAACGGGAGTGGCAGGACTATCTCGCGGGGGTAAAGGCCGGTTGGGGAACCCAGGAATATGCGGTGCAGTCGCTGGCCTTCAACAACCCGAGCCTCGCGCACGATGAGCGACAGGTGGCATGGTGGGGCCGCTTCCAGCGCCTGTCTGCGAGCCCGAGCGCTCTATATGCGCAGGAGCAAGTCTTCCGCGAGCTGGACATTCGGGGGGTGCTGCCCGCGATCAACGTTCCGACCCTCGTGTTGCATCGAACTGGGGACATGGTCGAGCCGGTCGGCGCAGGCCGTTACCTGGCGCGCGAGATTGCCAGCGCCGAATACTTCGAGCTGCCCGGGGCGGACCACTTTCCGTGGGCCGGGGACCAAGATTCCCTGATCGCCGAGGTCGAGCGCTTCGTCGACATGGTCAGCCGCGAGGAGCACGAAACCTTCGATCGCATCCTCGCGACGATCGTGTTCACCGACATCGTCAACTCGACTGGGCAGGCCGCCGCAATGGGCGACCGTCGATGGCGGGTGGTTCGCGAGGAACACGACCGGGTGACGCGCGCTCAGCTGGCTCGCTTCCGCGGTCGTGAAGTCGAAAGCCTGGGCGACGGGTATCTCGCGGTCTTCGACGGCCCCGCCCGCGCAGTCCGCTGCGCCCGGGCGATCTGCAGGTCGATGAGCCGGCACGGGGTTGAGCTTCGGGCAGGGCTGCACACCGGCGAGGTCGAGCCGCATGGCGAGGGCTACTCGGGACTCGCGGTGACCATCGGATCACGGGTTGCAGACCTGGCTGGACCCGGAGAGGTTCTCGTCTCCTCCACGGTGAAGGATCTGGTTGTCGGGTCGGCCCTCTCCTTCGAGGATCGCGGGATGCACAACCTGAAGGGCGTGCCTGACGCCTGGCACCTCTACGCGGTGGCGAACTGAGGTCGGGGGTCACGCCGCTGTTTGTCGGCTGGGAGCCGAGGGGTCGCGGGTTCGAATCCCGTCTCGCCACTAGCCAAGGGCCCTCTGAAAAGAAGGCCCTTGGTGTGCTGGGCTAGAACAGCATCGTCAGCTCGTTGACCCCCGCGGACGTCCTCGAGCTGAGCGAGTAGTCGCCGTTCTCAAAGATCCGCATCATCGGCGAGTTGCCAAGCATTACGTCGGCGGTCAGGCCTCGTGCGCCGTGCTGGCGGGCGTACTCGACAAGTCCCCGATGGAGGATTCCCCCGAGGCCAGCGCCCTGCCACTCGGGGTCGACCATATACGCCACCTCTGCCAGCCCCGTAGCCGGGCTGAGGTAGTAACAGCTCGCCGCGACGATCCTTTCGTGCGCCGACGGCCCGACGACCGCGGCGAACGCCATCTCCTCTTCGTAGTCGACGCTGCACAGATACTGGGCCATCGTGTCGGTGAGCGAGGCCAGCTTCTGAAGGAACCTGGTTTCGACGTCCTCCTCGCTGAGCCGATGGAAGAGCTCCTGCATCGCGGCCGCGTCGCTCGTGCGCGTCGGGCGCAGCAGCACCGAGCGACCGTCGCGCAGCTGCACATCGCGGATCGCGTCCTCCGGGTAAGCAGTGCGGCTGTGCAGCTGCTGTCGCTCCCCGACGAGCCCCCGCTGGATGGCCGCGTCCAGCAACTCGTCTCTTTCGACGGGATGCGCGATCTCGATCAGGGCGACGGCTCGCTCGGACAGCGAGCGGCCAAACAAATACGCGGTGCCGTACTCAGTGATGACCCAGTGGACGTCGGCGCGGGGGATCGCAACGGCCTCACAGGGGTCGAGCTCGGCGGTGATCGCGGATCGACCTGCCGGCGTGCGCGAGGTCAGGCAGATGATCGCGGTTCCGCCGGGCGAGGCGAGCGCGCCGCGGTGGAACGCCGGCCCGGTTGACACCCCCCCGTAGAGCTCACCGTCGAGACTTTCGGTGGACACCTGACCCGTGAGGTCGATCGTGAACGCCTGCGTGATCGACACCATGCGCTCGTTGCTCGCGATCACCGTCGGATCGCAGATCTCCTCGATCGGACGAAAGGCGAACCTGGGGTTGTCGTCGACTAGGTCGTAGAGGCGCTTAGTGCCCATCGCCCAGCTGGTCGAGACCGGGCCCGTGACGACGCCGCCATCGACCAGGTCGACGAGCGGCTCCGTGATCACGTCCGAGTGGATGGCCAGCTCGCGCCGGTTTGCCAGGTGAGCGAGCATCTCGTTCGGTACGCGGCCAACGCCGATCTGGAGGGTGGATCCGTGATCGATGAGGCGGGCGGCGTAGCGGGCGATCTGCTCGGCGACCTGCCCAACGGGGGGATGCAGGTATTCGATCACCGGCGTCTCGACCGGCACGAAGCTCGCGATGCGGTCGACCGGGATCAGGCTGTCGCCGGCGGTGCGCGGCATGTCCGGGTTGACCTCCGCTATGACGGTGTCCGCGGCCATGGCCGCGGCCTTTGTCACGTCAACGGAGACGCCCAGGCTGCAGGTGCCGTCCGCATCGGGTGGCGCGACTTGCACCATCGCGACGTCCAGCCGCATCTGTCCAGTCTCGAAGAGGCGCGGGACGTCGGCGACCGAGAGCGGCAGGTACTCCACCTGTCGCATCGGCCCCTGCAGCGCGCGCATATCGCGGCCCACGTAGAAGACGCGATGCCGATAGTTCGTCTTCGGGGGCTGGTCGGTCCCGAACCGGTCGGTGAGGAAATGCACCAGCGTGACCCCTGGTCTGTTGAGCTCCTCGAGGGTCTGCACCAGGCTGCGCGGAGTGGCGCACGCGGTGCCGATGAACACCTTGTCCCCAGGCCGGACGACGGAGACGGCCTCTGCGGCCGAAACCTGGCGGTCATGCCAATCGGATGGGGGCATCGGGCTCGTGCCGTCGAGAGTCTTCGGAACGATCGTAGAGCTCAGATGTTCTTCATGTAGCCACCGGGTATGAACGAGCCGACATTGGCCTCCGGTGGTACCAGCCGTGGTACCGAACTGAGAGAAACTGAGCTGATGTCGGCTCATCTCAGCGTGCCTGGCGTCGCTCAGCATGAGCCCACCGAACGGCTTCAAGGCTTCTCATAACCCGAAGGTCGCGGGTTCGAATCCCGCCCCCGCTACTAGCCAAGGGCCCTCTGAAAAGAGGGCCCTTGGTGTTTCCGAAAGCCCTGGGGAACCCAGGGCTACCGCCCGGCCTCGCTTAGGACACGTGCGGGGTGGGTTGCGGGTTACGCGGTCCGCGATGCAGGGAAGGACCGACCCACACGTGAGCAGTGACAAGCTCCTATCGATCTATCTCAATGATCATCTCGCAGGCGCGACACTCGGAGTCGAGCTGGCCGGACGCAGCCGCGCCAGCAACGAGGGCACTCCTTTGGGTGACTTTCTCGACCGTCTCTTGCGCGAGATCGAGACGGACCGCGAGACGCTGAAAAGGCTGATGCGGGAACTGGGGATTCAACCCGATCGGGTCAAGGCTTACGGGGCCTGGACGCTGGAAAAGCTCGGGCGCTTGAAGCTGAACGGCCAGTTCAAGGGCTACTCGCCACTGAGCCGCCTGATCGAGCTCGAGAGCCTGTATCTCGGGATCACCGGAAAGCAAGAGATGTGGATCACTCTGCAGCGCACGCTGACCAACCAGGTACCGGGGGTTGACTTTGGAGAGCTGCAGCGCAGGGCGGAACGCCAGGCGGCGGAAGTTGAGGAGCACCGCGTCGAGGCTGCGGAGGCGGCGTTGGCGTCGCCGGGGCAGGGCGAGTAGGTCCCGTGCTGCAGAGCTGAGTGAAGTTGGCGTTAATGATCGGCACCTGCTCGATTCGCTCCCCCGTTCGTGGGTATTGAACGACTCCCGCTCGGCTTCGGCGTGCATCTCCCCCTTCACGCCGGAGGAACGCGGGAGAAGGAGTCGCCGAGGGGGGCGAAGGCGGGACAGGTCTCCCCTCGGCACTCCATCGCTCAGGAGACATTTGCCGCGGGCGCGGAGCGTCCCGGATTTGCGCTCACCCGAGCGGTTTCTCGTGATCTGCGGACGGGAACCAATGGGCCATGTTCCGACCGGCAGCCCCTCTTGAAGCGGCACTGCGCCAGCGGAGTGTCCTCGGGGAGACCTCCCACCGGCCCTGGCCGCTCCCGGATCGGCCCTGGTTCATGGGTCAGACCTGGCGCCATCTTCTCTTCGCGCATTGGCAGGTTGAGGCGGAACGCCTGGCCGAGCGCATTCCGCCGCAGCTCCCGCTCGACACGCGTGACGGCTCGGCCTGGATCGGGGTGACGCCCTTCGGCGTCGAGGGGCTCCGGCTACGCCGCTTCCCTCCGGCACCGATCGTCTCCCAATTCCTCGAGGTCAACGTCCGCACCTACGTGACGGTCGACGGCAAGCCCGGGATCTACTTCCTCAGCCTGGATGCGAGCAGCCGGCTCGCGGTCGCCGTTGCGCGCAGGACCTATCGCCTGCCGTACTTCCGCTCGCAGATCTCACTCGACGCCCAGGATGGCGGCTTCTTCTTCCGGAGCGAGCGCGTCTCGAAGGACGGCGAGCCGGCCGGGCTCGCGATCGCCTACGCCCCGACCGGCCGGCGGCTCCCGCAAGACGATTCGCTCGCGCGCTTCCTGGCGGAGCGCTACTGCCTCTACACGCTGTCCGAGGGCGGCCGCGTCCACCGGGCCGACATTCATCATCCGCCGTGGCCGCTTCAGGAGGCGAGTGGGTTGGTCGAGCGCAACTCGATGGCCTCGCCGTACGGGTTGGAGTTCTCCGGCGATCCGATCCTTCATTTCTCCGAGCGCCAGGACGTGGTGCTCTGGAACCTCGAGCCCACTGACGAGTGAGCTTCGGCGAGGAGGGCTGGCGAGGCCCACGTTGTGAGGACGCGGGATCCGGGCAGGCTGAACCAGGACCCACGACCAGCAAAGGAGATCGGAATGGAAGAGCAGGAGGAAGGGGCGCAGGTGAAGCGGGATGAGTCGGACGCGGAGCGCGGATCGGACGAGCTGCCGGATCCCGATCGAGAGGGGCCAACCCCCGACCAGGAAAGGGAGGACCAGGAGTCACATGGGGACCGAAGCCCCCCGCCGGAGGACCTGACGGATGATCCCGCCTACGAGCCCGAGGGCCACGTCAAAGGGATCGAAGGCGGCTAAGACCGCGTCTGCCGAAAGCCAGGTGCGCCTCGTCAGCTGGAACGTGGCTCGGCGCAGTTCGCGTCTGGTCGAGCAGGCCGCTGCGCTAGGCGGCCGCGATCCCGACGTGGTCGCGCTCCAGGAGATCACCAGCCGCACGCTGCCCTTATGGAGAGCGGCGCTCGAGACGATCGGAATCAGTCACGTGCGGGCGTCCTTGGACGGGGCCGATCCGGCGCGAGAGCCGGCGGCCCGGCGCAGCACGGGAGTGCTCCTCGGCTCGCGCACGCCGCTCAGAGCCGCCGCGGCCCTGCCCGTGCCCTGGCCGGAGACCGCCGTCGCAGCCGTCTCGCACTCCGCGGGCACCGGCGTTGAGCTCCACTGCGTCCACGTCCCGAACGCCGCCAACGGCTGGGTCAAGGTCCGAACGCTGGAGGCGATTCGCCACGGGCTGGCAAGCGCCGGCCGGCGTCCGCGTGTGCTCTGCGGAGATCTCAACACCCCCCGCCGCGAGCTTCCCGACGGGGAGGTGATCTCATTCGCGCGCGACTCGCGAGGCCGCCTGCGACCGGAGCGCGGGCCCGAGTGGGACGAGGCCGAGCTTGGCGTCGTTCCAGGGCTCCGTGAGCTCGGTTACCGCGATGCGTTTCGAGCCCTGCACGGCTACGCGCAGCGCGAGCCGAGCTGGACCTGGCGGCGGATCGCCGGCCACGACGGCGGCTGGCGTCTGGATCACATCTTCGCCTCGGAGGACCTTCGGCCGGCTTCAGCTGCCTACCACCACGCATGGCGCGAGCAGGGGCTCAGCGACCACTCAGCGCTCGAAGTCGACCTGCATAGGCTCAGATCAGGACGCTCGCAACGATCGCGAGCGGCGTCCCGATCAGGCTGACGCGAGCGAAGAAACGCTCGAATGGCCCGCGGTAACCGACGCTCTCCATCAGCAAGAGGGCTCCGAGATGCCCGAGGTTGATCAGGAAGAATCCGCCGGCCAAGAGATAGCGCAGCGCACACCCACCGGCGAACTGAACGATCGGCCCGCCCTGTTCCTCTTGTTTGTCGGGGCAGTCAGCCGCGAGCAGGATGAGCGCGATCGTTCCGAGGATCGCGACCGCGATCCCCAGCGTGTCTTGCTTCCGCAGCGGCGGAAGGTTCCTGGAGATCCGCCGACCCTCCTCGCGGCGCTTTGCCCCTGCCGTAGCCGTTTCGCGATTCTCAACCCGCTCTTGTTTCCCACGGCCCGTCACCAGCAGCTCTGTCGCGGGCTGGTCGAACTCGCGGTTGACCCGGTCCAGAAGCTCCGTTTCCGCGTAGCTCCGCTCTTTGTCGCGCGCATGGGTAAGGACGAGGATGCGCTCCGCCCCATGCTTGAGAAGCTCGTCGCTGATCGCCGTCACCGGATCGGAGTCACCGACCTCCCCGTCGGCGTCGAGACCGACCGAGCGCAGCGCCTCGAGCGAAGCTTTCAGCCGTTCACGAGCGGGCGGGATCGCCTCATCTACGTCTCCGAGCACCTGCCTCAGCCCGGAGGAAGGAAGGACGGGGCAGACGAGATGTACCTCCGGGGGGTCGCCGCCAGTCGCGCGATGAACCTCATCAACGACGGCCTGAGCTGCATCACCGGCGATCTCCTCCGTGGCGACGATCAGCACCGAGCGGGTCGATCCACTCGCTGGGGTGCCACGATCTGCTGAGTTTTCGCCGGTTCCCTCCATCGCGCCGGTGTACCCGAATCCGATCCAGATCGAAACACCGGCGGGTGGGCGCTTCGAACCGCTCGAGAGATACCCGGGCGGCTAAGCCGCGCCCGAGCGGGTAGCAGCGATGCATGTGGTATCCCAGCCTGTCGCAGCTGCGAGACACAGACAGGGCTGTCGGGAAAATCAACGACGGTGGCGGTCCGCGCCGTCTCCGCTTGGTTCGGGTGGGGCACCCCCAGGGCCTCTTTCTGCCCAGCACCGAGGCGACGGTCGAGGTCGAGACGGTAAGCGGGAAGGTCGTCCGACTAAGGCCTCAGCTCCCGGTGCCCTTCCTCTACGCCTGGACATACAGACTTGCTCGTCGCCTTGGTCTTCCCCTTGCCTCGACCCTCGATCCCGAGGACCTAAGTGTCGAAGTGCCCGTGCCCGGGTGGGTTTGGCCGGACTGATCCGCGCTTGACCCGCTGCCGGGTCCGTCGCGCACGATGACAATGAAGGCGGCGTAAGATGGCGGCATGGCATCCGAGCGCGAGGAGCGGATTGCCCGGAACGAGGCGATGTTCCGCGTCGCCAACGAGCGGATGGCGGACTGGGAGGAGCAGCACGCGAGTAGTGCGGTCGAGCCCTACTTCTGCGAGTGCGCGAATCCCGAATGCGGCGAGCATGTGGATCTGCGCAAGGCCGACTACGAGCGGGTCCGCTCGGACTCGCGCCGCTTCGTGATCGTCCCCGGTCACGAGGCACCGGACGTGGAGAAGGTGATCGAGCGAAACGAGGGCTGGGCGATCATCGAAAAGGCGCCCGAGGTGACCGGCGTGGTTGAGGAACTCGACCCCCGCCGCGAGGGCTGAGCGTTATGCGGCGCCCTGGGACCTACGCGGCGGTCAATTCGGCTAGCTATCCCTAAAACGAACGGCCCCCACCCCCACGGTCTGGCGGATCCGTATCGGGGCGTGGCGACAAACGAATCGGGCCCCCGCTACTAGCCAAGGGCCCTCTGAAAAGAGGGCCCTTGGTGCTTGTTGCGTCGTCACACGCGGCCCTCCTCTCGGGCAGTATTCACCTCGTCCAACTCGGCGCGGCCGATGCCACAATCACCACTGGGATGACTTCCCCAGCGTTTACGCGCGTCCTGGTTGTGGCTCACCAGACCGCGGCGACACCGAGACTGCTTGACGCGGTTCGTGCCCGCGCCCGCCGGTCTCGCTGCACATTCACGCTCCTGGTGCCGCGTCCCTACTGGGACCCGGACACCGAGGTGGCCGCGGCCACACTCGAGCTGGCCATCCCGCTGCTCCGCGAGGCCGCTGGCGGCCACGTCGAAGGGATCGTCGGCGACAGCGATCCTTTCGTCGCCGTGCAGCAGGCGATCGAGCGAGGCGGGTTCGACGAGATCATTATCTCCACCCTCCCGGCACGGGTCTCGCGCTGGCTCCGTCGCGATCTCCCCCACCGCGTGGAGGCGCTCGGCCTCCCTGTCACTGTTGTCACCGCCCAGCAGTCCGAGCGCGCCGTCTCCGACGCTCGTTGAGCTACATAGGAGGACGGTTATTCACCCGCGCGACGCGGCGTCGAAGCGCCGATCGGCGAGCGCCAGGAAAGCCTTCCCCGCTGGGGACGTGACGGCCTCGTTCCACGCCAGGGCTGTTCGTCGCTGAAGGTGTGGGCGGGTGATCTCCAGAGCGGCGACGTCGGCACCCTTCGCCGCCGAGGAGGGAAGGACCGCGACGCCGAGCCCTTCGGCGGCAAGCTCGACCAGCGATCCGAGGTCGTCGGCCTCCGCCGTGATCCGGGGATCGAAGCCGGCGTCGCGGCAGGCGTTCTCGAGCACCATGCGCAGGCCGCTGCCGCGGACGAGCGTGATCATCGGCTGTTCGCGCAACTGGGCGAGGGTGACGGTTCTGCGGCGGCTGAGCGGATCGCCGCGGCGGACCACGAGGACCAGCGGCTCGGTGGCGAGCACGCTGGTACGGATCTGGGGCGGCAGTGGCTGCACCCCCACCCCGACGACTCCGGTGTCGAGGTCGCCGTTGGCGACGGCCTCGAGGAGCGGCTCGTTGTGCTCCTGGGTGACCGAGATCTCGACCGCGGGATGGGCACGATGGAAGTCGCCGAGCGCTTCCGCGAAGCGATGGTCCACGGGCCCCGCGACGCCCACCGTGAGCCGCCCGTGGAGCATGCCGCGCAGGGAGGCGATCTCATCGCGGCCTCGCCCGGCTGCGGCGAGCGCCGCGCGGGCGTGCGGCAGGAGCGCCTCGCCGGCGGCGGTGAGCCTGACCAGGCGTCGGTCGCGAAGGAAAAGCGGCTCCCCGAGCTCGCGCTCAAGGCGACGGATCTGCGCGCTGACCGCGGGCTGGGCCACCGAGACGCGGATCGCCGCGCGGGTGAACTGCCCTTCCTCGGCGACCGCGACGAAGTAGGAGAGCTGCCGCAGGTCCATAACGATTTCTTCTGATAAGAATAAGCGACCTGTCTTTGACTTATGACTGTTGCGGCGTAACGTCGTGGACATGGCTGATGGGCAGCTCAACAGGTCCTCACGCCCTCCTCGGTGGCTGGCCGCGGTGGCGATGACGCTGGGGGCGTGGCTGGTGGCGTTCCTCGTCGTGACGGGGCTCCTCACCCTCCTCGGCGACGAGCTGGGGTCGCTGCCGCTCGGCCTACGCGTGTTGGTGATCAGCGGTGTCCTCGTGGCCCTGATGGTCAACCTGGTGATGCCCGTCCTGAACGTCGCTGTCGCTCGCTGGCTGCGGGACCCCCGCTCGGCGCCCGCTTCCATCGGCCGGCCCCGGGCGCATTCCGGAGGCGAAAGCCGTGCCTGAGCCCCCAGAACTCGAGGCACACACAGGGGTTGGCGCGTATTCGGCCTTCAGATACGCCTTCGCCGTGGTGGGCTGAGGGTTTGGCCTGGAGACGAGGCTGCCCCCCAGGTCGGCGTCTACCGCGACGGACTACCGCATCACTGCATCACCCCACGAAGCCGGTCACGCCGCGCCGCCGACAGCTCCTTTGGCTTCACGAACGACACCAGACCGGCGCTTCCGGGCGCCAGCTCGCGCCAGCTGCCGTTGAGCTCCAACGTCGCGAGCGCCGCGGTCGGAAACTTGCTCCTCACTCGCGCGACCTCAGCGCCGCCGCGGGCGAGGCTCAGCGTGAGGTCCTGGATCCCGGGGTTGTGGCCGATTAGCATCACGGCCTTCACCTCGTCCGGAACCTCGCGCAGCACCTCGAGGAGGGCGGCCGCCGAGCCCGCGTAGAGCTCGGGCTCGATCCGGACCTCGGCATTCTCGCCCATGCCCGGTGCGATCCGCTCAAACGTCTGGCGGGTGCGCCGCGATGGCGAGCACAGCACCAGGTCGGGCGCGATTCCCTTCCGCCGCAGATGCTCCGCTATGAGCTTCGCGGCGCGGCGACCGCGAGGCGCCAGGGGGCGGTCGTAGTCGACAAGCGTGGGGTCGTCCCAGCTCGACTTGGCGTGGCGCAGCAGATAGAGCCGTTTCATTCCCACTGCAGAATGGCGGGAGCCGACGGCCACAGGCAAGGGGGGACCAGTCGCTGTTGCTCCTCGCGCGTTGCAGGATCCCTGGGTTCGGTGAGCGATGACTCCAGATCTCGAGCGCATTCCCAGTTAGCGCCTCCTTGGCGCCAACGCGCCGCAGCCCGGACAAGCCCAGGTCACCGACCGTTACCTGACAGTCGACCCTTCTTCATGGAGACGAAGAGCGGCTATTTCGGCGAGCACAGAAGTGCTGCGGACTCTCGCGAAGGGTGCAGCCTGGTCTATGAGCGAAGCGTTCGTGGAAGCCCGAGGTGTCCGAGGATGGCGGTGTCGGGGGGGAAGGTGGTGATCGCCGCGATCCGATCTCCCTCGAGCGTCAACACGATCAGTGAATAGGCCCGGGCGATCGGCGCCTGCGGGTCAGGGACGTAGCAGCCCAACGCCGGCTGGGTGTTGGCGCGAGTTGGCACGATAAGCAGCTTCCCGCGCAGCTCCGCGCGGTAGCCGAGGAAGGCGGCGATCGCCTCGTGTCCCTGGTACTCGAGCGGCCAGGGCGGCATCGTGAGCAGGGCGTCGTCGGTGAGCAGGGCGACGACCTCCTCGACGTCACCGCGCGCGAACGCGTCGGCGAAGCGCCCCACCAGTTCGCGCTCCTGCGCGGAGTTCGGCCGCGGTGCTTGGTCGCGGTCGGCGGCCGGCAGCCGCTCTCCGAGAGCCGCGCGGGCCCGCTGCAGGGCACCCTTGACCGCCGCCTTGCCGGTGTCGAGCATCTCGGCGACCTCCGCGGTGCTGAAGCCGAGGACGTCGCGCAGTACGAGCGCCACGCGCTGGCGGGGCGGCAGGTGCTGGAGGGCGACGATGAACGAAAGCTCGATCGACTCCCTGGCCTCGTAGCGTGCCGCCGGTCCGGGTGCGCGGTCGGGGATGTCCTCGAGCAGGACGTCGGGGTAGGGCTCGAGCCAGATCGGCTCGAACCTGCGTGTGGGCTCAGGCGCCTGATCCATTGCTGGTACCGCTGGTACCTGCCTGGGGCGGCGCGATCGGGCGCGCAGCGCGTTCAAGCAGCGGTTGGTCGCGATCCGGTACAGCCAGTTGCGCACGGATGCGCGGCCCTCGAACGCCTCGAGGCCCCGCCACGCGGCCAACAGCGTCTCTTGGACCGTGTCCTCTGCGTCCTGCAGCGAGCCGAGGATGCGGTAGCAGTGCAGCTGGAGCTCGCGCCGGTGGGGTTCGGTGAGCTCGCGAAACGCCTCCTCGTCGCCCGCGCGAGCCCGCGCGAGCGTGACCTCGCTTAGGGCGTCGCCCGGCACGGGCTTCTCGCATCGGTATGTCCTGTCGCGGTCATCACCGGTAAGGACACCGGCTTGCCCAGGGATGGACCGGCCGTTCCGTTCTCGTCGTCGCCGGTGTCTCAACGGACATGGACCCGAAGACGCGTTTGCAACGCGACTACCTAGGAGGGTAATGATGGAATCGTCCGCACCGGTCGTGCACCCGGCCCCCTCGCCCGTTCTCGATCCCCGCCGGTGGTGGGCGCTGGCCCTCCTCTGCGGCGCCTTCTTCATGGTGCTCCTCGACGCCACGATTGTGCTCGTGGCGCTGCCCTCGATCCAGGCGGACCTCGGCTTCTCGGAGCGAGGCCTGCAGTGGGTGCTGAGCGCCTACGCGCTCACCTTCGGCGGCCTGCTCTTGCTCGGAGGACGCGCGGCCGACCTGCTCGGACGCCGTCGCGTGTTCATGGCCGGTGTCCTCTTCTTCACCGCCGCGTCGCTCATGTGCGGGCTCGCCTGGTCGCAGGCGGCGCTCCTTGCGGCCCGGGTCGTCCAGGGCATCGGCGCCGCGATCATGACCCCGACCGCGCTCTCGATCATCTCGACCACCTTCCCCGAGGGCCCCGAGCGGAACAAGGCGCTTGGGATCTGGGGTGGGCTCGGCGGCGTCGGCGCCACCACGGCGTGGCTGATCGGCGGCCCGCTCGTCGACGGCCCCGGCTGGGGGTGGATCTTCTTCATCAACATCCCCCTCGGCCTGGCCGCGCTTGCGCTGTCGCCCGTGCTCCTGCGGGAGAGCCGGGGCGCGCTGACGCGACGGAGCTACGACCCCGCTGGGGCGCTCACCATCACCGGCGCGATCGTCCTGCTCGTCTATGCGCTGGTCGAGGCGCCCAACGTCGGCTGGGGTGACGTCCAGACGATCCTCCTGTTCGCCGGCTCGGCCATCCTCCTCGCTGCCTTCGCGCTGATCGAGGCGCGCCACCCCGAGCCCCTTGTGCCGCTCCGCCTCCTCCGATCGCGAACACTCGTCGGGGCGAACGCGGTGATGCTCCTCGTCGGCACCCTCGCCGTCGGCATGCCGTTCGTCCTCACGCTCTATGCGCAGCAGGTGCTCGGCTACTCGGCCGTCAAGTTCGGAGTCGGTTCGGTCGTTCTCGCAATCACGGTCACGGTGGGGGCGATCGTCGCTCAGGCGGCGGTCCTCAAGGGCGGCTTCCGCTCGGTCGCCGCGACGGGCATGGCGTTGATGGGCGGGGGGTCACTACTGCTCACCCAGGTCTCCGTGGGCGGCAGCTACCTCGGCGACATCTTCTTCGGGCTGCTCGTCTTCGGGCCCGGGGTGGGTCTCGCCTTCGTGACCGCCACGGTCGCGGCCCTCGCGGGCGTCGCCGAGCGCGAGTCCGGGCTCGCCTCGGGCCTCAGCAACACCGCCTTGCAGATCGGCTCGGCACTGGGCGTCGCCATCGTCACGACCGTTGCTGTCTCCCGCTCACAGGACTACCTCGCGGCGCACGCAGGCGCAAACCCGCTCGTCGTGCTGAACGAGGGCTACCAGTCGGCCTTCCTGGCCCTCGTCGTGCTGGCCGGGATCGGCATGGCGCTGGCGCTCGTCCTCCTCGGCCGCCCGCGGAAAGCGCCCGCACGAGCCGCTGGAGCCGGTCCCGGCGACCGGGGCCGCGGAGTGAGGAGAGCGGTACAGGTTCGACTACCAGCGAAAGGAACGGAGCAATGGGAAAGATCGTCATCAGCGAGAACGTCACGCTCGACGGAGTCATCGAGGATCCTTCCGGTGACGAGGGCTTCAAGCACGGCGGCTGGGTCGGCAGGGTCACGGACCGCGAAGAGGCCGGCAAGGTACTGCTCGACGAGACGCTGAGCGCCGAGGCAGAGCTCTACGGTCGGCGTACCTACGAGTTCCTCGCCTCGCGCTGGCCATCGCGAAGCGGCGAGTTGGCGGACAAGCTGAACGCCATGCCCAAGTACGTCATTTCCTCGTCCCTCGAGGATCCCGAGTGGAATAACACGACGGTGCTGAAGGGGGACGCCGTGGAGGAGGTCTCGAAGCTGAAGCAGGAGCTGGACGGAGAGATCGTGGTCCCCGCCAGCATCCAGCTCGTGCGCACGCTGCTGGAGCACGACCTCGTCGACGAGCTGCGGCTGATGGTCTACCCGGTCGTACTCGGTGCTGGCGAGCGCCTCTTCGGCGAGACCAACGACACGAAGCCAATGCGCCTCACGGGCAGCCGAACCCTCGACGACGGCCTCGCCCTCCTCACGTACGAGGCCGTCCGAGAGGCCTAGCGCGCGGGGGACGGCAGCAGGGTTCCGAAAAGCCCACTTTCGGTCGGCCGACGGACTCGCGGATCCGCGCCGGATCGTCGCGAGAGACGAATCCCGCCCCCGCTACTTGCCAAGGGCCCTCTGAAAGGAGGGCCCTGGCGTGCAGGAAAGCCCTGGAAATCGACCCGCATTCCAATGCCGAGCCCAGCTTTCATGCCCAAGATCATCCACGTTCAGGAAACGCCAAAGGTCAGTGGCTGAGCCGCGGCGTCCACGCAGGCGCGGAATCGAAGCGGTCCCAGCCTTCCCACGTCTGGTGAACCGTGGTCAGCGTGGATCGCACGCGCGAAGTCGTACAGTCCAGGCAAGGCCCATGGCCGATCGATCTGACGCTCCGCACGATCGCAATGACGTGGAGAGGCTTGTCCGACTGGGGCGCAGGGAGCTCACCTGGCCCGAGGTCTGCTCGCGGGCCGGGGTGGGACACGACGTTGCCGATGTGCTCTGGCGCGCTCTCGGCTTCCCGGATGTGCCGCCCAACGAGCGCGCATACACCGACGAGGACGTCAGGGCACTTGCAATCGCAGCAGAGGGAATCGACCGGCTCCAGGGGGATCGCCGCGAGGCCGCACTCGAGGTGATCGTTCGCGAGGCGCGGATGGTCGGCGCTCATCTCACCCGTGTCGCGGAGATCGAGGTCGACGCGATGGCGGAGATGCGCGCCCTCAGCCTGCGCGAGCGCCTGCTCGATGATGTGTACCAGCGCGGCCTCGAGCGCTCCGACATGGCCTGGCTGTTGCTCTACGGGTTGCGGCGCCGCTTGGACGAGGCGCTGCGTCGTCGCCTGACGATCGAGGTCGGGAGTCATCCGAAACTCGCAGTCGGCTTCGTCGACTTGGTCGGCTTTACGCGCGTCAGCGGCTCGCTACAGGACGACGAGTTCGCAGCACTCTTGAGTCGGTTTGAATCGCTGGCCGCCGACGTCGTGACGGAGGCAGGCGGCAGGGTGGTGAAGCTGATCGGCGACGAGGCGATGTTCGTCGCGCCCTCTGCGCTGGGGGCGGCCCAAGCCGCACTTGAGCTGGTGGCCGCTTGCGAGGCCAATGGGCTTCCGGCGGCAAGGGCCGGTTTGGCGCTAGGCCCAGTGCTCGCGCGGGGAGGCGACTACTTCGGCCGTGCCGTAAACCTGGCGAGCCGGTTGGTGGACGAGGCGCCGCCCGGAGGCGTGCTCGCCGACGAGCAGCTTGTCGCCGCGATTCGGCAGGACTCGACCTTCGCGCTCGAGTCAGAGGGACGACAGCCGATGAGGGGGCTGGGGGAGGTCGACGTGTGGCGCCTGCACTCCGCGACGGAAATACAGCGCTAGGACCGACGGGCGGGGCGCCTCGCGAGCGCGTTAGCCATGGCGAGACCGCTTCCACGGCGGCCCACGCCACCGGCCAGCCGGCGGCCCCATCCAGCCTTTGGGCCGATTGATGTCCAGCGCTAGGGCGAGTACCAGCGTCGCCGTCCAGGCGTTCACCGGGTCGAGCTTCAGCGGCTCATCGCCGCCGATCAGGTTGGCGACAAACCAGATCACGAACCAGGCGATGGTCATGCGAGTCTCCTCGGGTCAGGCCGACTTGATCGATAAGACGGTAGTGCCAGCTGGCACGAAGTCGAGCTAAGACCCGGCTCGCTTGACCAGGGCGGCGAGCGTTTCGGGAAAGTCGCCGCTGATCTCGGGTCCGAGTTCCGGGCCGATTTCATCAGCTGCCGGTCCGCTGATTTCCATGCGATAGGTCACTAGGTTTCGCTCGTCGTCGAGGCGGTCGACCCGATGGAAGGTCCTTACGACGACATTGCCGAGGTCGGCTTCGTCGACGAACAAGTTGGGTTCGGAGACCTCGGCGATGCGCAGCTCGACGGTGTCCTGGCCGACCGGAGTCATGGCGATCGTGCTGCCGGCGGCGAAGGGCCCCGAGATAGTGATTCGCTCGATATCGCCGTTCCAGTCCCCCCAGCTCTGCACGTCGGACCAGATGCGCCATATCGATTCGGGGGAGGCGGTTGTTTCTTGGCTGTACTCCGTCGTCCACATTGGATTCGAGCCTACGTCGGCTTATGGGTTAGGGCAACTACCTCCGGGGTAAGCGTTCGAGCGCCTCGGCGGCGGTTCTATCGGGCTCATCGGCGGCAATGCGCCGGGCGGCGAGGCCGGCCTCCGCTGCGAATCGCCGGTCGGTCAAGAGTGATCGCAGTGCCTTCCGGATTCGCTCGGTTGGCGCATCAGCAGGGAGTCGGATCCCGGCGCCGAGCTGCTCGACGCGGTCGGCGTTGAAGGCCTGGTCGCGCCCGAGCGGCAGCAGAAGCTGCGGCACGCCATGGGCGAGGGCGCGCAGCACGGTCCCCAAGCCTCCATGCCCGATCACCGCCGCGCAGCCGGGCATGAGGAGATCGTGGTCGGCGAAATCGACCACCTCGACGTTGTCAGGGACCTGCACAGCGTCTGGGTCGACCGCCGGGCCGAGCGTAAGGACAGCATCCAGATCAAGACCGGCGACTGTCTCGCCGACGCGGTCGATCAACGCGGCCTGACCGGCCATCACGGTCGTGCTGAACGTCAGCAGGACTCGCGGCCTCCGGATGTCGGCGAGCTGCTCCGCGCGGACCGCGACCGCCAGTGGTCCGGCGTGCACAACGTTCGCTGGCGGGTCGCCTTCGATGTCGAGCCAGCGAGGCGCGGCGACGAGGAGCAGTTCGGGAGCCTCCCAAGCGCTGATGCCGTCCGGGGCGGGAGCGAGCCCAAGCATCCGATGGGTCGCCGCGAGGGTGGGAAGGTCCGTTGTCCAGCCGCCGCCGGCTCGGAGCATCTGCACCCGCGCGAGGCCATAGAGGAAGTGCACGAGTGACACCGTCGGTGTGCCCGCGGCCTGGCCCGCCGCGATCGCGGCCGGCAGCATGCAGTCGACGACCGCGAGGTCGGGTCGCAGATCGTCGAGCACGTCCGTGGCGTCGAGAGCGATCTCCGCACCGGCCGCGGCGGCCATCATCAGTTCGGCTTGCGCCTCGAACGCAACAGTGATGTCTGGATCGGGACTGCGCCGGTAGCCGATCACCTCGAAGCCGAGCTCCCCCGCGTCGCCGCGCGTCTCGCCGGAGCACAGCAGCGTCACCTCGTGGCCGCGTCGGTCTAGCACCGACGCCGCGGCCAGCATTGGAGGGAGATTCCCCCCGGGAGCCCAGGTGATCACGAGCACTCGCACACACCGCAGCGAATCAGACCTGTATAGCGCGCGACGCGAGCGGAGATGGCTTCAGCAAGCTCTACCGACGGAGAAGCTCGTCCGCTACTTGAGCGGGCGATAGCGGATGTGCGTGACGCCGGGAGCCTCGATGGCATCGACCTGATCAATCAGTGGAGGCTCCTGCCCCAGGTTCTCGAACAGCCGCTCGCCGGCGCCGAGGAAGATGGGGACCACGGAGAGGTCGAGCTCGTCGACGAGCCCGGCGACCAGGTACTGCTGGAGCACCTCGGCCCCACCGGCCAGGGAGACGTCCTTGTCCCCGGCCGCCTGCTTGGCCCGCTCCAGGGCCGCCTCGATCCCGTCGGTGACGAAGTAGTAAGTCGTTCCGCCCTCCATCTCAAGGGGCTCCCGGGGATGGTGCGTGAGCACGAAGACCGGAGAATGGAAGGGCGGGTCCTCGCCCCAGAAGCCCCTCCAAGGATCCTCTCCCCATGGGCCCGGCCCTCCACCGAACATGTTGCGCCCCATCACAACTGCCCCGTACGTCTCCGCGGCGCGCCTCTCCATGACGGGCGTGCTGGCGTTGACCTCGCCTCCCTGTTCCCCATGGCCTTCGCGCCAGGCGGCCAAAGGGAAGATCCATTCATGAAGCTGAAGTCCCCCGACCCCGAGCGGGTCCTCGGCGCTCTGATTCGGGCCGGCAACGAAGCCATCCAGCGACATCGACATGAAGAAGTGCAGCTCGCTCACCCTCTCTCCTTTGCTGTGGCTCGGCGCATCGGCGCCACGGTCAGCACCTGGTCGGTCAAAACTCGACGATGATGCGATTGCAGAGGCCAGGCTTCTCCTGCAGGAGAAAGTGCGAGGTCCCCGGGGACGATCGCCAGCTCTGAATCCGGGATCCCCTCATAGGTGGCGTTGATGTGCTCGTAGGTGACCAGGTCGCCATCGCCGAACATGAGCAGGGTCGGGGCGTCCACCTCTGCGAGCCTCTCCTGGGTCAGGGCCGGCTCCCGACTCCGCCGGCATCCTGGACACGCCATCAACTGAGGTGACCTGAGTTACAACCAGCCTTCCATCCCGGCTCCTTCGTGCTACTGCGGCGATACTATCGTATAGATACTCATACCAACAGGTCGGCCTGAGCGGGAGGCCCCCCTGCGTGGGCTGAGTGCCCGCCACTCACGCGCCCGAGATGGACGGTTGCACGGGGAGGTCGTAGTAGCGCCGGACGCTCGAGCCGACCCGGGACACGTCCGTCCCGTAGATATGGAGCGAGATCGCCGTGCCATCGCCGGCGTTGCGGACTCGGTGGATGTCGCCGGGCGGAGCGAACCCGCTCACGTCACCGGTCCTGTTCACGCGGTGGCCCGCCTCCACGAGGGAAGTGCCCTCCTCGTCGAGCTCGAACAGCTCCTCGCTCTCCGTGCCCTGGATGACCCCGAAGACGCACCACGTCACGTGATCGTGGATCGGCGTCACCTGTCCCGGCCGCCAAACGAGCGCCACGATCGAAAAGCTGCCGTCGGGCTCCGAGTGGATCACCTCGCTCTTGTAGGTCTCCGGATCCCCGATCCGCTGCTCGGCCGTGAGGATGCCCGGCGACGGAAGGTGCCGCTCGAGCTCTGAGGCGACCAGATGGGCCGTCTCGGCCCAATCGGCATGCTTGCCGACAGCATCCCGCACCGCGGCCGCGAGCGCAGGTAGCTCGTGCCCGCCGAGCGGCGCCGGAGCGAGGTCAGATCCACCCACAAGCGTTGCCGATTGATGCTGGCTGAACATGACGTGCGTACTCCCTCACATAGACCGCTCGGCCGCCGAAAACTCACCGATCGAGTCGTATGAACTTAGGACGCGTGCTCACGGAGCGCAACACGAATGGCGTATCGGGCTAGACGGCGCCGGTTCTATGCGGACGCCCCAGGCGCCCGGCCGAAAGCCGAGCGCGCCACATCAACGAACGCAGCGATGGCGGGCGACGTCTCGTCGGTGCGCCAGACGAGGCACGTTTCGATCGAGTCGGTGGGCTCGCTGACCCCAACCGCCGCGATGCCCTCGGGGAGCCCACTTGCGACCGTTTGCGGGGCCATGGCAACGGCCGGGATGTCAGCTAGGACTCCGAGGTCCCAGCCCGTGTGAAAGGACTCGGTGCGAAATCGCGGCTCGAAACCGGCGCGGCGGTAGATGGCGACGAACACATCATGCAGCCGTGGTGCGATGTCGCGGGGGAACAGGACGAACTCCTCATCGGCCAGCGAGGAGAGGGGGATCGCCTCCTCGCCCGCAAGGGGATGAGCCTCCGGCAGCAGCACGACGAGGCGCTCCTTGCGAATCGGGGCGAGTTCCAGCTCCGCGGCGATCTCGGGGCAGAGCGAGAGGGCCAAGTCGATGTTTCCGCTGCGGAAGGCCGGGGCCATCCGGGCGTTCCACATCTCTTGAGCCAGCAGCTCGACACCCGGGTGGCCTGCCCTGAAAACTCTTCCGAGCGCCGGAAGTGTCTCGAAGCGCGTGCTCCAGGAATAGGCGAGGCGCAGCGAGCCGAGCTCGCCGGCCCCGGCGCGCTTGGCATCTTCCGCCGCCCGATCGGCCTCCGCGAGCGTGCGCCGCGCTCCGTCCAGGAAGGCGCGCCCAGCGTCGGTCGGCGTGACCTCGCGGGTGGTGCGCGTGAAGAGCTCGACCCCTAGGTCGCGCTCGAGCTGCTGGATCGCGGCACTCAGCGGAGGCTGGGCCATGTGCAACCGCTCCGCGGCGCGGCTGAAGTTCAGCTCCTCCGCCACGGCGATGAAGTAGCGCAGATGGCGGAGCTCGACCATCTCAGGGGGAGCGTATCCGCCCACACCGGCTCGGTCTGGCGTTAGACCGTATTCCTGTTGCCGACCGGCGAGGCCGTTCCTAGCCTGAGGGCGTGGCTCCGATCGTGCACACCTACCGCTCGGGTGAGACCGGACTGTTCGTCAACTCCTACCTGGTCGAGGGTGCCGACGGCGTGGTCGCGATCGATGCACCCCTGCTGATCTCCGACGGCCGCGCCTTTCGCGCCCGCTTCGAGGCGCTCAAGAAACCGCTGCTCGCTGTGCTGGTCACCCACCCACACCCCGATCACTACAACACGGTCACAGAGCTGCTCGCAGGAGAGAGCGCGCCGGTGATCGCGCATCCCGACGTTGACCGAGAGATCCGCGCCAACGACGACGCCAAGCGGGCTCAATGGGAGCCGATGTTCGGGGACGAGTGGCCCAGCAGCGCGACCTTCCCGAGCCGGGATGTGGGTGACGAGGAGACGGTGGAATTCGGCGACCTCCGTTTCACCGCCTGGGACTTCGGGCCCTGCGAAAGCCACAGCGAAACGGTCTGGCTGCTGGGGGACGGCGAGTCCGCGTTCGTTGGGGACCTTGCCTTCAACGGCACACACGCTTACCTGGCGGATGGGAGCACGGACGCCTGGCTGCGGGCGATCGACCGAGCGGAGGAATCGCTCGCCGGCGTGCGCACGCTGTACGTCGGCCACGGCCCCCCAGGCGGGCCGGCGGTACTGGCCGATCAGCGCCGCTACCTGCTGATGGTGCGTGAGGCGATCGGGCGGGTGTCGAACGGGCGACCGGAGCTGAGCGAGGGCGAGGCGAGTCGAGTGGCGCGCCTGATGGAGCGTTATCTGCCGGGAGCGCCTCTCAGTTGGCTCGTCGGTGCCGGCGCTCCGGCGGTCGCCACCGAACTCAAACAAGAGGCGGCAGCTTCATGATCGTGGAGTACATCCGCTATGAGATCCCCGACAACGAGGCCCGCATCGAGTGGGACTCGGCCAAGGAACAACTGAAGGGGTTCCGCGCCAATCCGAAGTTCCGCATCTCCTTCAACGCCGTGCGGCCCTACGTCGACAGGATCGAGGAGACGCGCCACTACGAGGTCAAGACCACCGGCCAGAAGCAGAGCAACAATGCTCGCTGAGCACCCGATCGACGTGATGCTGCTCAGCACCGATCTGGGTGTCGCGAAGGAGTTCTACGGCGACAGAATCGGGCTCGAGATCCTGCTCGACACCGACGACTTCGTCACCTTCAGCTGCGGGGGCGACAGCCGCCTCGTGGTCACCAAGAGCACCACCGGCACCGCCGAAGAGCAGACAAAGGCTTCATGGCGGGTGGAGGACATCGCGGCCGAGGTTGCCCAGTTGCGCTCCCATGGGGTCCCCGTCGCCGAGTACGACGGGCCCGGTCTCAAGACTGTCGATGGCGTAGCCGATGTCGGCTTCGCGCTTGCGGCCTGGTTCGTGGATCCGAGCGGCAACGCGATCGGCCTACTGCAGTTCAAGGATGCGGGGAAGGGGTGAACTTCGAGGATCTGGCTCCGCCCCCCGGGACCGGCGGCCCGGTCACCACGACGGTGACCAGGCGGGTGAAGCCGGGGCACGAGGCGGCGTACGAGGAGTTCCTGGAGGGCATCATCGCGGTGGCGAGCCGCTTTCCCGGCCACCTCGGGGTGGAGGTGTTTCGCCCCGTCCGTCCCGGGGGCGAGTATCGGATCGTCTACAGGTTCGACAGCGCCGCTCACCTGCGGAGTTGGCTTGACTCGGACGAGCACGCGGCCTGGCTCGAGCGAGCCGAGCCACACGCGGCGGGACCGATCAGGAGGCAGGTCCTCACCGGGCTCGAGAGCTGGTTCACGTTGCCGGCCGACCCCGGTGTGCCGCCACCGCCGCCCTACAAGATGGCCGTGCTGACGTGGATCACCATCTTTCCCCTGATCACCCTCGTCATCGTCGCGCTCGGCCCTTTGATCAAAGATCTGGCGCTGGTGCCGCGGCTCGCGATCACCACCGCGGTGACCGTGCCGCTGATGACGTGGGTCGTGATGCCACGGGTGACCCGCTTCCTTCGGGGGTGGCTCTATCCGGCTCGCTGAGCCAACGAACGGAAGGAGAGCACCGATGAGTGAGGCTAAGAAGAAGCACGCGACCGGCCGGGTAGAGGTCGGGAGCTACGAGCCGAAGGCCTATGAGGAGCCCTCCGACGGGCCGGCCCTGGTCGAGATCCACATCCGCGAGAAGTTCGTCGGTGACATCGAGGGTGAAGGCGTCGTCAGATTCCTGCAAGCCCAACGCCAGGACGGCTCGGCCAGCTTCGTCGGCATCGAGCGGGTCAGCGGCCGGATCGAGGATCGTCAGGGAACCTTCCTGCTGCAAGACGCCGGGACCCTGGAAGGCAAGACGGTTACCGGTGAATGGTTCGTGGTCCCGGGCTCGGGCACCGGCGGGCTGGAGGGACTCCGTGGCGCGGGGGGCTTCACGGCCGAGCTCGGGCAGGGCGCCGAGATAACGCTCGACTACTGGTTCGACTGAGGGCCGCTTTCCGGAAGCGCAGTCGCTAGCTGCATGGCTCCGGCGCCACCGCAACGGCGGGGTCGGCCGCAGGCGCGTCGATCTCCTGAGGGGCCTGGGCCGCCGGGGCTGATGCAGCCGCCTGGGGTCGGATCCAAGCTTCCGCGGGGCTGCGTGATCAGCTTTCGCCGGGGCGCCTGACTCGCAGTCGTACGGCAATGCGATTGCGCTTTGGCACCCGGGATTCGAGCCTGCTCCTCGCCCGCTGCATCGCGCTGTTGACCGCGGCGACCGAGGTGTCGAGGCGGTCCGCCGTCTCGGCAGCCGAGTAGCCGAGCACGTCCCGCAGGATCAGCACCTCACGCTGCCGGGAGGTAAGGAGTCGCTGGACTGCTTCGAACGCCAGCGCCACGGACTCCCGCCGCTCGTAGCTTGCGTCCGGGCCCGGGCGCTCATCCCGGATCTCAACTGCTTCGTTCTGTCTGTCGTGCGGGTCCGCGCGGGGGTCGTCGTCGATCGGTACCACCTGCGGGCGACGGTGCCGCATCACATCCAGCGAGGCGTTGGTTGCGATCCGGTATAGCCAGCTACGAACCGAGCCGCGTCCCTCGAAGCGGGCGAGCCCCTTCCAGGCACGGACGAGCGTCTCCTGCAACGCATCCTCGGCGTCATCTGGGGAGCCGAGCATCCGCCGGCAGTGGGCGCGGAGCTCCGCCCGATGGGGCTCGACCTGCTGCACGTATGAATCGTCGCCGGGCATCCATGCTCCACTCGATGCTATCGCAACGATACTATCGAATCGAGAGGCATCGCGATGGATCGGCGACCGCGCTGCGCGCTGGCCCGGCGAAGCGTCCCGGCCTGGCGGTGGCCGCGATCACGCGGGTCGTAACTATCAGGGCGATACTCTCGACTCGGTAGCGCAATGGCGCGTCCAGTCGAACCCGATCACATCTATCGCCACTTCTGCATGACGGCGCGTGCCGTCGAGGTCGTGGGTGAACGTTGGTCGCTGCTGATCGTCCGCGATCTGCTGCTCGGCCCACGTCGCTTCACCGATCTCGTCCGGACGCTGAACCCGATTACCCCGACCCGGCTGACGGATCGACTTCGACGGCTCGAAGCGGCGAAGGTGATCGAGCGCGAGCCGGCCGAAACCGGGAAGGAGGTCTGGTACCGGCTGACCGATGCCGGCCTGGACCTCGAACCGGCGATAGACGAGCTCACCTTCTGGGGGATCGAGCACGCCAAGGAGCCCCCGCGGCCCGATGAGCCCGTCCACTCCGATGCCGCGATGATCGGCACCAAAGTCTGGCTCAGCCGATATTCGCCGGCGGAAGCTGATCGACTTGTCTGGGTCTGGCGCTTCCCCGACGAGGACTACTACACCCTTCGAACCGCCAACGGCACCTGGGAGCTGAGCAGGGCAAAGGCGAAGGGTGCCGCAGTCACGGTCGACGCAACGCAGGCTGCGTGGGCAACCTTCCTCACTACGCCACGAGAGCGACGACGGCTGCCGACCGATGACATTCAGCTCGAGGGAACGCAGTCGGAGGTCAGGAAGTTCGCCAAGGCGTTCAAGACAAAGCTCGGCGCCCGATGATCCCGGTCAACCGGTGCATCCCCGCACTTACCTCCTGAGTAATCGCCCAGACCACCTCGCCATGACAGTGTGCCCCTCGTGGGCACCTCCCCTGCTCAATCCGACGGGCAGCTTCGACCGGTCGAGCGGTTCTGGCGCAATCGGCTCTTTGCCCGGGTCCGGCATCGCCTCACGCGACTAGGGCGCTCGTCGCCGGCCTTCACCCGAGCGCACGCCGGCCTGATTCGGCTCAGCGGTGGGCGGATCCGGCGCTCGTTCCTGTTCACGGGAGGGATGCCGGTCCTCGTCCTGACCACAACCGGACGGAAGTCCGGCCAGAGGCGGTCGACGCCGGTCGGTTACCTGAAGCACGGAGACGCCTTCGCGGTCCTCGCGTCCAATGCCGGGAGTGACCGCTCGCCGGCCTGGTGGCTGAACCTGCAGGCAGATCCGAGCGCCGAGGTGCTCGCCGAACGCGCCCGGATCCCGGTCACCGCGCGGCGAGCGGACGCTGCGGCCGAACGGGAGTTGTGGGCCCAGTTCGCGCGGCTCAACCCCGGCTTCGACGAGTACCGGAGCCTGACCGAGCGCCAGATAACCGTGGTCCTGCTCGAGCCGAATGAACTCGATTAGTTCTGCGATCTCGGTCAGTCACTTCGTTAGAGGGCAAGATGGCCAAGAGAGGTCGACAGCAAGACAAGAGGCTGATCCTCGGCTCGCTTCTGCTGGCGGCCTTCGCCATCAACCTGGACACGACGATCGTCAACGTCGCGCTGCCGACCCTGGTCCGGGATCTGGACGCCTCCACGACGCAGCTCGAGTGGATCGTCGACGCCTACAACCTGGTGTTCGCCGCCCTGGTCCTCGCTGCCGGCAACCTCGGCGACCGCGTCGGGCGCAAGGGCGTTCTCCTCACAGGGCTGGCGATCTTCGGGCTCGCGACGGTCGTGGGCGGGCTCGGAGATAGTCCCGGCTGGCTGATCGCTGCCCGCGCCGTGATGGGGCTCGGGGCGGCGCTGATCTTTCCGGCGACGCTCTCGCTGCTCACCAACGTCTTCACCGAGCGCGGCGAGCGCGCCCGCGCGATCGGCCTGTGGGGGGCGACCACGGGCGTCGGGATCGCTCTGGGGCCGATCATCGGCGGTTGGCTGCTGGAGCGCGATGGCTGGCAGAGCGTTTTCTTCGCCCTCGCGCCGATCGCGGCGCTCGGCCTTCTCCTGATCAGCCTTTACGTGCCGACTTCACGCGATCCCGGGGCGCCCCCCGCCGACCGGCCGGGCCTCGTCCTCTCCACGGCGGCGATGGCGATCCTGATCTACACGATCATCGAGGCTCCGAACCAGGGCTGGGACGCGGCCCGCAGCGTCGGCGGCTTCGCCCTCGCCGCGGGCCTTCTCATCGCCTTCATCGCCTTGGAGCGGCGCGCCGCGGCCCCGATGCTGGACGTCGGACTCTTCCGAAACCTTCGCTTCAGCGCGGCAAGCGGTGCGGTGACGATCACGTTCTTCTCGCTGTTGGGGTTCATCTTCCTGGTCACCCTGTACTTCCAGTTCCTGAAGGACTACGGGCCCTTCGAGACCGGCGTCCGCCTGCTGCCGGTGGCGACGCTGACCGGGATCACCTCCGTCCTCGGCACAAGCCTCGCGGTACGGAGCGGCACCAAGCTGGTCGTCGCCGGCGGTCTCGTCTCGCTGGCCGTGGGCCTCGCCTGGACCTCGACCGCGTCCGCCAGCACGAGCTATCTGACGATCGCCGGGCAGATGGTGCTGATCGGCTCGGGGATCGGGTTGACAAGCGCACCGGCGACCGAGTCGATCATGGGCGCCGTGCCCAAGGCAAAGGCCGGAGTGGGATCGGCCATCAACGACGCGACCCGGATCCTCGGCGGCACCCTGGGCGTCGCGGTGATCGGCAGCATCTACGCGTCGCTTTATGCCAGCCGGCTGACAAGCGGGTTGCAGGTAGGTCTCCCCGGCGCCGCGAATGACGCCGCCCACCGCTCGATCGGCGGAGCGTTCGGCGCGGCCGACCAGCTCGCCGGGGCTGGACAGGGGGATGTGGCGGCGGCCCTGCACGAGGCCGCATCGACGGCCTTCTTCGACGGCTTCCAGATCGCCTGCGTGGTCGCCGCCGCGGTGGCGATCGCCGGCTCGGTGTTCGCCCTTATCCTGATTCCGGCCCAGCCGCCGCATCAAAGTGATGAGCCGGGCGAAGCCGCCTACACCCTGAGCGAAGCCGGATAGCTCCCTGATTCGGCGTCCGAACTCGCTGCCGCCGTACGCGCGGGAATTGTTTGAGAACGAGTACGCCCGTGAGAACAGAGACGGCGTCACGAAGCTCCAGGGCGCCTATCGGCGTGCGCGGAAGCGGTGCGTCGAGCCCACGCGCGATGAGCGGTTCCACCGACAGGTCAGCTCGGCAGCGCAATCGCTTGCCGAAGCCGGACGGGCTCTTCGAAGCCGACGACCACCGCGTTCTTGTGCTCCTCGTCGCGGGCCGCGTAGAGAATCCTCACCCGACCGCGCGCGGCGCGCAAGCGTAGTCGTCGAGCAGGTCTTCGTGGGAGACGAGCTCGCGATCGTACCGGGTCCGAAAGCCGGCAAACCGCTCTCGGTGGTGGCCGAACCAGCTCCGCCGCCCGGGGCTCGGACGCTGTGCTGACCATCGTCTGGAATCGCCCATGCCGCCTTTCTCGCCTCGGTTCGACGAGCGCGAGCGGGAGGCCCTATTAGCGAAGGGCCCTCGAAAGAGGGCCTTGTTCAATGCGCTCTGCATCTCCTCGTGCCTTGTTGCCGAAGTGCTCGTAGGAGGTCTTGCGCCCCACCCCTGCGCGGCGGGCCACCTCGACGATGGTGATGGCGTTGTGGCCCTTCTCCGCGAACGTGTCGGCCATCGCTTCCAGCATCCGCTCGCGCTGCGACCACAGCACCTGTTCAGAGCAATCTGATCAGCAGGTTCAGCAAGACGGTGAGCGCGATCGAGAGGACGATCGACCAGAGAAGGCAGCCGGGCATGAAGCGCACCTGTGTGCGTTGCCCGGATCGCTTCCAGATCACGAACATCGTTTGCCGCCTGCTACCGGTGTCTCGATGGGAGATAGCCCGGCCGAGGCCCCATTGGGCCCCGGCCGGGGAGCATCGGAGCTAGCGACCGTTCCGATCGCCCTCGTCGAGACTCTCGGTATACGGATCGCGCGACCCGGACTTGGCCAGTCCGCGACCGATGAAGTAGGCACCGGCGACGATTGCGACGTAAAGCCATGCCTGGCGGGCGATGAACTCGTCGGTTCCGTCGGTGTCGCCGCCCTTGATCACGGCGGCGCTGACGAGGATCGCGGCGATGACGCCGACCATCCCCCAGAATTCGGTGGTCTTGAACGCCTGCTTGGTCTCGGTCGTCAGGCGACGAATACGCCCCTGGCGTCGGACTGCATCGGTGCGCGGAGCACCGGACTTCGTTGCGGCTTCCATGCGTTTACTGCTCCTGTCTTGCGTTTCCCGTCTGGGCCGTGCAAGCTGACCTGAGGTGGTCACACTCGCCCATTTGCTCCCAGACTGAACGGGCAGGCGCTTCGCGTTTCGGCGAAGCAAATGCTGCCTCGCTCCGACTGCTTACCCGCCGAGATACCGACCAAACGAGTGTTCGGGCAATGCGAAGGGCCCTTGCCCTTCTGTGTTCAGGGAAGCTGGTAGTTGGGGAACGTCACGATCCCGCCGGCGCTCCTCGGGGCCAGCTCGGTGACGATGCCATCGAGTCGCCCCTCGACGAGCCGTTTCATGCGCTCGGCGCAGCGACGCGTGAACAGCACCTGCTGGCGCCGCCCGACAAGCCGAAAACCGCGATCCAGGATCGGACTGCGTGTATCGGCCGGCCGCGCGACAGCGTGGATCCGGTACTCCACCTCGCCTGTATCCAGCCACTTCCAGACCTGGTAGTCCATCTGCCCGCGCTCGAGGTGCCCCTGGAGGGTTCGGTATGCCCAGCCCCACACACGCACACTTCTCGCGGCGACCTCCCGGACCTCGTCGAAGATGACCCCGATGCGAACCCCGACCCGCACCCGCAACGCGAGGTAGCGAATCTCGAGCAGCATGTCCCGTCCCTCGAGCGGCGCGTCGGACCAGTAGTAGGCGCGAATCCGTTTTGGGTCGGCGAACTCGTACTCGCGAAGGAGCCGTTTAGCAGTCTCGAAGGATCCGGCCGGGATCGGCTCGCCCGGCGGCTCCCGCCGCAGGGACCGGCGGTAGTCGTCCACGTGCCAGGCCTCCCGCTTGACGGAGGAAAGGCCCGCGGGATTGAAGTTGAGATCCAGATCGTGGATCCGTTCGAGCTGGGCGCGAACCTCGCCCCGGGTCAGCCACGGGGGCCCGAGCTCCAAACGTCGCTCAGTCGCCAAACGCGCCGGCTTCGACCTTCCGAGTGTGGATCTCGATGCCACCGCTCCTCCTTCCGCCGGACAGCTTGGCGATCCGCTCGAGCGTCGACGTCCACATATGGAGCTGGACCTCCTTGCTCATCCGCAGCCGGTCGTAAAGGATGTCCGTGAGCCTGTCCTTGCTGCGGGCCCAGCTCTCGATCTCAAAGACGACAAGCCGGTCTTCCTCGTACGCCCGGAATTCGATCTGGCCGGCCTCGAGATGCCCCTCGAGCGTGGTGAGCCTGAACATCGTTCCCTGGCGCTTGGCCACTCGGACCGGTCCGTCCCACGGCCCCGCCATACGAACGACGTACTCGTCGTTGATCCGCATCCCGCCCTCGGACCCCTCCAGCTTCCGAAACGTCGCAAATTCAGAAGGGGAGACCGAGTCCGGGTCGGCGGCGACCGCTTGCACGAGCTCATCCGGTGAGAGCTCGCTGCCGCGGATCCGGACGCGATATCGGCGATGGAACATCGGGCCGGCGCCGTCGTGAGGCGTTTGGATCTCGGAACGCTCGAGTTCAGCCGGCAACGGCGGTGGCGAGTCCTCCTCTAGGCTGCCTTCGACCTCGTCTCGGTGAAGGGGTGTCGTCCGCCACATATAGCGCCACGACGTCAGAGCGACGCCCATCGGCCATCGAGTGGCCGTCGCCACACGCTGAGGGAGACCCTGGTTTCGCGGCATCACAGGCCTCTACCCATGCGGGAACCGCGGCACACCGGCGATGCTTCGAGCGGATCGCGGGGTTACGAGGTCGGCGGTCGGGCATAAGGCGGACCGTGTTGGTCGACCTTGTCCACCGCGCCGGCTTACGGGGTTGGCACCTCCATCTGACGTCGATGGCCTCTGTATTCCTCTGCATCGGTCTATGGATCAGAGCCAAGACACATGATCAGAGCGAACGCGGAAATGCCGAGCGCCGAGCCCTGTTCGTGGGTCTCTGGCCGCCGATGTTGTGGCTGATTGGCGATTCGCTCGAGCGGCGAAACAGCGCGACATCGCGGCGCCGGCTCCGTCGTCGGTAGAGCCGAAGGATCCCGAACGCCGCGTTGCTACCAGGCTCGGCTAAACCACTCGCCTGACTAGGTACAGCGCCAGCAGCACCAAGATGATGATGATGAGGATGGTGATGATCGACATGTCGCCTCCCTTCCCTTCGATCGGAGTTGAACCTCCGTGTCGTGCGTGAGCACCTACCCCGGAGCGTCTGCTTCGAACCTTTGAGTTGCCCAGCTGCCCAGGCCTTGCCACGCCACCCGTCCCTTCGACCTGACGCGGTATGAGCAACGGGGGTTTATTGCGGCAAATGCGGGTAACTCCTGCCGGCAAGGAGAAATCGCAAGGATGCGAAAGGAGGGTCGAAATGGCCCGGACGAGCACAAGAGGGAACTCGCAGGCTCGCCGCAGTACGACGGGGGGGTCGAACGGCTCGGGCCGATCGGCGGCCTCCTCTAGGCGCTCGAGTTCGGCTCGAAGCCGTCAGGGGCGCAACGGAACAAGTGCTACGAGGAGTCGGGCGTCGGGAGCCGCCCGACGCGGCTCGCGCACCAGCGCGGGCTCCCGCCGTCGGTCGAGGAGTTCAGGTGGGACCGGTCCGGCAGCTTCCGTCAAGCAGGTTGCTGCAAAGGGCAAGAACGCCGTTGCCGAGGGAGTGCAGAATGGCCGTAAGGCGGTCTCAACCGCCGCGGGCAAGGTGAAGGGGCCGGCTCTCGCGGCCGGGGCAGCCTTGGCGGGCGTCGCGGGTGGAATGGCTCTGCAGTCGAAGCGCGACTCCGGGCGGAAGGTCCTGGGACTTCGGGTCGGCAAGGGCGTCGGCGATGTCGGGCGGAACCTCGCCGATGCCGGCCAGAGCGCGGGCAGGTTCACCGAGAACCTCGGTGAGTTTGCTGTCGAGATGCGCAAGACACGCGAGGCGATCGAGGATCGATCACAGAAGCATCGCTCGCCGATTGAGGTCGTGTTGCAAGCTTTGACCGCGCGACGCTGACGACAAATTCGCGGTCCGAATCCGGCGCCCGCTATCAGCGCCTGCACTCGAGCTGATAGGTGTTCATCAGCTCGTCCTGCACGATGATCGCGTCACCGGCGGTCCGCAATCTGAGGTCGTGACGCAGCTTGCGGGTGCGGTAGTTCCAGCCGGCGGGCAGCTGCAGTCGTGACCCGAGTCCACTAAGCGCGCCGAGTGTGAGCGCGGGGCTCACGATCTGCGAGTACGCCTGCATCACGTACATGCTGCCGTCCGGGCCGACCAGCTCGTAGACGCGGTGGCGCCGGCCCCACGTGAAGGTGTTCTTTCGCAAGACGGTCGTCTCGGTATAGGGGGCGAGCCCGGGTACGCCGTTCGTGATCGGCACATGGACCTGGGCGATCTCGCGCATCCTCATGGAGCCGAACGTGCGGATCTGCCCCATCCCGGGGGCGAGCCGGATCGAGGCACGGTCGACCAGCCAGTGGCGCGGCCCGTTCAGGCGGATGGCCAGGGCGCCGAGCTCGGTGGCCAGCGCCTTCTCGTCCTGGGCCTCCCAGAGGGCGGGCGGGCACTTGTTGAGCCCGTAGCTGTTCCACACGTCCGCCAGGAGGTCCGGGAACGTGCCGTGGACCGCGAGGATCTCGCAGTAGCGGTCGTTGAACATCCTGAGCGTGACCTTCGGCTTCGCGGCCTTGTGCTTGGCCGCCGAGGCGGCGGCGGGCGAGAGTGAGGCGGCGATCACGAGGGCCGCGGCAAGCAGCCACCGCAACGGTCGAGGCAGCCCGTGCATTGCGCCAACCTACCGCGTCCGACGGGTGGTGAAGGTTGGCCCCGACCTGAGCGTCGGGGCCAACCGTGACCTCTCGGTCAATCGCGAACGTCACCCACTCGGGTTGCATGCGTCGCCGGGACTCGGCACGACCGCCTTGAGTCCCTCGCGGACGAAGCTGTACCCGTAGGACTGCACTCGACCGGGCGGATTCTCGGGATCCGTAGACGTCGGGTTGTCGTTCTGCCCGGAGAACGAGCAGACCGAGCGACCCTGGGAGTAGTCCTCCTTCTTGCCGTTTCCGGTGATCTCACCCGCGAGAGCGGCATCGACACTGACACTCGCCAGGGCGGCCACACAGACAGCACCGGCGAGCAAGGTCTTCTTGCGCATCGTCAACCTCCTCCTCGGGGCCGGCGGCGGCTAAAGGCTTTCGCCGCGGGCCGATTGGTTGTCGGCGGCACGCTCTCGCCACTGCGCTTCGGCAGCGTCACGTCCGCGTTACTCCTGCGTGACATCTGGGTCGCGCGGGGTCTCGGCGCCCGCGGGGCTCGGATCAGGCCTTAACGGCGAGCAGCTCCCATTCGCCGGGGATGCCCTTCAGAGTGTGACGGCCGCGGTCCTGGAACTCGATGCCCGATCCGGTCACCAGGTCGCGAACGGTCCTGGTGACGAGCACCTCGCGGGGACCGGCCAGGCCGCCCACGCGCGCCCCGATGTGCACGGCGACACCGGTGAGATCATCACCCAATACGTCGCATTCGCCGGTGTGCAGGCCGGCTCGGACCTCCAAGGCGTCCGCACCGACCTTGTCGGTGATCGCCCGCGCGCAGCGGATCGCGCGCGCGGGTCCATCGAAGCAGGCGAGAAATCCGTCGCCGATTGTCCGTACCTCTTCGCCGCCGAAGCGCTCGAGCTCCCGGCGCACGGCGGAGCGATGTGCCTCGAGCAACTCGTGCCAGCGCCGATCGCCCATGCGCACGACTCGCTCGGTCGACCCGACGATGTCGGTGAACATGACCGTCTTGAGCACCCGGTCGATCGCGTGCTCCTGTCGGCTCCCGGTGAGGAATTCCTCGATCTCGTCGAGGATCTCCTCGTCCTTGCCGACCGCGCTGAAGTGGAAGTCGCCGGGAAACTCCATCAACCGCGCCTCGGGGATGTGCTCGGCGAGATAGCGGCCGTGCTCCACCCCCACCAGCGGATCGCCGGTGCGGTGAACGACGAGCGTGGGCGCCGAGATCGCGGGCAGGGCCTCGCGAGCGTCGATGTGCATGCCGAACTCGTTGGCTGCCGCGGCCATTTTCGGAGTCGCCGCGGCGCGCTCGAAGCGGGCCAGGTGGCGGCGGGTGGCCTCATCGTGGGGCGCGTCGTGGATCGAGATCATGGGCCAGACGCGACCCTGGCCCCAAAGCTGCTCGATCTGGTCGAGGAACTGCTCGCTCAGTTGAGGATCGACTCCCTCGGGGTAGTCAGGGGCCCATGCCATGCGGGCGAAGGTGCACCAGAGCACCAGGGCGCTCACCCGCTCGGGATAGGTCGCCGCGAACAGGATCGCCATGGGCCCGCCCTCTGAGATGCCGACGATTGCGGCCCTCTCGCACTCCGCCGCGTCCATCACCGCCCGCACGTCATCCATTCGCTCCTCGAGGGTGGGCAGCTCCGCAGTGCGATCGGAGAGACCCATGCCGCGCTTGTCGAAGGTGATCATGCGCGCGAACCTCGACAGCCTGCGGTACATGCCCGCCGCCGCCGGTGTCTCCCAGCCGAGCTCGACATGGGACAGCGATCCCGGGACGAAGACCAGGTCTCGGCCCGTCCCGACCACCTGGTACGCGATGCTGAGTTCACCGCTCCTGGCGTAACGGGTCTCCACGGGCGTGGCGAGGGGCGGGTATGCGACCTCGGACGCGACCGGTTGGCTCGTCGAGGCAGTCGATCCATCGCCATTCACGGCCGGATGGCGACTCGCCTCACCGCTTCGGACCCTCTCGAGCAGCTCGCGGCACTCTGCCGAGGGGGCGATGCCGAACTCGCGCTGAAGCCGAACGGCGTAGGACTGGTACGCGGCCAACGAACCGGCGCGATCCCCCGCCGCCGCGAGCCGGCGTATCAACTCGCGCTGCGCCTCCTCCGAGAGCGGATCGAGCTTCACCTGATCGCGGGTGCGGTCGAGTGCCGTGCCGAGGTCCCCGGAGCGTTCGGCCTCCTCCGCCAGCTGGCCGAGTACGCCGGCCAGTCGGTTGCGGTGGTGCTCGCGGGACTCGTTCACCCAGTCGTCGTCGAGATCGGCGAGCAGATCTCCCCGGCAGAGGGCCGCGGCGCTCTCGAGCTCCCCCCGTGACACCAGCCGGTTGAAATCGTCAAGGTCGATCGACAAGCCGGGACCCGGCTCGATCCCGACGCGCTCGCGCGAGGCGGTCACCACACCCGCGACCGACTCGCCGAGCTCGCGCCTGAGGATTGCGAGGGTGGTACGCAGGCTGGACCGTGCGCTCTCCTCGAGGACGTCGGGCCAGAAAACGCCCGCGACGCGGCTCCGAGGATGCAGCCCGGGGTGGATCGCGAGCCAGGCGAGGAGCGAGCGCGCCCTGCGGCTCGAGATCGCGTTCGACTCCCGCCCACCGACCTCGAGGGCGAGCTTACCGAGCACGCGGATTTCGACCTTCTCCTTCTCCGAGCCGCGCTGTGCCAACCCATCGCCTTCCGTAGCGGTCAGGGCGCACCAGCCAGCATTGCAGAGCCAGCCACGCCCAGTAAAGGGCCCTCGATCGAGGGCCCTCGGTGCGTATAAGGTGACCTCACGGAACGCAAGGACGCAACCGAGCTGCTCGAGATCGCCGTCTCCGAGACCGGAGGCGTGCGGCGGGTCCGCCTGACGGGCGAGCTCGACATGGCGGGGGTCGACCGATTCGAGCGGTCACTGGCCTACGACCAGACTCCCGAGGCGGGGACGTTCGTCCTCGACCTGCGGGGACTCACCTTCATCGACTCCTCGGGCCTGCGGGCGGTGATCATGGCCGACCAGCGCGTGCGCTCCGAAGGCGGTCGCTTCGTCGTCGTCAGGGGCTCGGACCGGGTCAATCAGGTGATGGAGATGACGGGCGTCGCCCAGCGGATCGAGCTGGTCGACGAGCCCCCGGCGTCCTAGACGGCTCTCACGCTCGGATGGGTTGCGGGACGTCCATCTCCAGCCAAACGGTGGTCCATCCCGCTTCGCGGTCGACGCCCCAGCGATCCGCGAGTCGCTCCGTCAGGAACAGGCCCCAGCCGCCTGGTCCCCTGGGGGCCGGCTCGGCGACGTTGGCGCCGAACCCCTCGCCAGGGTCGCTCACCTCGACGCGGACGACGCGATCCGAAAGCCCGACCTGGAGCCGGACCAGGTCTCGGCGCCGCAGCCGGGCGTGGCGGACGCTGTTGGTGACGAGCTCGCTGACCAGCAGGGAGAGGTCGAGGTAGACCTTGGTGTCGAGCGCAGCCGCGAGCGGCGCGAGGGCCGACCGCGCCTCGGCCGGGCACTGCGGACCCGGCTCGAGCTCCACCACCAGCGATTCGCCCGGCGCGCGCACCGTCGAGCCGCCGTTACCCGAGTCGACCCGGCGCAGGACGACCACCGCCACGTCGTCGTCGGGTTGGGTCTCGCCGTTCAGCGCGAGCTGGCCGAGCCGAGTCGCCGTCTCGCTCGCGCTGGCGCCGACGCTGGCTCGCAGCATCTCCCTGATCCGGACGGCGGGATCGTCGTCGGGGTCACGCCGCTCAGCGAGCCCATCCGTGAAGAGGATGAGCGCATCGCCAGGCAGCAACTCGACGCGCTGGTCGACCAGCTCCGCGTCGGAGTAGATCCCGAGCAGCATCCCGCCTTCACCGACCACCTCCTCGACCTCGCCCCGGGCACGGACCAGGAGCGGGGGCGGATGACCGCCGTTGCTCAGGGCCACGGCGTGGTCGGAGCCGTCGAGATCGAGCTGCACCAGGACCGCCGTCATGAAGCGCTGATCCGACCGCTGTTCCAGGATGGCTTCGTTGAGCGCCCCCAACGCGTCGCTCGGGCCGGTCGCCCGGCGCCCGACGGCCCGCAGCGTGTAGCGAGCGAGCGCGGTCAGGGAGGCAGCCTCGGGCCCCTTGCCGCAGACGTCCCCGATGACCGCCACCCAGCGGTCGGCACTCGCCTTGAAGACGTCGTAGAAGTCGCCACCCGCCTCCTGACCCTGCATGCCGGCCCGATACCAGCCGGCCGCCTCGAACTGGGGGATGTCGGGGAGCTGAGGGGGCAGCAGCTCCGCCTGCAGATCGTGCGCGAGATCCCGCGCTCGCCGCTCGGCGCTGGTCCGCTCGGAGGTGACGGTTGCCAGGATCAGGCCGGTCAGCCCGACGATCATCGAGAAGCCCTGGGCGAGCAGCAGGCTGGCGTCCTGTGACGAGCGGACGAATGGCCCCGAGTCGTTGCTCGTGAAGGCGACCGCAACGATGGCAAGGGCGACCGCGGCCAGGGTCGCCCCGGGCTGCAGGAATCGAAGCCCCGCCCAGACAACGACCGGGAAGGTCAGGTAGGCGGCGGGAGAATCGTGGGTGAAGACCACGAGTGAAATCCCGACCAGGGCCGCAATCAGGACGAGCGCCTCGGCCACGCTTCCCGGTAGGTCGCGGTAGGGCCAGTGCGTGACGAGGACGAAGATCAGGGACGCGATCAGCAGGTCGCCTCCCATGTCGCCCAGCCACCACACGCGCCATGCCGAGAGGGCGCCTCCGGAGAGCGAGTCCCCGATGCTGAGGCTGGCGACGCCGATCGTCGCGCTCACCGCGGTGCTGATCACCCCGGCCAGCAGGACGAGCGTGAAGATGTCGCGGAGACGCCGCAGCGTGGGGCGGAAGCCGAAGCGATCGAGCAGGTGTGCGCCGACCACCGCCTCCAGCGTGTTCCCGACCGCGATTCCGGCGGCCGTGTATACGGGCACGTCCGTCGTGACGTTGGCGAGAAAGGCGCCCAGCAGCACGCCCGGCCACAGGTGGCGTCCCCCGAGCACGAGGGCGGCGAGGGCGATCCCGGTCGGCGGCCAGACCGCCGTGACGCTCTCGTTGGAGAAGGCGAGCGTCAGCCCGAGCTTCGCCGAGGCGAAGTACACGCCCGCCAGGACCAGTCCCCATAAGGAGGCCTCCAGCCTCCCTGATCGCATCGGCGTCACCTCGCGTTCGAATCTATCGCGGTGTCAGCGACCGATGTGGAAACCGATCCGCACGGGAATCGACGCCAGGCTCCTGCTGACGGGCCCAGCCGTCGTGCCGCGCTCCTCGGCGGCCTCCTTCGCTACCAGGCCCGCCCGGATCGCGTTGCCGCCGAGCCACGACGCCAGGCCCGCGGGCACCCGTCGAGGATCGGAATCGACGATGGCCAGCCGGGAGGGTCCGTCCCGACGGTCCAGGGCCAGCGAGGCCGCGATCCTTCCCATCATCAGGGACGGGCCCACGCCATTGCCCGTGTAGCCGAAGACGCCGTAGACCCGGTCGGAGCCCAGGGGGACGATCACCGGGAGGTGGGCAGGGGAGACGTCGATCGGTCCTCCCCAAGCGTGGGTGATCCGGCGACCCTCGAGCCCGGGGAAGAAGGAGCGCAGGTGCGAGGCGACCTGGCCGACGAGCTCGGGGTCGAGCTCCGTGCGTCGTCCGAGGCGCGCGCCGCAGGCGATCCGTCCCCCGCCCCAGCCGAAGGCGATTCGCCCGTCCGGTGTCGTTCGCATGTAGTGGACCATCGCGCGGCTGTCGGTGATGCATTCGCCGCCCGTCCAGACGATCTCCTCGAGGAGGTCCGGTACCGGCTCGGTCAGCACGATGTGGCTGGAGGTGACGGTGAGCCGACCGCGCAGGGGTGAGCCCACGGCGCCGGAGGCGGGCCCGATGGCGAGCACGCAGGACCCGGCGCGGATCCGGGCCGCCGGCGTCTCGGCCAGGCAGCCCCACGCCCCGGCGCGCAACCTGCGAAGCGGTGAGCGCTCGAAGACCCGAACGCCCGGGCGCTCGCCGAGCCGGTCGCGGAGGCCGAGCGCCAACCGCGCCGGCTGCACGGTCGCGGAGCCGGGGTAGAGCACGCCTCCGCGGAAGCGAGGCGAGCGGCACCGCCGCGCCACCTCGTCCGCACTCAGGGTCTTGGCCTGCTCGTCCTCGCCAAGCTCGTGGCAGACCTCGACCGCCTCGTCCGCGACGTGGTCCTGGGCGGGCGCCGCCGAGACCTGCAGGTAGCCGCTCTGCCGGAACCACGCATCGACCTCCTGCTCGGAGCAGAAGCGGCCGATCTCGTCCACCGCGTCCTGAGCGGCCCGCGCGACGGCGGCGGTCGCCTCCGCACCGAAGCGCTCGCGAAGGGTGTGCGCGCTGAACCACACGGCGTTCGCAAAACCGCCATTCCTGCCGCTCGGTCCGTGGCCGCAGCGGTCGGCCTCGATCAGGATCACGCTCGCCTCCGGCTCGAGCTGCGAGATCCGCCAGGCGGTCCACATGCCCGTGTAGCCGCCACCCAGCACGAGCACGTCGCAGCTCAGTTCACCGTCGGCCTCCGGCAATGGCGGTCGCTCGCCGGCCTCCTCGAGCCAGTATCCGTGCGCGGTATGCCTCATCGGATGGGGTTTCCGGTGCCTTTCGAGGCCGAATACGGCAGTTCTGCCGTTTCTCGGCCGGCGAGCGGCTCCTAGCGTGGCCTAGCAAGCAATTCCCACGAAAGGAGACCGCATCATGGACCTGTACGTGATTCGCAGGCGCAGCAACTGGAAGAACCCCGAGGAGCTGGAGCTGGCCGCGGCGAGATCCTCCGCTGAGGGCGAGAAGATGAACGACGAGGTGCGGTGGATCCGCAGCTATGTCGTCGAGGAGGAGGACGGCAAGCTCGGCACCGTCTGCATCTACGAGGGCGTCAGCCCCGAGGCGATTCGCAGGCACGCGGAGAACACCGGCATGTCCGCCGACGAGGTGACGAAGGTCGCCGACACCGTGATCGTCCGCGAGGACCCGGTCCCGGCGTGATGCCGGAAGTGGCAGGGCGCCGCACGGACCGGCGGCGCCCTGCCGAAGGCGGGCCCGTTCGGCTTACACTCACGCCCATGCCGTCACGGGGCTCGTTGATTGGCCGTGACGAGGAGCTCGGCGGTCTCAGGGAGCGGTTGCGAGACGCGCTAAGAGGGGAGGGCACGCTCGTCCTTGTGTCCGGGGAGGCCGGCGTCGGCAAGACCCGACTGCTCGATCAGCTCTGCGCGGACACCAAGGCGCCCGTGCTTCGCGGCGCCGCCCAGCAGGGGACCACGCCGGCCTATGGCCCGGTGGTCGCTGCTCTGCGGTCCGCCCTCCGCGCCGACCCCGACGCGCTTCGCGACTGCGGCCCTCTCGGCGAGCAGCTGCGCGTCCTCCTGCCCGAGCTGGGCCCGGCACCCGAGAACGTGGACGGCGCGACGCTGCAGGAGGCGCTGCGCGGCGCGTTCGCCGCGGTGGCCGAGGACGTCGGGGCGCTCGTCGTCCTCGACGACCTGCAGTGGTCGGACGCCGCGACGCTTGAGTTCCTTGCCGAGGTGGCGCCGACCCTCGAGGGCCTTCCTGTGCTGATCGTCGCCGCCTATCGCTCCGACGAGCTCGCCCGCGATCACCCGCTGCGCCGGACGCGAAACGAGCTGCGCCGGAAGCGCGCCCTCACCGAGGTCACGCTCGGCCGCTTCGATGAGGCGGGGACGGGCGGCATCCTGGAGGAGGTCCTGGGCTCGTCGGCGGCGCGGCCGCTGGTGCGAACCGTCCATGACCGCTCGCAGGGCCTGCCCTTCTTCGTCGAGGAGCTCGGCACTGCGCTGCAGGCGGAGGGCCGGCTTCAGCAGGGGAAGGCGGGGCTGGAGCTCGGGGAGGGGAGCGAGGTATCGGTTCCGGAGACGGTGCGCGACGCGGTGCTGCTGCGCTGCGCGGACCTCTCGCCCGCCGGGCGGGACGCGGCCGAGGTCGCCGCAGTCGCCGGTCAGCACTTCTCCTTCGAGCCGGTCGTGGAGCTGGCCGACGATGCCGGTGTCGGCGAGCTCCTCGAACGGGGCCTGATTGCCGAATCGGGCGCGGGCGCCGGGGAGTTCCGTCACGCCCTGGTCCGCGACGCTCTCTACGGCGACATCCCGTGGCTGCGGCGGCGCGGCTTGCACCGCGAGCTCGCCGAGCGCCTCCAGGCCGCGGGCGCGCCGAGCGTGGAGCTGGCGGCGCAGTGGTCCGGCGCCAAGGACGAGGCTCGCGCCCGGGAGAGCTACCTGCGGGCGGCGGAGGACTTCGCGGCCGTCCGTGCCTTCCGCGACGCGGTGGCGATGACGCGCCACGCCCTGGAGCTTTGGCCGGAGAACGAGGCACTCGACGAGCGGCTCGCCACCCTCGAGAAGCACGGGGCGTGGTCCGAGCTCGCCGGCGACCTGCCCGAGGCGGCCCGGAGCTGGCGGGAGGTGAGCGAGCTGTGCGCGGAGGACCCGGCGGGGCTGGGAGCCGCCCAGCGCCGCCTGGGCCGCATCTTCGCCCTCCAGGGCGATCGCGCGGGAGCGATCGAGGCCTTCTCCGCCGCCGCCGACGCTTCGGCCGGCGACGACCCGGCTGTGGCGGCGGGCGATCGTCTGGCCGCGGCCGATTACCTGCAGTTCGGCGGGCGCCACGCGGAGTCGCTCGAGCTGATCCGCCAGGCTGCTAGTGAGGCAGGCGCCGCGCAGCGGCTCGACCTGCAGGCGCGGGCCCTGGCGGCGGAGGGGGTCGTAATGGCGAAGCGGGGCGAGTTCGACCCGGGGGTCGACCTGGTGAAGAGGGGACTGAGCTTGGCGCTCGAGCACGGTCTGAGCGCCGAGGCGATTGACGCCTACCAGCGGCTCGGCACGGCGCTGGAGACGTCCGGCGACTACAGCGGCGCGGAGGACGCCCTGACCAGCGCGCTCGACCTCTGCGAGGTCTCGGGGGAACGGGATCCCGAGGCCGGCTGCGTCGCCTGCATGGCCTACGTGGTCCGGGAGCTTGGCGAGTGGAAGCGGGCGAGCGAGATCTCGAAGGAGCTGATCGACACTCACGAGGGAGACGGCGTGCGCACGATCGGCGACGGGGTCCTGGGATTCGTACGCGCGTTCCGCGGCGAGCTCGGGCCGGCTCGCAAGACGCTCTCGGCGGGCCTGCAGCTGGCCAGGCGGCTCGACGTCTTCTCGATGCAGGTCGACTGCGCCTCCTCGCTCGCCGTCGTCGCCGACTACGACGGTGACCCCGAGGGCGCTCTCGAGCAATGCCGCTTCGTCGTCTCGCGCTGGGAGGAGAGCGAGGACCACCACTACGCGATCTGGGGCCTGCGCCTCGCGGCTCTGCTCTTCGCCCAGGCTGGATCGACCGAAGAGGCGCACGCCGCGGCGAAGGCGCTCACCCGGATCGCCGACGACTCCGGCCATCCGGACGCGCTGGCGGCCCTCGCGCACGCGCTGGGGGAGATCGCCCTCGTCGACGGTGAGCCCGAGCTCGCCGCCGAGCAGATCAACCGCGCGGTCGAGCTCCACGCCTCGCTGCGGATCCCGGCCGAGCGCGCGCAGATCCTGCACCGTGCGGGGATCGCGCTGTCCGCGGCGGGCGACCGCGAGCTGGCGATCGAGCGCCACGCCGAGGCCTACCGGCTCGCCCGCAACCTCGGGGCACGCCCCCTGGCCGGGAGGGCCGCGGCGGCCATCGAGGATCTCGGGGAGTCAGCCGAGCAGCGCCTCGGTCGAACGGCCACCGACGGAGCGGGGAGCCAGCTCTCCCGCCGCGAGCTCGAGGTGCTGCGGCTGGTCGCCGAGGGGCTCACGAATCGCGAGATCGCCGAACAGCTCTTCCTCAGCCCGCGCACGGTCGACATGCACGTGCGGAACATCCTCTCCAAGTTCGATGTCCGCTCGCGGGTGGAGGCGAGCATCAAGGCCGGAGAGGCCGGCCTCCTGAACACCTGACGCGGGTGACGTAAGGTCGCCCGCATGGGGCCAGATCAGACCCAGGGGACATGGGTCCCGGGCGCCGACGGCTCCGGGTTCGGGATCGAGCATCTCCCCTTCGGAGTTGTCCGCGCCCGGGGAGGGCCGCCGCGGGCCGCGGTCCGGGTCGGTGACAACGCCGTAGTGCTCGAGGCGCTGGCATCGGCGGGCCTGCTGGATTCCGTCGGGTCCGATGCCGGGGCGCTCCGGCGGGCGCTCGAGGCGCCGACCCTCAATCCCCTGCTCGCGCTCGGGCGTCCCGCCTGGTCCGGTCTGCGCGGGCGCCTGATCGAGCTGCTCGGCACCGGAAACACCGAGGTCGCGGACGCGGGCATCGCGGAGGGCGCGCTCGTGCCGCTCGCCGAGGCCGAGGAGCTGCTGCCGGTCGAGGTCGGCGACTTCGTCGACTTCTACTCCTCGATCGAGCACGCCTCGAATGTGGGCAGGCTCGTGCGACCCGATGACGAGCCGCTCTTCCCGAACTGGCGCCATCACCCTGTCGGCTACCACGGCCGCGCGGCCAACCTGGTGGTCAGTGGCACCCGGATCTCCCGCCCGGTCGGTCAGATCGGGCCCGAGAGGCCCGGAGAGGACCCCGCGTACGGGCCCGAACCCCTGCTCGACTTCGAGCTCGAGCTCGGCTTCGTGTGCGGCGCTGGCCCGGAGGACGGTGGACCGATCCGTCCCGACGCGGCGGCCGAGCGCATCTTCGGCTTCGCGCTCGTCAACGACTGGAGCGCCCGCTCCATCCAGGCCTGGGAGTACCGGCCGCTCGGCCCGTTCCTCGGCAAGGCGTTCGCCACCTCGATCGGGGCCTGGATCACCCCGCTCGAGGCGCTCGAGCCCTTTCGGGTGCCGGGCCCCGAGCACGAGCCCGCGCCGCTGCCCTACCTGCGCGCCGAGGGCCACTGGTCGCTCGACCTCGACCTGGAGGTGGCGCTGGTGCCCAACGGGTCCGGCGAGGGCGAGACGATCACCCGGACGACTGCCCGCGACCTCTACTGGAGCGCGGCGCAGCAGCTTGCGCACGTCATCGCCGGCGGCGCGGCCGTACGTGCCGGTGACCTGTTCGCCTCCGGGACGATCTCGGGCTCGGATCCCGGCACGAAGGGCTGCTTGCTGGAGCTCACCCGTGCCGGCCAGCAGCCGCTGCGGGTGGGCGAGGTCGAGCGAACCTTCCTAGAGGACGGCGACGAGGTCGTCCTCAGAGGGGCGGGAGCCCCCGGCGAGGGTCGGCCCGCGATCACGCTCGCAGAGGTGAGCGGCCGTGTCGTGCCCGCCTCCTGAGCGTCGGCGCCGCCGCGCGGCGCAGTAGCGACCCGACTGGTCCGTGACTAGCCGGTTGTGCTCTGCGCCACGGGCGACGGCGCGCCTTCACGCCATGAATAGGCGTACGCCGGGTCATCGAGCTCCCGGGCGAACGTCGTCAGCTTCATCGGCGCGAATGTGTCCCACATGACCGCCAGCTCCTCGGTGCGCCTGGCTCCGAGGGCCTTCTCGACCAGGCCAGGTTGCGGTCCGTGGGGCAGTCCGGAGGGGTGGACGGTGATCGAGCCCACCTCGATCCCCTTCCTGGAGCCGAACTCGCCGGAGACGTAATAGATCATCTCCTCCGACTGCAGGTTGGAGTGGTGATAGGGGAGGGGGACCGCTTCGGGGTCGTAGTCGAGCTCGCGCGGGCAGAACGAGCAGACCACGAAGTTCGGGCCCTGGAACGTCTGGTGCGTCGGCGGCGGCAGATGGATCCGCCCCGTCCGCGGCTCGAAGTCGTGGACGTTGAACGTGTAGGGGTACACGTAGCCGTCCCAGCCGACGACGTCGAGCGGGTGGTAGTCGAGCCGGTATCGCTGGAGACCACCGCGAACCCGGAGGATGAGATCGAACTCACCCTCCTCGCGATGTGTCTCCAGCTCCACCGGTGGGTGCAGATCGCGGTGCGAGAACGGCGCCGACTCGAGCAGCTGGCCGTAGCGGTTCCGGTAGCGGTTCGGCGTCTCGATCTCCCCTGGTGTGTGGAGCACCAGCATCAGCTGCTGGTCGTCCTCGAACCGGAAGCGATAGGTCGTGCCGCGGGGGATGACGATGTAGTCGTGCTGCCGGTAGGGGAGGGTGCCGAACACGGTCTCGATCTCGCCCGAGCCCTCGTGCACGAAGATCAGCTCGTCGCCCTCGCCGTTCCGGTAGAAGGCCTCGGTCTCCTCGGTCGGGCGGCAGATCGAGGACTCGAGATCCTTGTTCCACATCAGGCAGCGGCGCCCCGTGATCGGGTCGCCCTCCGCCGGGATGCCGCCGGTCTCGAGATGGCGGTGGACGTGAGCGTCGGGCACCCACTCCTCGTGGGCCATCGGCTCGAATTCACCGGCCTCGAGGATCCGGCAGGGGGAGGTGTGGTGGTAGAGGATCGACTCGTTCCCCGAGAAGCCCTCGAGTCCCATCACCTCCTCGACGAGCAGGCGGCCGTTGGTGCGGAACTGGGTGTGCCGCTTGTGCGGCAGGTCTCCGAGCCGGTGGTACCTCACAGGTTCCCCCTCCTCTCCTGCTCGCGCTCGATCGCCTCGAACAGGGCCTTGAAGTTGCCCTCGCCGAAGCCGCGAGCCCCGTGCCGCTCGATCACCTCGATGAAGAGCGTGGGGCGGTTCGAGAGCGGCTTGCCGAAGATCTGGAGCAGATAGCCCTCGTCGTCGCGGTCGGCGAGGATGCCGAGTTCACCGAGGTCGCCGATGTCCTCGTCGATCTCCCCGATCCGCTCCGGCAGCTCCTGGTAGTAGCTCTCGGGCGTCCTCAGGAAGTGGACGCCGCGATTCTGGAGCTCGCGGACGGTGCCGACGATGTCGGTGGTGGCGAGGGCGATGTGCTGGACGCCCGGGCCGCCGTAGAACTCGAGGTACTCCTCGATCTGCGACTTGCGCTGCCCCTCGGCGGGCTCGTTGATCGGGAATTTGATCCTGCCCTTGCCGTCGGCCATCACCTTCGACATCAGGGCGGAGTACTCCGTGGAGATGTCCTCGTCCGAGAACCGGATCATCTCGGTGAAGCCGAAGACCCGCTCGTAGTACTCCACCCACTCCTCCATCCGGCCGAGCTCGACGTTCCCCACGACGTGGTCGATGCCCGCAAAGAACTCGCCCTCGGTCCCGCCCTCGACCGGCTCGAAGCCCGGCAGGAAGCCGTCGTAGCCATCTCGCTCGACGAAGGTGTGGACGGTCTCGCCGTAGGTGGCGATGGTCGCCAGCTTGACCGCACCGCGCTCGTCGGACTCCTCGTGCGGCTCCTCGAGCCCACGGGCGCCGCGGCGAACCGCGACCCGGTAGGCGTCCTCGGCGTCGGGGACCGCCAGGGCGACCACCTTGACGCCGTCACCGTGCTCTGAGATGTGGCGGGCGATCTCGTTGCTGCCGTGCATAGGCGTGGTGAGGAGGAAGCGGATTCGGCCCTGCTCGACCAGATGGCTGGCCCGGTCCCGCATCCCGGTCTCCAGCCCGGCGTAGGCGGTCTCGCGGAAGCCGAGCGCGTGGGTGAAGTAGTGGGTCGCCTGGACGCCGTTGCCAACGTAGAGCTCGATGTGGTCGATGCCGAGCAGCGGCATCTCGTCGTTCTTCGGGACCGGCGGCGCGACCGTGCGGGCGCCCGGGAGTTGTGTGGTCTTGACCTCCATCGCTCTCCTCCTGTTGAACGAATCCCTTGCGAAGCGCGCGGGTCGAACTTATGATTCCCGCGCAAGGAGAGGTTCACAAGCCCGATTCGTTGCGTGGTCGGCCCGAAAATGGCGATCTCCGACAAGACAGACGAACAGATCGTTGCGCTGCTCCGCGAGAACGCCCGTCGCTCCTATGAGGACATCGGCAAGCGGGTCTCGCTCTCGGCGCCCGCCGTGAAGCGGCGCGTCGATCGGCTCGAGGCCGACGGAGTGATTCGCGGCTACACCGCGACGATCGAGCCGACGGCCTTCGGCTGGCACAGCCACGCCTTCGTCGAGCTCTTCTGCGAGGGGCGGATCTCCGGTGCCGAGGTGAGCGCCGCGGTCTCCAAGCATCCCGAGGTCGAGGGCGCCTACACGGTCGCCGGCGGCGCGAGCGCGATCCTGCACGTCCGCGCCGCCGACACCCAGCACCTCGAGGAGGCGCTCGAGCGGATCAGGGAGACGCCCGGCGTCCTCCGGACCCAGACGCAGGTTGTGCTCTCCACGCTCTTCGAGCGCCCGGTCACGAACGGGCGCCTCATTCCGAAGAAGACCGGCAAGCGGCGCTGACGGGGAGGAGAGTCGTCGACCAGGTAAGCGACCTGAAGCTTCAGCACCTCGTCGAGCTCTCCAAGCTGGGGGACGGCTGCGCCCAGCTCGAGGCCGACCTCGAGGCCTGGCTCGCCGCCAACGACGTGGTCTTCGCCGGGCACACGATCCCATTCGTGCTGATGCCGCACTTCGTCAGCCCGCGGCAGATCCGCCACGTGCGCCGGGCGGTCGAGTCGCTCTGCGCGATCCTGAACCGATTCTGCGAGGCCTACCCCGAGGACGAGCGCCTCCAGGAGGAGCTCGCGCTCCCCTCCTTCGAGGACTCGCTGGTCCGGGTCGGCCCCGGCTACCCCGGGCCGCTTCGGATCTGCCGCCTGGACGCCTTTCTCGCGGGTGACACGGTCAAGTTCCTCGAGTTCAACGCCGACTCGCCGGCCGGCATCGGCTACACCGACGTGCTCCACGAGGGGCTCAGGCGGACGATCGCCCTGCCGCGGGTGGAGGGCGAGTTCGACACCGCCTACGAGCCGATGCTGCCCGTGCTCATCGAGACCCTGCGCGACGCGTATCGGTCCATGCGCGACGCGCGGCGAGAGGGGCCTGAGCTCCCCGAATCACCGCGGCTGGCCTTGGTTGACGTCCCGGACAGCCCCTCGGTGCCGGAGTTCCGGATCATCTGCGCCGCCGCGTCGAGGGAGGGGATCGAGGCCGTCCACGCGACCACCGACCAGCTCGCCTACGACGGCTCGGTGCTGCGGGCGGACGGCGAGCCGGTGCACCTCGTCTACCGGCGCGCCCTGATCGACGACCTCTCCGAGGGCGACCTGACCGCCGCCTACCGAGACGGGGCGACCTGCGTCGTCAACCCGCCGCCCGCCCGGGTGGCGAACAACAAGAAGCTGATGGCCCTGCTCGAGGATCCCCGGTTCGCGCATCTGATCGAGCCGCGCGAGGCGGAGGTGATCGCCGCCACCGTCCCCTGGACTCGGATCCTGCGCCCGGGGCGTGTGAGCTACGGCCAGTGGACCGTCGACCTGCTCGATTTCGTCTCGAACAACCGGTCGCGCCTGGTGCTGAAGCCGGCCTCCGAGTACGGCGGCCACGACGTCGCCCTCGGGATCGAGACAGAGCAGAGCGAGTGGGACGGGATCATCGAAGAGCACGCCGAGGCGGGGGACTTCATCGTCCAGGAGTACGTGCCCGTGCCCGAGGAGATGTTCCCGACGGTCGAGGACGGGCACGTGCAGATGCGCCTCAAGCGCTTCAACATCAACCCGTTCGGGATCGGCGGGCGCTACGCCGGGATGATCACCAGGATCTCCGACCGGGCCGTGATCAACGTCTCCGCCGGCGGCGGGCTGCTGCCGAGCGTGGTCGGGCGCCACAAGCGACGTTTGCTCGCCGAGCGGGAGGGTGATGAGGAACTTCGAGAGGAGGAGGGCTCGACACATGGCACGCCCTGACCAGCTCCGCCTCGGCTACGACGTGGACGAGAACGCGATCCGGTTCTCGAATTACTTTCACCTGCTCCGGGAGCTGGTGCATCTCTCGGCCGGCTGGCTGCCCCTCGCGCCGGACTTCGACGTCAAGTACGCGCTCGGGGACCACCTCCACGACGACGCCAGGGCGGTGACCAAGATCCGCCGGCGACTCTACGAGCTCCGCCACCCCAGCGACTACCCCGGCGCCCCGGCGGAGGAGCTGGAGGAGCTGCTCGATCGCCTCGGCTCGGCGGAGACTCCCGCCGAGTACGTCGCCCTCGCCTACGGGGAGGCGAAGCCGGCCCTGCTGCGGGCCTTCCAGATCCACCTCGAGCACCTCGACCCGGTCTCCGACGAGCCCTCCCTCCGGCTGCTCACGCAGCTCGCCACGCGCCAGGAGCGCCACCTCTCCGAGCTCGGCCCGGGTCCCGACGGGCCGCTGCCGGTGATCGACGACCTCGGCGCGCTCCCGATCCAGCTCAAGACCGAGCCTCGGGAACTCCACGTGCTGCCGCCACTCGAGGAGCCGGCCCGCGACGACTTCGTCGAGGTGACCGCCGAGGGCGACCCCTTCCTGGCTCGCGAGCTCTACGTCAACGACCCCGAGGAGAACCACGTCCCGGTCGAGCCCGAGGAGCAACGCCACTTCTTCCACGCGCTGATGGACGCGGAGATCTGTGCCGCGGAGCTGATGGCCCGCAACTCGCACGAGCACCCGGAGATGCCCTGGGACTTCCACGTCGACATGGCGCGCCAGACCTGGGACGAGATGCGGCACGCCAAGCTGCACTCACTGCTGATGCCGAAGGAGCTCGGCTGCGCCTGGGGCGACTACCCGGTCGGCTTCGCCTACTTCCGCTCGGTCTACGCCCACGACCTGCTCGAGCGCCTCGCCCTGTTCAACTCGACCTCCGAGCAGAAGGCCATGTGGCGCCACTCGCACCGGCGCAAGGTGCTGGTCGAGCGCGGGCAGGAGCAGATCGCGCAGGTCTTCGACTACCTGCTTGCCGACGAGGTCCCCCACGTCCACAACGGAACCCGCTGGGGCACCCACCTCTGCGGCGGCGACGAGGCCGCCTACAAGCGCAAGATCCGCGAGCTCCGCGAGGGCCTCGACGAGACCGGCGCGCCGGCCGGCGAGCCGCAGGCGGCCTGAGCCGGGTTCAGCGAGCCCGGCCGTACATCTCGGCCACCATGAAGGCGAGGTCGAGCGCCTGGCTGCGGTTGAGCCGCGGGTCGCAGGCGGTCTCGTAACGGTTTTGCAGGTCGACCTCGGCGATCTCATGGCCGCCGCCGATGCACTCGGTCACGTCATCGCCGGTGAACTCGACGTGGATGCCGCCCGGATGGGTACCGAGCGCGCGGTGCACCTCGAAGAAGCCGGCGACCTCGTCAAAGACGTGGTCCAGGCGGCGCGTCTTGTATCCGGATGGCGCCTCAAAGGTGTTTCCGTGCATCGGATCGCAGACCCAGACGACCGGGGCACTGTGCTCGGTGATCCTCTCCACCAGCGGCGGCAGAAGGTCCCGGATCCTGTCCGCACCGAGCCGGGTGATCAGCGTCAGCCGGCCGGGCTCGCCATCCGGGTTGAGCCTCTCGACCAATGCGACGGCGTCGTCGGGTGAGGCCGTCGGGCCGAGCTTGACGCCGATCGGATTGCGGATCCGGCGGCAGAACTCCACGTGCGCGCCGTCCAGGTCCCTGGTCCGCTCCCCGATCCAAACCAGGTGCGCGGAGAGGTCGTAGGGGAGCCCGGTGGGGGCGTCGATGCGAGTCAATGCCCGCTCGTACTCGAGCAGCAGCGCCTCGTGGCTCGAGTAGAACTCGACCCCGTGGAACTCCTCTGAGTCGACGCCGGCGGCCCTCATGAAGGCGAGCGCCCGATCGATCTCGCCGGCGAGCTGCTCGTAGCGCTGCCCGACCGGGCTTCCCGCGACGAAGTCCCGGTTCCAGGCGTGCGCCTGATGCAGGTCCGCGTAACCACCGCTCGCGTAGGCCCGGCAGAGGTTCAGGGTCACCGCCGCGCTGTTGTACGCGCGGAGCAGCCGAGCCGGGTCGGGCTGCCGCGCCTCGGGCGTGAACTCGAAGCCGTTCACCGCGTCGCCGCGGTAGGCGGGAAGCTCCACGCCGTCCCGGGTCTCGGCGGGGCGCGAGCGGGGCTTCGCGAACTGGCCCGCCAGCCGCCCGATCTTCACGACCGGGACGCTCGCCGCGTAGGTCAGGACGAGCGCCATCTGCAGCAGGGTCTCGATCTTCTCCCGCACCGCCTCGACCGTCGCCCCGGAGAAGGTTTCCGCGCAGTCGCCTCCCTGCAGGACGAACGCCTCGCCGGAGGCGGCGGCCGACAGCCTCTCGGTGAGCTGGTCGCACTCCCCGACGAAGACGAGCGGCGGTTGTTGCTCGAGCTCCGCGGCGACGTCGCGAACCCGCGCCGGGTCCGGCCAGTCCGGCTGCTGGGCAGCGGGAAGCTCGCGCCACGCGTCGAGGTCGATCGGGTTTGCGTGCTCGCCGGTCACGAGCCCAAGACTAGGCCGGGTCGGCGTCAGAGCGATGAGTTGTCCCGCCTGTGGCAGTCTCATGGTGTGACCCGACGAGGAAGGAGCCGAGATGCCTGAGCACAAGACGGGAACGCGCGAGGAATGGGAGGCGGCGCGGGCGGAGCTCGCGAAGCTCGAGGCCGAGCAGGCCGAACGCGGCCAGGAGATCAGCAAGAAGCGGCGGGAGCTGCCCTGGGTCCCGGTCGAGAAGGACTACGAGTTGGACACCGAGGAGGGCAAGAAGACCCTCTCCGAGCTCTTCGACGGCCGCTCGCAGCTGCTCGCCTACAACATCATGTACGGGCCCGACTACACGGTCGGCGCCTGCCCAGGCTGCACGAGCCTCGGGGACGAGTTCGACGGCAGCCTGATCCACCTGAACAAGCGCGACGTGACCTTCCTCTGCTTCTCGCGGGCGCCGATCGACCGGCTCGCCGCCTACAAGGAGCGGATGGGCTGGCAGTTCCCCTACGTCTCCACCTACGAGAGTGACTTTCCGTTCGACATGGGCCTCGCCATGACCGAGGAGCAGGCGCAGTCCATACCCGAGGTCAAGGGGATGATCGACGACCCGCCCGACTGGCTCCAGGAGTGGTCGGAGCAGGTCGGCGCGGATCTCAAGGACGGCTTGCGGGAGGGGCCGGGCTTCATCGCCTTCGCAAAGGACAACGGGACCGTCTACCTCACCTACCAGGTGATGGCGCCAGATCCGTTCGTGGCCCCGTACCACTCGTTCCTGCTCGATCGCACGCCGAAGGAGCAGCCCGAGGAGCCCCGTTCCTGGCGCAAGGACGAGTACCCGGACTGACCCGGGTCAGCGATCGGTTTCGGCGAGGGTGCGGTTGAGCTCCACGAGCAGCTGTTTCAGCTGCTTCATCTTCGCCGCGCCCAGTCGCGCCCCCCAGCGATCCTCGAGCTCCGCGACGAACGCTCGCGCGATCGCGTGGAGCTCTCGGCCCTTCGCGGTGGTGCGGACCAGCTTCGCTCGCCGGTCGCTCGGGTCGGGGACCCGCTCGACATAGCCGTAGCGCTCGAGGTGGGCAACCAGCTCCGCCATTGACTGCTTGGTGATCTGCGCGCGCCGGGCGAGGTCGCTGACCCGGGTTCCCTGGTCGTCGAGGAACTGCATGGCGTTGCCGTGGGGAGCACGGACGTGGGGGTGGCCATTTGCGGCGAAGTGCTCGTGAAGGAGATCCGAGCCGATCAGGAACGGCTCCCGCAGCAGGACGCCGAGGTTCGGCGCGTCGGGCTGGGCGGCGTGATTGGAGGGATCAGACGACATAAAGACAGGGTTCCTGTCTATACTAGCCGCACCGATAGACAGGCTTCCTGTCTTCAACCTGAATGGAAAGGAAACGAGATGTCGACCGGATACATGACGGTGATGAAGATCAGCGGTGACCCGGACGAGCTCGCGGCCCGTTACGCGGAGTCGGCGGAGACGATGGCCGGTGTCGGCCGTGACCACGATCTGATCCTGCATGCGACCGCGAAGACCGAGGACGGCCTGATGGTGGTCAACCTCTGGCCATCCAAGGAGGAGTCCGAGGCGGCGTCCCGCGACCAGCGCCGGATCGCGGAGGTCGCGAGGCATGACCTGGAGAGCCGCCGGATCAGCCGGGACCACTACGAGCTGGAGAACTGGCAGGTGGGTCCGGCGTCGATGCAGCCAGAGGTCCGCTGAGGGGTCGCGACGGTGAGGACCGGAATGGTCCGGAAGTGGGCTTGGCAGTCCGTGCTGGTGTTATACGGGCGCCATGAAGGACGCCAACCTGGTCCTGATCGTCGGCGCCCTGCTGATCGCGGGCCTGCTCGCCACTGTGGTGGCCGGGCGGCTTCGCGTCCCGGGACTGCTGCTTTTCCTCGGGCTGGGCATGGCGGTCGGTTCCGACGGGTTCGGCTGGATCGACTTCTCCGACTACGAGCTCGCCCGGACGATCGGGGTTGTGGCCCTCGCCCTGATCCTGTTCGAGGGCGGGCTCAGCGTCGGCTTCGGCGAGATCCGGCCGGTCCTGCGGCCGTCGGTCGCCCTGGCGCTCGTCGGGACCCTGGTCACGGCTGCGATCACCGGCCTCGCCGCGACCTGGCTCTTCGACCTCTCCTTCCTCGAGGGGATGCTGCTGGGCTCCATCGTCTCAGCGACCGACGGCGCGGCGATCTTCGGCCTGCTGCGCCATTCGCGGTTGCGCGAGCGGCTCTCGCGGACGCTCGAGGGCGAGTCCGGCCTGAACGATCCGATGGCGATCCTGCTTGTCGTCGGGCTGATCGACTGGATTCAGCTGCCGGACTACGGGTTCGGCGACATGGCCTGGCTCCTGGTCCGCGAGCTCTCGATCGGGCTTGGGGTCGGGCTCGCGATCGGGTGGGTGGCGGTCCAGGCGCTGCGGCGGGCATGGCTCGGCAACGAGGCCGGCTACGTCATCGGGACCATGGGAACCGCGGCGCTCGCCTACGGCGCGGCGAGCAGCCTGCACGGATCGGGGTTTCTGGCCGTCTACCTGGCCGGGCTGTTCCTGGGAAGCGTGCCGATTCCTGCGAAGCGCGCCGTCGTGGTCTTCCACGAGGGGCTCGCGCTGGTGGCGCAGGTGACGATGTTCGTCGTGCTCGGACTGCTCGTGTTCCCGTCCGAGCTGGGCGACGTCGCCGTCGAGGGGACTGTCCTGGCCGTCGTGCTCGTCTTCTTGGCGCGGCCGATCGCCACGCTGGTGAGCACCGCCTTCGAGAGGTTCAGCCTCCGCGAGCGTGCGGTGTTGGCCTGGGCAGGGCTGCGAGGCGCCGTCCCCGTGGTCCTCGCCACCTTCCCCGTGATCGACGGCGTCTCGCACAGCTTCGACTTCTTCAACATCGTCTTCTTCGCGGTGCTGCTCTCGACCCTGGTCCAGGGAGCGACCTTCGAGCCCTTCGCGCATGCCCTCGGCATGACCTCCGCGGGCGCGACCCGTGAGCCGGCCGTCCGGCGCCCCCGCACAGCCGGCCAGACCGCGCAGATCCTGATGGTGCGGCCGTGGCGGGAGGCGGACGGGGATGCGTCATTCCCGAGCAAGGTGCTCGGCGTACGGGTGGAGAAGCATCTGCTCTCGCGGCTCGACCGGCCGGGAGCTCTGCTCGTCCTCTCGGACGGCCGCTACGCGTTCACGGGGCCGATCCTGGGGGTGGGCCCGGCGAGTGCCCTGCAGGGCGAGGGCCGGCGCAGGCTCTCCCACGCCGGCTCGGATGCGGAGCGAGCCTGGTGGCGGGACGTGATCGGCGAGCTGGCCCGCTGAGCGAGGCGGCCCCGCCGCGTCAGTCTTCCTCGGCGCGCTTCGCCAGCCCTTCGACGAACAGATCCAGCAGCAGCTCGAAGCGGGCGTCCTGGTCGGCGTCCGCGAAGTGGGCCGCGACCGCCGTGACGTTCGAGAACTGATCGGCCGGGAGGGAGCCGAGGTAGTCGCCGACCATCTCGGCGCCCTCCTCCAGCGGCGGAGCGGCGCCCGTCTCCGTCTCGGCCTCGTAGCCGGCCTCGTCCATCGCGAAGCCGTTGACGACCGACATCAGGAGCAGGTAGCTCTGAACCGCGAGCCTGTCCGGGACGCCCCCCGCGCGCAGGATCGCCAGCACCCGCTCGGAGAAGCGGAGCGCGTTGGGTCCCATCGGAACTCGGCCGATCGAGATCTCGACGATGTCCCGGTGTCGCCGGGTGGTGGCGCGGATTGTCCTCGCCACCCCCTTGAACTGCTCCTGCCAGCGGTCGGGATCCGGGTCCGGGATCTCCTCGACCTGCTCGCCGATCACCTCGTCGAAGATCAGATCGAGCAGCCCGTCCTTCGAGCCCACGTGCCAGTAGAGCGAGGCGGCACCGGTGTCGAGCTCGTCGGCGACGCGGCGCATGCTGAAGGCGCCGAGCCCGTCGCGATCGAGGACCTTCAGGGCCGCGGCCACGATCGCCTCGCGGGTCAGCGGATCACGCCGACGTCGCCCGCCGCGTTCCGGCACGCGCTGGAAGGGCGGTGGGGGAAGTGCCGGCTCGTCGGCCATCTCGAACAGCGTACCGCTGTCGAACGACGTTGCAGAAAACTCCGATTCGTGCTAGAACACCGTTCGAGTTCAAACGACATTCGTTTGACGATGAACGTTCGACTGAGGAGGACCACGGAGATGGAGGCAGCGGCGGTGGCGGTGCGCAACGGACTTGAGCGGTACCCGCGGAAGTGGCTCGCGGCGGCGGTGATGATCGGCGCGGCGACGATGGACCTGATCGACCTGACGATCGTCAACGTCGCCCTGCCGACGATCCGGGCGGACCTCGGTGCCAGTGGCACGGAGCTCGAGTGGGTGATCTCCGCCTACATGCTGGCCTTCGCGGCCGGCCTGATCGTCGCCGGCAGCTTCGGCGACCTGCTCGGCCGCAAGCGGATCTTCTGCCTGGGAATCTGGGTGTTCGGGCTGGCGAGCCTGGCCGCCGGCCTGGCGCAGTCGCCGGGGGAGCTGATCGCGGCTCGTGTCGTGCAAGGGACCGCGGCGGCGATGATGATCCCGCAGCTCCTCGCAACGTTCCGGGCGATCTTCGACCGTGAGGAGCGCGGCAAGGCGTTCGGCGTCTACGGAGCCGTCCTCGGCTTCGCCTCGGCGATCGGGCTGGTGCTGGGCGGCGTGCTCACCGAGGCCGACCTCTTCGGCTGGGGCTGGCGGACCGTGTTCTTCGTCAACATCCCTGTCGCTCTCGTCTCGCTGGTTGCCGCCGTCCGGCTGGTGCCGGAGACGAGCGACCCCAAGGCGGGGCGCCCCGATCTGGTCGGGGCGGGACTGCTCGCGGCCTCGATCGTCGCCATCGCCTACCCGCTGCTCGAGGGACGAGGTCTCGGCTGGCCGCTCTGGATCTGGGCGATGCTTGCGGCCGGGGTCTGCGGGCTGATCGTGCTCGGCGTGGTCGCGGAGCGGCGTCCGCACGCCGGCGTGGCGCCCCTGCTGCGCACCCCTGTGCTGCGGATCCCCGCCTTCTCAGCCGGGCTGTTGGTGCAGATGGCGTTCTCGGCCGGGCTGCAGGGCTTCTCGGTCGCCTTCATCGTCTGGATCCAGAGCGGGATGGGCTTCTCGCCGTTGGGCGCCGGCTTGGTGATGCTCGCGTTCAGCGTCGGCAGCTTCGCGCTGGCCCCGATCGCCGTGCCGCTCGCGCAGCGGCACGGCCGGAACGTGCTCTGCCTCGGGGGCCTGCTGATGGCGCTCGGGATGCTCGCCGTCCTGCTCGGGGCGAGTCACGTCGGTACCGGGTCCGATCCATGGCCGGTCGTGCCGGGGCTCGTCATCGCCGGGGCCGGTCTGTCGCTGATGATCATCCCGCTGGTCAACGTCGTGCTGGCCGCGGTCCCGCACGGGATCGCCGGCGGAGCGGGCGGGATCTTCAGCACCGCGCAGCAGCTCGGCGGCGCGCTCGGCGTGGCCGTGGTGGGCACGGTGTTCTTCGGCCAGCTCCAGGACCACTCGTTCACGCATGCCTTCGAGCACGCCGCCCCGGTCGTGATCGGGCTGTTCCTGGCCGCGGCCTTCCTCTCGCTGGCGCTGCCGAAGACGGCGGTAGATCCGTCGGCGGTGTTTGTGGCCGACGTTGATTCGGAGGCGGCGGAGGCATGAGCGCGGGCGCCTGTCGCGACCGGCGGCCGGTCGAGCGCGAGTACGCGCGCGTCGTGGAGCGCCACCGTGACGAGCTGCACGCGCACTCGCGCCGGATCCTGCGCTCGTCGCAGGACGCGGAGGACGCCCTCCAGGAGGCCCTGCTGCGAGCCTGGAGGGCACTGCCCTCGTTCGAGGGGCGAAGCTCGCTGCGCAGCTGGCTCTACCGGATCGTCACCAACGCCTCGCTCGACGTGATCAAGCGCCGCCCGAGGGGGATCGTCCCCGCGGAGTACGCGTCGCCGGCCGGGGAGGGCGAGGTGGACCCCGAGGATCGCTACGAGCGCCGTGAGTCAATCGCGCGGGCGGTTGCAACGGCCGAGCGCATCCTCCCCGAGAGACAGCGGACGGTCCTGATGCTCCGCGAGGTGCTCGGCCTCTCGGCCCGGGAGACGGCCGACCGCCTCGGCACCAGCGTGCCGGCAGTGAACAGCGCTCTGCAGCGCGCTCGCGCCCGGATCGATCGGGAGACGGAGGAACAAGCCGCATGAATCACCGCACCGACTCTGTGTCATTTCGGATCGGGACCGAGTCCGCGTGTTAGCGTGCCGCCGCCAATAGCGGGGTACGGGCCCCGCGCCAACTCTCTCGGGAGGAGAGCCATATGAAGATGAGGCGCCTCGTCGCGTTTCTCTGTGTGCTTGCCGCCTGCGCCATCTTCGTCGCGCCGGCGTGGGCGACGAAGTACGTGTCGCTGGGCGACTCGTACTCATCGGGTACGGGCACGCGCACCTACTACGACTCGAATTGCCAGAAGTCGGTCACGTCCTATCCGTACCTGCTCCACAACGCCCATCTGAGCTGGACGTTCGTGCACGCCGCGTGCTCGGGCGCCACGACCAGCAGCCTGCTGTCGGGTCAGGTCTCGAGCGTCACCTCGGACACCAGCTGGGTGAGCTACACGATCGGCGGCAACGACGCCGGGTTCTCGAGCGTGATCACGGAATGCGCCCAGCCCGGCTGGCTGTCCGACTGCAACGGCGCGATCGACGACGCCCAGTCGTTCATCCAGAACACCCTGCCCGGCCGGCTCGATCAGGTGAACAACGCGATCAAGTCGAGGGCGACGAGCGCGAAGGTGATCGTGCTCGACTATCCCCGCCTCTTCAACGGCGAGGATTGCAACGCGGGCACCTGGTTCAGCCCGAGCGAGGAGACGCGGCTGAACCAGACCGCGGACATGCTGAAGAACGCGCTCAGCGCGGCGGCCTCTCGCGCGGGCGCGAACTTCCTGTTCCGCGACGTGATCCCGCCGTTCATCGGCCACGCCGTCTGCGACGGCGGGGGCGGGTCGTCGACCGAGTGGATCAACGGCCTCTCCAATCCGATCGGAGAGAGCTACCACCCGAAGGTGACCGGGCACGCCAACGGCTACTACCCGGTGGTGCACAACACCACTGGCTAGTCGCTCCGGGGAAGCGGCGCTGGGGTCTACCTCAGCGCCGCTTCTTCCCCGATTCCGCGGCAATGGGCGAAGAACTTGTGCGCTGACCGCACAAGGGCGTAACCTCCCCGCCAGACCCTGCGCTAGTAGTGGGTAGCCAGCGACTCAATCATCCGGAGGATTCGATGAAACAGGGGCTACAGGGGCGAGGCGACGCGAGGGACCGCGCGTTCTCGGTGCAGACCGAGCACGATGAAGCGGTCGAGCGCGTGCGCCTGCTCGGAGAGATGGACCTCTCCGTCGTCGGAGAGGTTGACAGCGAGATGCGGAGGGCGGAGGCGACCGACGCGGCCGAGATCGAGCTGGATCTCGATCAGCTCACCTTCCTGGACGCTTCGGGCATTCGCCTGCTGCTCGACCTCAACAGGCGGTCCAGCCGGAACGGCGGCCGTCTGCGGATCAGGCCGGCCACCTCCCCTCAGGTCCGGCGGGTGCTGGCGCTGACCGGGGTGGAGGAGCTGCTGCCGATCCAGGCCTAGGGCTCGGCCTCGGCGGGTCGGGACCCGGCGCGTCAAATCCTGCGTGCCGCGTCAAATCCCCGCGTAAGGTGTTCGTGGGGAAGGCGTGTCGTTCGTCCGCAGAAGCTCGATATCCGCCGTCATCGCAGCTCTGACCGTCGTGCTGCTCGGGGTCGCGGTCATGCCGAGCTCCGCCTCGGCCCTGAGCCGCAGCCAGGCGCGCTATCTGGCCGCCGCCAACAAGGGCGTCAAGCAGACCCACCGCTGGTGGAGTCGCGGCCTGCACTGGTATCGCGCGGTGCTGGACCAGGGGAGGGTGGCCTCGCTGTGGGGGATCGTGCCCCTGTTCGAGGCATTGAACGGACTGCAGACGGCCCAGCCCTCGGAGCGGCACCGCCAGCAGCTCAATCGCTTCGCCCGAGGCGCGGAGCGCTACGTGAACCCGACCCTCAAGCCGGTTCCCGGCTTCGGTCCCAAGCCCGGCCAGCACAATCCCGGGAAGACCACCTGGTTCGATGACAACGGCTGGTGGGGCCTCGCCTTCCTCGACGCCTATCGCGCCACGGGCAATCCGCGCTACCTCTACGACGCGGAGGTCGCCCAGCGATTCATCAGCGTCTCGGGCTGGGATACCACGCCGGGCCGGCCCGGCGGCATCTGGTGGAACACCAACCACAGCTTCTACGCGGGCGAGTCCCTCGCCGGAGGGACGCTGCTTTCCGCCCGCCTCTACGCGGTCACCCACGAGCAGGCCTATCTCGACGACGCCCTCAAGTTCATCGCCTGGGGGGACGTCTGGCTGACCGACCCGGCCACGGGGCTCTACGCACGGCTCCGCAAGCCGAAGACCTACAAGACGGGCAAGCCCGGGCCGGTCACCCCGCCGAGCGGCGCGGCCGCGACGGCTGACGCCAGGGCGCTGAAGGCCAACCCCGATGAGGCGGCGAAGCTCGAGGCATCCGGCCAACAGGTCCCCGCTCCGGGTGAGGCCGCCGCGGCGTTCAACAACTACCCGGCCTTCGCCCCGTCACCGATGCCCTACGTCAACGGGCCGATGATCCTCGCCCACCGGATCATCTGCGAGCAGACGGGCAGACAGTCATTCTGCGACCGCGCCGCCGACCTGGCGGCGAGGACGCTCCAGGTCTATCAGCGCTTCTGGATGGGCCCGCAGTTCGACTTCTGGTACGTGCGGACCATGCTCGAGTTCGCGCGCCTCGACAACAATGGCGACTGGTACGGGATCGTGCGGCGCAACGCCCGCAGCGCGCTGCACCGGGCCACCGCCCGAAATGGCCTCTACCTGCGCACCTGGTACGGGAAGAAGGCCTCCCGGGCGAATGCGCCGAAGGGCAGCATTCAGCTGCATGCGGCGAACGCGGCGCTGTTCGCCTGGATGGGAGCGCTCGGCCGCTAGGGCCGAGACCGTTCAGCGACTGCGGTCGGTGCTACGGCCCCGTGCCGGCGAGCGCCAGCGCCAGTACCGCCACTGCTATCCCGAAGACCGCGCCGATCCCGTAGGCGAGGACGAGCCGTCCGCCCCGGATTCGATCGGTCGCCAGGTGATCGATCAACGTGCTCATGCCAACCTCTCTTTCTCGGGCCTACGGGGTTAGCTGTCGGGCTCGCGCCGAAAGAGTGCGCTACGGCTGTGCCGATTCGCCCACGGAGCTGCGCTCCAATTTGGTTCCCCCGTTCGCGTCGCACACGACGCGATTCGGCAGGTGGATTAGCGGGGACCGTACCCGATTTCGCTGAAGCCAAACGACCCTTCGGCAGCGAACTACGGCTTCGCCATATAGCCGCGGCCACAAGCGACCGCTCTCAATAACCGCTCGGGGCTGCGCCCCTCGCTCAGGATGGAGCGGTCTGGTGGCCGCTAAGCGGCCTTGCCGAGCTTGCCGTCGCGCACGAGCTCCTCGCGGACCTTGCGCACGTGGCCGGTGGAGCAGTTGGCGCGCTTGGCGATCACGCCGTCCGGCTCCTCGGGGCTGCGCCGCAGCTCGAACTCGAGCAGCGCCTGGCGCCGAGAGGCCCAGCCGTCGCCGCTGGCGCCGATGGTGGCCTTCTCGACGGCCTTCTCGCGCTGGCAGTGCAGGCAGAGCCACTGGCCGCCCCTCTTGGTCCAGCCCTCGGGCCGGCGGGGCGTGGACTTGCTCCCGGCGGCGTAGCGCACGGTCACCTCGCAGCCGGCACAGGTCCAGCGACGGGCGCGTGGCGCACGGGTACGTGGTCTAGTTGCGGTTGTGGTCTTGGACATGAGTTACCTCCGCGGTCTCGAGCGCTGCTTTCGCGAAGGCTGCCGACGAAGTGGAAGAACTGCGCGAAAACGCTGCAAATGCCGGGTTTCCATGGCCCGGCGGGGACGTACATATTAGCAGACGCTGAAATGGCTGCAAATCACGGCTTTTTGGCCGTTTTCACGCCTCGGTGACGCACAAGCGCCGGTCGAACCGCTACGAATACGCGCCTCGTGCTGCGCCCGGACGCCAGTCTCGCCGGCCGTTTCACCTCGCGGTCGACCTGGGTGCTGATCGGCGCCCTGCTCGCGCTGGTCGGCGGGCTCGCGCTCTGCCTGGATCGCTTCCACAACGGCGACTTCTACCTCTCGCTGGTCAGCGGCCGCCTGATCTCCCAGCACGGCTTCGTCGAGCACTATCCGTTCGCCACGGTCGCCCACGGCGGAACCTGGCTCAACCAGCAGTGGCTCTCGGAGCTCGCCTTCTTCCGCGTGGCGCAGGTCCTGGGGCCGACGGGGTTGACTGTCATTTACTCCGTCCTGATCACCGCGCCGCTGGCGCTGCTGCTCTGGCTGTGCCGGCGCAAGGGCTGGCCGATGCTCGTCGCCGTGGCGGCGTTCTACTTCCCCGGCCTGCTCGCGGTGATCCATCCCCGCGCGGCCGGCTTCACCGTGATGATCTTCTCGCTGCTCGTCGCGTTGCTGGCGATGGTCTGGGGTGGACGCGGAGGCGTGGACCGAGCGCGCGGGCCGCGCTGGTGGGTCGGACTCGCGATCGTCGCCCTGTTTGCGATCTGGGCCAACCTGCACGGAGGCTTCATCGCCGGGCTGCTGCTGCTCGGTCTTGCGACGATCGGCTTCGCGATCGACCACTGGCGGGGGCTCCCCGGGACCCTGCCGCCCTCGAGGGTCGCCGCGCTCGGCCTGATCGGGATCCTCGCCGCCGTGACCGTAACCGTTTCCACCCCGCTCGGGGCTGCGATCTGGTCCTACCTGCTGAGTTTCCAGAACCAGGCGATCTCACTGGCCAGCACGGAGTGGCAGTCCGCTTTCGGCGACCCCCTGGCGGTGCTCTATCTCGGGCTCGCGACCGTGTTCGCGGCCTGGGTGTGGGTGCGCTCGCCGCGGCCCCGCCGCGCCACGACCCTGCTGGTGACCGCCGGCTTCCTGGTCTTCGCCGGTTACTCGATCCGGAACATCGTCTTCGTCGGGCCGGTGCTGGCGCTACAGGTCGCCTGGACTGCTCCGAACCGCAGCCCCGGCCCGCTGCGCCTACCCGTCGCCTTCGCCGGCTCGGTCGCCGCCTCCGCCGCGCTCGTCTGGGCGGTGCTCCTCGGCCCGCCCCGGGACGACCCGACCCTCGGCTTCCCGGTTGCCGACTACGCGATCGCCCACCCGCCGCAGCAGGGGCGCATCGTCACCTACGCGGGGGTCGGCTCCTACATCAACTGGCGCTCGCCCGAGACCCCCGTCGTGCTGAACGGCTGGCTCGAGCACTTCACGCCGCAGGAGCTCCGCGACAACTACGGGGTGCTCCGAAACGGGGCACCGGACCTGCGCGCCGCTCTCCGGCGCCTCAAGGCCGGGGCGGTGATCACGCACGTGCACTCGGCGATCCGCGCGCTCGAGTCGGCGGGCTTCGAGCCGGTGTACACGACACCGCAGGGCACCTACCTCGTCCGGTCCCAGAAGGGCCGCTGAGCCGTGCCGTCCGGCCTTACCGGCGGTTAGACATGGGCCCTACGATCCCCGCCCGCGATGGAGTCCACTCCCGCATCCGCTGACTCAGCGGTCGAGACGGCGGCGATCCGCCCGCCCCTGCCCGCGTTGCCCCGGCTGGAGGCCCGGCGGCGAGCCCTGATCGCCAACACGATGCTCGGCGGGATGGTGGTCGCCGCCTTCCTGATGGCGGCCGGCGCGGCCGCGAGGCACTTCGGGCCGACCCTTCACATCCACCACGGGCTGCCGACCTCGCTCCGCGGGCCGCTTCATGGCCTGGACCTCTCCCTGAGCGGCACCGAGTTCGGCGTCGTCTTCATCGCGCTGAGCATCTGCTACCTCGGCGTGCTTGCCTTCGCGGACTCGATCCGGGTCCGGGTCGGCCTGGGGGCGATCGTCGTCCTCCATCTGATCTTCGTGATCGCGCCGCCGCTCCTCTCGAGCGACCTGTTCAACTACGTCGGGTACGCGCGGCTCGACACGGTGCACGGGCTCAATCCGTACATCCATCCACTCTCGGCCGCCCCGACCGACCCCTCGTACGTCTACGTCGGCTGGCCGCTCAACACAACGGCCTACGGACCGCTCTTCACCCTCGCGAGCCTGCCGCTCGGCTGGGTGAGCTTCACGACCGCGATCTGGTTGCTCAAGTCCGTCACCGCCCTGGCGAGCCTCGGCTGCGTAGCCCTCGTCTGGGCCTGCGCGACGCGGCTCGGCCGGCCGCCCCTGCCCGCGACGCTCTTCTTCGGGCTCAATCCGGTGTTGCTCGCCTATGCGGTTGGGGGCGCCCACAACGACCTGCTCATGCTCGCCGCCGCGCTCGGGGGCATCTATCTCCTGCTCGGCGGACGGGAGTCCGGGATGGCCGCGCTGGTCGGGGCGGTGGCGGTGAAGAGCTCCTCGGTCGTGCTGCTGCCGTTCGCGCTGCTCGGGTCGAAGCGGCCGGGCCGCGCCCTGATCTGGGGCGTGCTGGCGGCGGTGATCGTCGGGGCGATCACGGTGCTCGCCTTCGGCACGCACGTCTCGAGCCTCCTGCACGTGCTCCAGCGCGACGCGCGACTGGAGACCCCCAACGACGTCCCAGGGGTGATCAACGACGTGCTCGGCCTCGGCCTCGCGAACCGCACCCTGGGCAGGATCGGGATGCTCGTGCTGGTATCCGCGGTCGCCCTGCTCCTGATCCGCGTCTACCGGGGCGGGGACTGGCTGGAGAACGCGGGCTGGGCGACCTGCGCGGTGATCGTCACCACCACCTGGTTCCTGCCGTGGTACCTGATCTGGTTCCTGCCGCTCGCCGCCCTCGCGGTGCGGCCGTACCAGCGCCTCACGGCGCTGGCACTGACCGCACTCGCGATCGGACTGCAGTTACCGCTGATCTTCGGGAAGTAGCTACGACGCCGGGTGTGGCTCGTGCCCGGCCGAGATGCGGCCGGAGAACACGCTGCCGATCCCGCCGATGATCCCGACGGCGAGGGTCGCGATCGCCCAGATGACGCCGTGGAGGTCGAAGCCGAAGGCATTGTCCAGAGACCAGCTGCCGGCGCCGATGCCCGCGAGGGCGAAGGCCACTGCCGTCATGACGAGGTTGAACTCGTAGCCCTGGTTCGTGTTCCAGATGCCGTTGGGGGCGTGCACCGTGATCACAGCGGCGGTCATCACCGCGATCAGCGCCGCGGCGGCGAAGGGCGTGAACAGCCCCAGAGCGAGCAGCAGGCCGCCCGCGAACTCGGCGGCGCCGGCCGCCCGGGCGTGGAGCCAGCCGGGGCGCAGCCCGATGCTGTCGAACATGCCGGCGGTGCCCTCCAGGCCGCGCCCGCCGAAGGCGCCGAAGAGCTTCTGGGCGCCGTGGCCGACGAACAGCAGGCCCATCACCAGGCGAAGAACAAGCAGCGCGAGGTCCATTCGATCCTCCTCGGGGAAGGGATAGAAGTCTCCCTCGACGATACTTGCCTGCACAAATACTTTCTAAACTTCCCTCGGCGCGGGGGTCCGGGGAACGATCAAACTTGACTATCTCGGTAAAGATGCTTCCATAGAGATGGTCGTGGCCCCGACTCGCAGCTACCTGGTGTGTGCGACGCCCCGCAGCGGCAGCACCCTCGTCTGCCAGGCGCTGAAGGGGACCGGAGTCGCGGGCCGGCCGGAGGAGTACTTCGAGGCCCTCGAGCACAGCGGCCGTCCGCGTCGGCCCGAGGAGTACTTCAGCGGCGTCGACGATCCCTCCATCCTGAACCAGCTCCAGCGCCGCGGCATCTCGGACGAGCCACCGCCGCGCTCGCCGCTCTGGAGCCGCACCGCCTACGACCGCTACCTGGAGTGGGCGATGGAGCAGGGGACGACTCCGAACGGCGTCTTCGGCGCGAAGCTGATGTGGGGATATCTCGGGGACTTCGTCAGCCTGCTCCGCAACATCCCTGAGTACCGGGACCTGCCGCTCGCGGACCTGCTGCCGGCCGTCTTCTCGAACCTCACGTTCGTGCGCGTCGTGCGTGCCAACAAGGTCCGCCAGGCGGTCTCGCTCTGGAAGGCGGTGCAGACCGCGACCTGGCGGCAGGAGGGCCAGCGCGACCCGTTCGCCGCGGTGCCCGAGGACTCCGACGTCCCGCCCTACAAGATCTTCCTAGACGAGCATCTGCCGGCGCTCCGCTTCAACTACAACGCGATCTCGCACCTGCTTGGGCAGATCCTTCGCGACGAGGCCCGCTGGGACGCCTTCTTCGAGCACGTCCGGATCAAGCCCGTCCTGGTGCTCTACGAGAACTTCGCGGCCGATTACGAGGCGAGCACCCTCAACGTCCTCGAGCGCCTGTCACTGCGGCCGCCCGAGGGCTTCGAGATCGAGCCTCGGATGAAGAGCCAGACGGACGGGATCAACGACGACTGGGCGCGGCGCTACAGCGAGCTGAGGCTGGGCACCGAGTTCGACCTCGTCCCTACGGTGGCGGAGTCGGCCCCGGCGCCATCCAGCTGAGGCAGCGCCAGGGGCGGCGTTCGTAGGTTGCGGCCAGGTCGGGGTCGCGGTACTCGAAGCCGCAGACGCCGCAGTTCACCGAGGCGAGCTGCCAGAGGTCCCTGACCTGATCGGCGCGGAAGGCGCCCGCGAGCAGGACCTCCATCAAGAAGAAGCGCATGAAGATTCCGTGGCTGACGGCGATGGTGCTTTCGACGGCGTCGTCGACGAGGCGCTTCTGAAGGGTCGTGACGCGGCGGGTGATCTCGTCGAAGGACTCGCCGCCCCGGTAGGAGTGGTCCGGATCGTCGCTGTGCTCGGCCATCCACTCGGACCAGCGCCGCAGCCGCTGGTCCTCGAGCGAGAGCTCGCCGAACCCCTCTGACTCGCGCAGCTCGCGGAGCTCCTCCACCTCGGTGATCGGCAGGTCGAGCCGCTCGGCGATCACCTCGGCCGTCTCGCGGGAGCGGCGGAGCGGGCTGGCGAGCACTCTGGTTGCGCCGGCGGCCTCGAGGCGCTCGGCGACGGCCCTCGCCTGCTCGTAGCCGCGCTCCGTGAGCCGGTCGCCTTCCTTTCGCGGAAGGGCCATGCCGCCCGGTGCGGCGTTCGAGGCGGACTCGCCGTGTCGCACGAAGTAGACGATCACCGGCGGGACGGTATGCACTTGCGCGTGGTAGCGGGACTGAGAGAATCGCCGCGATGCGTCAGCTGACCAGCCTCGACGCGCAGTTCCTGGCGCTGGAGAGCTCGAATCAGACCGGCCACGTCGCCGGCCTGACGATCCTCGACCCCTCCACGAAGCCCAGCGGGGAGCTCACCTTCCCGGACATCTGCGCGCTGATGGAGGAGCGGCTGCCGCTTCTGCCGCCGCTGCGCTGGCGCCTGGTCGAGGTTCCGTTCGGCCTCGACTATCCATACTGGCTGGACGATCCCGACTTCGACCTCGACTTCCACGTCCGCGAGCTCGCCCTGCCTCCCGGCGCACAGAAGGAGAAGCTCGCCGAGCAGGTGGCGCGAATCGTCTCCAGGCCCCTCGATCGATCGCGGCCCCTCTGGGAGCTCTATCTGATCCACGGGCTCGAGGACGGCCACAAGGCGCTGCTCACCAAGATCCATCACTCCGTGATCGACGGGCTCTCGGGGGCGGAGATCATGGGTGTCCTCTTCGACCTCGCGCCGGAGGGGCGCGAGCTGCCCGAGCCGCAGGTGAACGGGGTGGACCGCAAGCCGAGCGAGCTCGAGATGCTGACGCGGGGGCTCATGGGACTGCCCCGTTATCCGCTCCGGGTTCTTCGATCGCTCCCGCGGGCCCTGCCCAACCTCGACGAGGCGCCGGTCTTCTCAACCCTCCCCGGCGCGGGTCTGGTCGCGAGGGTCACCGATCGGCTGACGCGCGCGATCTCGAACCGCGAGACCGGCGTCCTCGCACACACCACCTACAAGGCGCCGAAGACCTGCTTCAACGGGCGCATCTCCCCTCACCGGCGCTTCGTCTTCGGGCAACTCGACCTGGACGAGGTCAAGGAGATGAAGAACAAGCACCGCTGCACGGTCAACGACGTGGTGGTCTCGGTCTGTGCGGGCGCCGTCCGCAGCTGGCTGCTCGAGCACGACGACCTGCCACCGGACCCGCTGGTGGTCCAGATTCCGGTCTCGGTGCGGACCGGCGAGGAGATGGGCACCTACGGCAACCGGATCATGCTGATGAGCGCGCCGCTCTTCACCAACGAGCCCGATGCTCTCCGCCGGTTGAAGAAGACCCATGACGCGCTCGCCGCGATGAAGGAGCATCACCGGGCGCTCCCCGCTCAACTGCTGCAGGACACCAATCACTTCATCCCGCCGGCGGTCTTCGCGAGGGCGGCCCGCGCGACGTTCGCGATCTCGACCGGGCCCGGCCGTCCGACCTGGAACCTGGTCGTCTCGAACGTGCCGGGACCGCAGTTCCCGCTCTACTGCGCGGGCGCCAAGCTGGTCGCGCAGTACCCCGTCTCCGTGATCACCGACGGGATGGGCCTGAACATGACCGTGATGAGCTACGACGGACACATGGACTTCGGGATCGTCGCGGACCGCGACCAGATGCCCGACCTCTGGTCGATGCTGGACCGCCTGCGCGATTCCCTCGAGGAGCTCAAGTAGACGAGATTGTCGACTGGCCTGGCGGCCGGGTCTTCGAGCAGCGGATCAGGCCCGGGATCGCCGACGCCGACGGCGCCGGCCGCTGTCGCCTCGACGCCATGGCCCGCTGGCTGCAGGACGTTGCCTACCTCGACCTGGTCGACGCCGGCTTCGAGGGCCGGGGCGCCTGGATCGTGCGGCGCACCCGGATCCGGGTCGAGGCCTTCCCGCGTTTCGGCGACGAGCTGCATCTCCGCACCTTCTGCAGCGGCATCGCCCGCTTCTCCGCCGAGCGCCGAACCTCGATTCGTGGCGAGCAGGCCCAGGTCGAGACGGTTGCGCGCTGGGTCTGCCTCGATCCGGAGCGCGGCCGGCCGATGCGCTTCCCGCCCGACTTCATCTCGACCTACGAGGAGAGTGCCCAGGGTCGAGACGCGAACGTGCGGCGCCGCCATCCCGATGCGCCCGCCGACGCCGAGCGCTCGGCCTGGTCCTTCCGAGCCTCGGAGATGGACCCGGCCGGCCACATCAACAACTCGCACTACTGGACGCCGCTCGAGGAGGAGCTCGCCGAGGGCCCCGCGCCCGAGCGGATCGACGCCGAGATCGAGTTCCGCGACCCCGCGATGCCGGGGGAGGTCGCCGTCCTCCGCGACGGGCTCTCGATGTGGGTCGCGGGCACCGACGGCGCGGTGCACGCGTCGATCGTCCGCGCCTAGGCCGCCGCCCGTGCCCGGGCGCCGTCCGCGGCCCGGGCGTGCTCCGAGATGGCGTCGAGGAGCTGCGGCCACGCTCCCCGCGGCAGGTCGTGGCCCATTCCCTCGATCATCATCAGGCGCGCGCCCGGGATCGCCTGCGCCGTCGCGCGCCCGCCGGAGGGGCGCACCATCTTGTCGACGGTGCCGTGGATCACGAGCGTCGGAGCCGTGATCCGGCGGAGCTTCTCGGTCCGGTCCCCCGACGCGATGATGGCGCCGAGCTGGCGACCGCCGGCGCGAACGTCGAAGCCGCGGTCGAAGCTGATTGCGGCGCGTTCCCGGATGTACTGCTCGTCGCGGTCGAAGCCGGTTGAACCCACCAGGCCGAACACCTCCGCGGATCGCTGGATGTAGCCCTCCCGGTCGCGAGGCGGAGGCCGCAGCAGGTAGCGGTAGACCGAGAGCGCGGGCTGACCGTGCCAGCGGCTGCCGGTGGTCGACATGATCGAGGTCAGCGAGCGGACCACCTCGGGATGCTCGGCGGCCAGCGTCTGCCCGATCATGCCGCCCATCGAGGCGCCGACGATGTGAGCAGGGGCCAAGTCGAGCTCCCGCAGCAGCCCGACGGAGTCCTCGGCCATGTCCGAGAGCGTGTACTGCTTCGGATTGAGCCGGCGGAGCAGCATCTGGCGGAGGCTCGGCGGGCGGAAATCGAAGTGTGTGGAGCGGCCGATGTCGCGGTTGTCGAAGCGAACGACGTAGAAGCCGCGCTCGGCGAGCCGCTCGCAGAAGTCCTCGTGCCAGGCGATCATCTGCGTCGCCAGGCCCATGATCAGGAGGATGGGGGTGTCGTCGGGATCGCCGAAGGTCTCGTAACAGAGGGTCACGCCCCGCCCGACGTCGCAGAACTCCTCGGCCATCGGGCGATCGTAGAGGGCTGATGGGGGTTAGGCGTGCGCGCGGGGGCGTCGCAGGCCGAGCTGGGCTCCGCACGCGGCCGAAGCGCGTAGTGGTTGCTAGGCGCGAGGCCGTGGGTGGCGATCCAGCCACGGCATGCGGCGTCATCCGCGCGTGCGGATAACCCCGTCAGCCCTCGTGATCAAGGCCGGTCCACCGCAGCCTGGTCGCGCCGTTGCAGAGCTGAAGGGTTCGACGGGGAGACTCGATCCCTACCGGATATTTAGTACCTCTGTCCAGGGAACAGATTTCGCTCTCTGCGCGAGCTACCTTCGCCGCGGGGACACGGACGGGCAGGTGTCCCGATGGGAGCGATACGTCGGAGGCTTATGACGGGAAGGCAGCCTCAAACCGGCGTCACTGCAGGGAACGGCCAAGGTGAGGCCGGCGCCAGCCTGCTCGGGGACCGGCTGCCCGAGCACCTGCTCGAGTCGATTCCGGACGCCGTGGTGGCGGTGGCGAGGGACGGCGCGATCGTGCTGGTCAATCGCGAGGCCGAGCGGATCTTCGGCTACGGCCGCGACCAGCTCCTGGGACGGCCGGTCGAAATGCTCGTCCCGGCCCGCCACCGCGATCAGCATCTCGCCCAGCGCGAGCGCTACTTCGAGGTCCCGACGACTCGCCCCCTCGGCAGCGGGCTGGAGTTCCCCGGACTGCGCGCCGACGGCTCCGAGTTCCCGCTAGATATGGCGGTCTCGCCGCTCGGGGCGGGGGAGAGCACGACCGCGATCGCGGTGGTCCACGACCTGAGCGAGGCGAAGGAGGTCGAGCGGCGCAGGGACGAGGAGCTCGCCAGGGCCAATCGGGAGGCGAAGGTGGCCCAGTCGAGTCGCCTGGAGAGCCTCGGTCAGCTCGCTGGCGGCGTGGCCCACGACTTCAACAACCTGCTCGGTGTGATCCTCAATTACGCCGACTTCGTCGCCGACGAGCTGGAGGAGGGCACCACCGCGCACACCGACGTGGTCGAGATCCGGAAGGCGGCCGAACGGGCCACCGACCTCACCCGGCAGCTCTTGATCTTCAGCCGCAGGGAGGTGATCAAGCCCGCGCCGGTCGATCTCAACGAGGTCGTTCGGGACGTCGAGCGCCTCCTGCGACGGACGCTCGGCGAGCACATCGAGCTGAGCGTGAAACTGGCTCGCGAAGTGCCGGCGGTGCTGGCCGACCCCGGCCAGGTCGAGCAGGTGCTGGTCAACCTGGCGGTGAATGCCCGCGACGCCATGCAGGACGGCGGGCGCCTCGTGATCGAGTCCGGCGAGGTGGACCTCGACCGGGACTCCCTCCACGATCACCCCGAGCTCTCGCCCGGGCGTTACGTGAGGCTGACGGTCGCCGACAACGGCAGCGGGATGGAGGCTGAGGTGGCCGCGCGCGTCTTCGAGCCGTTCTTCTCGACCAAGCGCAAGGGCGAGGGCACGGGGCTCGGCCTGGCCACCGTGTACGGGATCGTCACCGCGGCGGGCGGGCAGATCAGCCTCTACAGCGAGCCGGGCGACGGGACCGTGTTCCGGATCCACCTGCCGGCCGTGGACTCCACCGTTCCCGCCGGCCCCGACGAGCACGTCGCCAACGGGAGGGGCCGAGGCGAGAGCGTCCTCCTGGTCGAGGACGAGGACGCGGTCCGCGCCCTCGGCAAGCGAATCCTCGCGGAGGGCGGCTACGAGGTGACCGCGACGAGCCGGGGAGCCGAGGCCGTCCGCCTGCTCGAGGATCCCCGGCAGGAGTTCGACCTGCTGATCTCCGATGTGGTCATGCCGGGGATGCGCGGCGTCGAGCTGGCCCGGCGAGCGCACGAGCTGCGGCCCGAGCTGCCCGTGCTGATGATGTCCGGATACACGACGCCGATGTCGGACGAGGACCGCCGCGCGATGGCGGAGGCGCCGCTGCTCGAAAAGCCCTTCTCCCGCCGCGACCTGCTCGGCGAGGTGCGCTCATTGCTCGACGAGCGGGGGGAGGGCTGACGATGCCGTCGGGCGTGCTGGTGGTGGACGACGAGCATGCGGCCCGGGCCGTCGCGGGCCGCATCCTCCAAGCGCACTACGAGGTGCATTTCGGGGCCGACGCCAGCGAGGGGCGGACGAAGCTGATGGGCGGGCAGATCGACCTGTTGCTCTGCGACATCCACCTGCCGGGGGAGTCGGGGATGGAGCTGGTCCAGTCGCTGCTCTCCCGGGAGGAGGACGACCTGGCCGTCGTCATGGTCACGGGCGAGGACAATCCGAAGCTCGCCGACCGCGCGTTCGAGCTCGGCGCGTACGGCTACCTGGTCAAGCCGTATCGCCGCGGCGACCTGTTGATCACGGTCAGCAACGCGCTGCGGCGCCGCCAGCTCGAGCAGCAGTCGCGCGCCTATCACCGGGAGCTCGAGCAGGACGTGATCGTGAAGAGCCTCGAGACGGAGCACGTCCGCGGGCTGCTCCGGCGCTCCGAGGAATCACTGGAGCGGTCGCGGCTGGAGACCGTCCACAAGCTCAGCCTCGCAGTCGAGATGCGGGACCAGGTGACCGGCCATCACCTCTCGCGGATGGGTGCCTACTGCGAGGAGATCGCCCGCCGCATGCACCTCTCCGAGGAGGTCTGCAACATCATCTCCCTGGCCGCCCAGATGCACGACATCGGCAAGGTCGCGATCCCGGACCGGATCCTGCTGAAGCGCGGTCCGCTGACGGAGGACGAGCGGTCCCTGGTCGAGACCCACGCCGAGATCGGCAAGCAGATCCTGCAGGGCTCGGAATCGCCCATCCTGACGCTCGCGGAGGCGATCGCCTGGACCCATCACGAGAAGGTGGACGGCGGCGGCTACCCCCGAGGGCTGGTCGGGGAGGAGATCCCGATCCACGGCAGGATCGCCGCGGTGGCCGATGTGTACGACGCGCTCACCCGTGACCGCCCCTACCGGCAGGCGATGCCGGTGGCCGAGGCGACGGCGCTGATGGCGGACGGACGGGGAACCCATTTCGACCCCGAGGTGCTCGACGTCTTCATGGGTGCTGTGCCCGTGCCCGCCTAGGCGGTACGCACTTCTCGATAGTCCTGCAGGCGCAACGGATCTTGCAGTCGTGTTAACGACCGCTTACATTCCGGCGGCGACTGGATAGTCTCGCCAGCTGCCTCGTGCGGCACGCCGCACGCCTGTCGATGCCCAACTCACAGCTGAACAGAGGGCGATCCACCCCGCGCGGGCGCGCTTCCGTGCTCGCGGTGATGGTGCTGGCCACGCTCGTGATCGGCGCCCTGATCGGGCAGAGCGCGCTCGGCGATCCGGCCTCGAAGATCGAGCAGAAGCAGTCGGAGCTCGACCGGATCCAGTCGGTCGAGGGGCCGCTGAGCGCCCAGATCGACCAGATGAACGCCGAGGTCGACCGGCTGATCGGGGAGGAGTCGCGGCTCCGTCAGGAGCAGGCGGCGGCGCAGCATGAGCTCGACGTCAAGCAGGCCGAGCTCGACCAGGCGACCGCCCAGCTCAACGCCGAGAAGGCCGAGCTCGCCCGGGTCCGGGCGAAGCTGCAGAAGGCCGTCGCGGCGCTCGAGCAGCTGCTGGTCGACATCTACAAGTCGAATGAGCCCGACCTGACGTCGGTCGTCATGCACTCGGCGAGCTGGTCGGACCTGCTGACCCGGACCGAGTACATCGACCACATCCACGACTACGACGACGAGGTCGTCGCGCGGGTTCGCGGCCTGCGCGACCAGATCACCGCCCTGGTCAACCAGCTCCAGGCGACGCATGACCGGATCAAGGCCGCGCGCGACGAGGTGGCCGCCAAGGAGCGGCAGATCGCCGCCCAGCACGCGCAGATCTCCGAGCGGCAGTCTCAGCTTGCCTCTGCCCGAAACGCGCGGCAGGGCGTCCTCAACGCGCTGCTCCGCAAGGAGCGCCAGATCCAGGCCGACCTCTCGGAGATCCCGGCGCCCGCCGGCCACGCGACGATCGATTCGAGCGGCGACGCGATCCCGCCGGCCAACGCCCCGCTCGCCGTGCGCGGCGCGATCGAGGCCGCCAACCAGATCGACGACCTTCCCTACATATGGGGTGGGGGCCACGGCTCGTTCACGTCAAGCGGCTACGACTGCTCGGGCGCGGTCAGCTACATGCTGCACGGCGGCGGCTTCCTCTCCAGCCCGCTGGATTCGACCGGCCTCGAGGTCTGGGGCGACTCGGGCGGCGGGAACTGGATCACCGTATTCGCCAACAGCGGCCACACCTGGGCGTACGTCGCCGGCCTGCGCTGGGACACCGGCGGGCCGGGCGGGGGGAACGGGCCGCGCTGGAGCACCGTCATGCGCGATGACGCGTCGAGCTTCGTCGCGCGCCACCCAAGCGGCTACTGAGCCGCTACTTCGCCGGCCAGCAGTACCCGTAGGCGGTCAGGCTCGAGGCGGGCCCGAAGAACCCGTAGCTGCGGGCGGTGAAGCTGTCGTTGTGGTTGATGGTGCCCTCGGCGAAGAAGGCGTTGGGCGAGTTGCCGTTCGAGAAGCCCCCGGCGACGAGCCGCTTCCCCCGGGGGCAGGTCGGCGTCGTCGCGCTCGCCAGCTGGTTGGCGCCGATCGGGGCGGGGCTCGAGGCGACCTCCGTCAGCTTCGGCTTGCTCATACGCGCGCAGTAGGCGATCGCGGTCAGCTCGCCCTGACCGGTCGGGCCGTAGGCGCTGCCCGTGACCCTCCAGGCCTTCGGGCCGGCTGCGCGCGACTCGGTGATGTAGTCGCCGCCATCGCTGCGGAAGTTGGTGCGCTGGAAGCCGCCCGAGACCAGGGACTGGCCCTTCGGGCAGCGAGCGGTGACGGACTTGGTCTGGCCAGTCCTGATCCAGACGGTCTTGTGAGGCGTCGGGGTCGCGGGTTCCACACCGCGGCCGCATACCGCCTGGACGGTGACCTCTCGGCTGGTGGTCTGCGCCGGGCTCGGATCGAAGACCACCACGCTTATGTGAAAGCCCAGCTGGGCCCCGAGCCGCTCGTAAGAGTGCGGATAGATCCCGTCGCCATCGCTCCCCACGCCGGGGCTTTGGCTCATGCCGCCTCCAACGGGCTCCGTGCCGCGCGGGCAGAGGACCTCGAGGCGAGGCGCCGTGTCGGGCTTGTTGAGGCTGAACTTGCGGGTGGCGAGGCTGACCCTGCTCAGCGTCCGGGCGAGCCCCGGGGTAGCTGCCCCCTTGCGGCCCAGGATCCGGATCGTGCCCTTGTTGGAATCGAGGACGTAGGTACCGCCGACCGCCCTCAGGGCCATCCGCAGCCGGTTGCAGTTCGTCCCCGACTTCAGGACGTAGACCCGGTTCAGCACACCCAGGCTGCCGGGTCCGCGCGCAACTCCCACCTTCCGACCGGTTGCATCCGTGAGGATCGGTGCCAGCTCCTTCGGGGATGCGTAGCACCCGGCAAGATCGAAGCGACGATCCTGCAGGGCGAACTTGTAGGCGCCCTCCAGGCGCTTGGTCGGGAGATTGTGGCCTGGCCCCTCGGCGGAGGCGCTCGTGCTGAGAACGAGCAGACCGGCGAGCAGGGCGATCAGGGAAAGCGCGAAAGCGGACCGTCGCATCGGTGCATCAGAACAGATCGCGCCGGAAGAAGTTGCGCGGTTCGCGACCGGCGCTTATCGACAGACCGCCTTTCGATACATTTGGGGCAGCGTGTATCAGGCGCGCTCGCGGGACGACAAGGAGGAGAGAGGAATGCTCGGAGGGCGGAGGACGCCGGTCCGGCTCGTGCTGACGGCGATCGCGGTGGCGGGGCTGTGCGCTTGGTTCGCGCCGACGGCGGGGGCCAAGGTCCCGGTCAAGTTCAAGGTGATGCGGGGCTTTCCCTCGCCGGGGACGCCGGAGAACCTGAACGTCGTCGGGGTGCTGAAGATCGGCGACCCGAAGGCGAAGAACGTGCTCGTCCTCAACCCGGGCACCTCGGCGGGGGCGGGGTACTTCCAGCCCCTCGCCCGCACCATCGCGAAGACGTTGCCGGACTGGCAGGTCTGGTCGGTGGAGCGTCGCGAGAACTTCCTCGAGGACCAGTCCGAGCTCAACCTGTTCAAGCAGGGCAAGGTCAGCACGGCCGAGTTCGCCGACTACTACCTCCGCTACATCGGCAACCCCAGCGTCACGAAGCACGTCAACAACGTGCCCGACTCGGCCGTGCCGTTCGCCAAGCAGTGGGGGATGAACACCGAGATCAACGACCTTCGGGTGGTCGTCAAGGCCGCGGCCAGGGAGGGCCGAAACGTCGCGATGGGAGGCCACTCGCTGGGCGGCACGATCACGACCGCCTACGCGACCTGGGATTTCAACGGCACGCCCGGAGGCCGGGACCTCTCCGGCCTCGTCCTGATCGATGGCGCTAGCAACCCGACGCCGGTGACGCCCGAGGAGGCACAGACGTCGCTGACGAATCTGAATCAGCCGAGTGCTTCCCCCTGGCTCTCCTTCGGTGGCATCGGGGCTCCGCTCGCGGGTCTCTTCGGGACCGTCGGGTCGGCGGTGACGAAGGCGGACCCGAATGGGCGGGCGGTCCTCGCGGACTGGGCGGTGCTCCCCGACTACCTGAGGCCGCCGGGCGGGGTCATCCCGACCAACGAGGGTGGCTTCGGCTTCGGCACCGACGTGGCCACCTCTCCGCCGAGCCTGCGCGCCGCGCAGGTGCACGCAGGCCACCTCGCCGCCAGCGGCGATCCCCGCCCCTGGGTCCGGGACGGCGCCATCACGCCGATCCAGCGCTGGGCCAGCATGTTCTCGGGCTGGGGCCTTCAGAACCTGGATGGCACCGCCTGGTATCACCCGATGCGGCTGACGATCGACGGGGGTGCGGTCGCCGAGGGCGTCGCCAATCCGGCGCAGGCGGTGCTCGACGTGCACTCGACCGATGCGGCGAAGCTGCGCAAGAGCATGAGGATCTACGCGTTCGGTGCCGCCCTCGGCGGCTCCAGGGTTCTCTCCGCCGCGCAGACCCTGGCCGCGACGGCGCACATCCCGCGCCGGAACCTGAAACTGGTCGACCGCTCGGCGACCTACGCGCACAACGACCCGAACTCGGCGGAGCCCAAGGTGAACGCGTTCATCAAGCGGCTGATCCCGTTCCTGAACAAGCTGAGCGGTGGGAAGGTCGGCAAGAAGGGCGCGAAGAAGAAGGGTGGGAAGAAGTAATGCCGGGTCGCTAGCCCGACTCGACCGGGCGCCCCGCCCGGCGCCAGGTGCCCACGCCGCCGTTGGCGACGTGCAGCACGCGCTCGAACCCCTCGCGCTGCAGGATCGAGGCGGCGAGCCCGCTGCGCTTGCCGCCACTGCACACCGCGGCGATCGCCCGGTCGCGTGGCAGCTCCCCCTGCCGTTGGGGGAGCTCGCCGTAGGGGAGGTGGACCGAGCCCGGGATGTGGGCTTCGGCGTACTCGTCGTCGTCGCGGACGTCGAGGACCAGCAGGTCGTCAGCCTCGAGCCGCGCGGCCAGCTCGTCGGGATCGATCAGCTCGATCCGCCGCACCGGGCGACCCTCTGAGCGCCACGAGGTCATGCCGCCCTCGAGATACCCGCGCACTCGCAGCCCGACCGAGGCGAGCAGCTCGGCTGCCTCCAGCTCGTAGCCGTCCGAGGCGGCGATGACGATCAGCTCGAGGTCGGGCGGGAGCACCTTGGCGACCTTGGTCGCGAAGCCCGTCTCGTACGCCGAAGCGCTGATCGCGCCCGGGACGTGCGCCTCATCGAACTGCTCGTTCGTGCGGGCGTCGACCAGCAGCGCGCCCTCGGCGATCCCGACCTCAACCGCACGCGGGGCGAGCGGAATCGGCGTGCCCATCTCCTCGATCAACGGGCCGCGGTTGAGCGCGACGATGTGCTCCACGTTGGGCGGCGGGTCCCCGAGCGTGGAGACCGCATCGTCGACGAACTCCTCCTCGGTCTCGAAGCGGAAGGCGCGGTTGTGGCCGCGCTCGAAGCCGATCGTGGAGGTCGACTTGTGGTCGATCCCGGCGCTGCCACAGGCCGAGCCGCCGAGGTGCCCGGGCCAGACCTCGACGTCGTCCGGGAGAACCAGCAGCCGCTCGTGCAGGGAGCGGTAGATGCCCGCCGCGCCCTCGCGTTTCTCGATCGCCAGGTCGGGGCGCGCCACGTCGCCGACGAACAGGGAGTCCCCGGTGAGCACGGCCCATGGGTCGCCGTCGCGATCGCCGTCCCGGAGGAGGAAGGAGGTGTGCTCGGGCCGGTGCCCGGGCGTATGCATCGCCTCGATCTCGACGTCCCCGAGAGTGAGCTTCCAGCCGTCGGTGAACGCCTCGTGCGGGTACTCGGCGTCGGCCAGCTCGTGGATGCGGATCGTCGCTCCGGTCGCGCGGGCGAGGCGGCCATGTCCGGAGACGTGGTCGGCGTGGTTGTGGGTCTCGAGGACGTGCTCGATGCGCACACCGTGCAGGCGGCTGAGCCGCAGGTACGGCTCGATCGACCACTGCGGGTCGATGACGGCGGCGACACCGGCGCTCGCATCGCCGACCAGATAGGAGGCGCAGCTCAGGTCCTCGTGCAGAACTTGCCGAAAGAGCATCCGTGCTCAGCGTAGATGTCCATTTAGGAGCCGGTGAAGTTCGGCGGGCGCTTCTCGACGAAGGCCAGGACACCCTCGACGAAGTCCTTGCTGCCTCCCTGCTCCTTCTGCGTCTCCGCCTCGGCGTCCAGCTGCCCGGCGAGATCGGCGTACATGCGGCGGTTCAGGAGCTTCTTGGCCCCGGCGTAGGAGCGGGTGGGGCCGTTGGCGAGGCGCTCGAGCAGCTCGCCGGCGACCGCCTCGAGCTCGTCGTCGGGGACGACGCGGTTGACGAGGCCCCAGTCGAGGGCCTTCTCAGCCGACACCCGCTCGCCGAGCATCGCCATCTCCGCGGCACGCGCGTAGCCGACCCGGGCGGGCAGGAAGGCGGTCGAGCCGCCGTCGGGGACCAGCCCGATGTTGACGAAGGCGAGCAGGAGGTAGGCGGACTCGGCCGCGACGATCAGGTCCGCGGCGAGGGCGAGCGAGCAGCCGATTCCCACCGCCGGTCCGTTGACAGCCGCCACGACGGGCTTCGGCATCTCGCGGAGGCGGCTGATGATCGGGTGGTAGACCTCCTTCAGTCGCGCACTGAGGTCGGGCATCCCGCCGTCGTCAGCCCGGCGCTGCTCCTTCAGGTCGGCGCCGGAGGAGAAGCCTCGCCCGGCCCCCGTGATCAACACGGCGCGAATCGAATCGTCGTCTGCGACCGTCGTCACCGCGTCGTTCAGGTCCAGCCCGAACTGCTCGTTCCACGCATTGAGCGCCTCGGGCCGGTTGAGGAGGATCCGGGCGGCGGGGCCGTCGATGGTCAGGTCGACCGTCTCGTGGGAGGCCACGGCGGAAGCCTATTGTTCCTGCACCGTGAGCCGGTATGCACCTCGGCCGCTGGGGAAGCTGCTGACCCTGCTGTTCCAGCGCGGGCCGCATCAGCCCTGGATCCCACTGTCGGCCCAGCGCCGCATCCAGGACGCGGCGGCGCGGCTCACCCGGGTCCCGCGCGGGGTGACGGTGTCGGCGGGAGAGCTCGGCCGAATCCGGGCGGATCGGATCGCGGCCGAACGCGCCGACGAGGGCCGGGCGATCCTCTATCTGCACGGGGGCGCCTACGTCGGCGGGTCGCTCCGGACCCATCGGGGCATCGCCGCCCAGATCGCGATCGCCGGCGGCGTGCCCGTCCATCTGCCCGACTACAGGCTCGCGCCCGAGCATCCGCACCCCGCTGCCGTCGAGGACGCGGTCGCCGCCTACCGCGGACTGCTGGGCTCGGGCCTGGATGCGGAGTCGGTCGTGGTCGCCGGGGACTCGGCCGGGGCCGGGCTCGCGTTGGCGCTCGCCGGACGGCTCCGCGACGGCGACGACCCCCTGCCCGCCGGGCTGGTCCTGCTGAACGGCTGGTTCGACCTGACCAACTCGGGGGCGTCGATGAAGGCAAACCGTCGCCGGGACGTCGGCCTGGCCCGTCCGCACCTCGTCGAGTCCGCCGGCCAATACCGGGGCGCCGCCGAGCTCAGCGACCCGGAGATCTCTCCGATCAACGCCGACCTCTCGGGCCTCCCGCCGATGTACCTGCAGGCCGGGACTCACGACATCCTGCTGAGCGACTCCGACCGCCTGGCCGAGCGGGCTCGTGAAGCGGGGGTGGACGTCGGCTACTCGAAGTACGCGGAGATGTGGCACGACTTCCAGCTCGGCGCCGGTCTGCTACGCGAGGCGGACGAGGCATTGGCCGATCTCGGCCGCGCGCTTGACAGGATCTGGGTGCGGCGGCCGCTGGCCGAGGCGCAGACGTCCTCGAACGGATCCCACAACGGACGGCCCGCGCCCCGCGTCCTGATCATCGGCGCCGGCTTCGGCGGGATCGGCCTGGGGATGTCCCTGAAGCGGGCGGGGATCGACACCTTCACGATCCTCGAGAAGGCCGAGGGGATCGGCGGGGTCTGGCGGGACAACACCTACCCGGGCGCGGCCTGCGACGTCCCCTCGCATCTCTACTCGTTCTCGTTCGAGCCCAAGCCCGACTGGACCAGGCGCTACTCGCCGCAGCCGGAGATCCTCGGCTACCTGGAGAGCTGCGTGACGCGCTACGGGCTCGAGCCCCATCTCCGCTTCGGGGTCGAGGTCGCTCGCGCCGACTTCGAGGAGGCCGCCGGGACATGGCGGGTGACGACCACTGACGGGGAGGAGATCGAGGCCGACCTCCTCGTCACCGCCACCGGCCAGCTCAGCCTGCCGGCGACGACCCGGATCGACGGCAAGGAGCGCTTCCGGGGACCCATCTTCCACTCGGCTCGCTGGGACCACGACGTCGAGCTCGAGGGCAAGCGGGTTGCGGTGATCGGCACCGGCGCGAGCACCATCCAGATCGTCCCGGCGATCGCTGAGCGGGTCGCCCAGCTGGACGTCTACCAGCGCTCCGCCCCCTACGTGATCGAGAAGAAGGACCGCGCCTTCCGCGGCTGGGAGAAACGGCTCTTCCGGCACTTCCCGCCGGCGCGCCTCTACCAGCGCTTCAAGGAGTGGTTCTTCTTCGAGCTCTTCGTCTCGGCTTTCAACCAGTTCAAGCCCCTCGGCAGGGTGGGGGTGCGGTTGTTCGAGAGGAACCTCGAGCAACAGGTCGCGGACCCGGAGCTTCGGCGGGCGCTGACGCCCGACCCCGATCACGTGCTCGGTTGCAAGCGGGTGCTGATCTCGGCCGACTACTACTCGACCTTCGAGCGGCCGAACGTCGAGCTGTTCACCCAGGGTGTCCGCGAGCTGACCGAGCACGGGGTGATCGCGGAGGACGGCTCGGAGCGGCCCACCGACGTCGTCATCCTCTCGACCGGCTTCCAGACCACCAGGTTCCTGGCGCCGATGGAGATCCGCGGCGAGGGCGGCCTCGATCTCAACGAGGTCTGGCGGGACGGGGCGGAGGCGTACCTGGGGATGACGGTCGCCGGCTTCCCCAACCTCTTCATCATGTACGGCCCGAATACCAACCTGGGCTCCGGCTCGATCATCTACCAGCTGGAGAGCCAGATGAACTACATCGTCGACGCCGTCCGGCGGCTCCAGCGGAACGGTGGCCGGCTCGCCGTCCGCGCCGCCGTGCAGCGCTCATTCGACAGCGAGGTCCAGGAGAGGCTCTCGACCTCGGTCTGGCAGACCGGCTGCAGCAACTGGTACGTCGATGAGAACGGCCGCGACTCCCAGAACTGGCCCGGCTTCACGCTCGAGTACCGGTGGCGCACTCGCCGTCTCAACCCGAGCGACTACGAGGAGACTCAGCTCAGCACGTCGGGCTTGTAGCCGAGCTCCTGGAGGAGCGCGAGCAGCTGCTTGGCGTGCTCGGCGCCACGCGTCTCCATCACCAGCTCGACACCGGTCTCGCCGACGGAGAGGCCCACGGCCTCGCGGACGTGGTCCACGTCGATCAGGTTGGCGCCGCTCTCCCCGAGGGAGGTGAGAAGCGCGGCCAGTGAGCCCGGTTCATCGGGGATCTTGGTGAAGATCCGCAGCCGCCGCCCGCGTTCGGTCTCGTGATGGCGGGCCAGGTCGGC
>JBKPND010000030.1:0-59450 GCA_046732465.1 Actinomycetota bacterium
CGCTGCGCCTCAGCGGCCATCCACGCGCAAAAGGCGCCGGGTGCAGCGGCTTTGTGATGGGCCGGGGAGGACTCGAACCTCCGACCGACGGATTATGAGTCCGCTGCTCTGACCAGCTGAGCTACCGGCCCCGCGGCCAGTGTATGTGCGCCATCCGCCGGGATAGATTCGTGGCATGGAGGAGCGCGGGGATCGGGGTGAGCGCGACGAGGCCGCGCCCCAGACCTTCACGTGGCCGCTGCTCGGGGCGCTCTACGGCTCGCTTGTGGTCGTGGCGGTGGTCGGCGTGTTGGCGTCGGGCGCTGGCCGGGGGTTCGAAGACGAGGTAGACGCGCCGGCGCGGACGCTGATCGCGGCGCCCGTCGTTGTGTTCGCGGGGGTGGTGTTCATCGCGAGCATGGTCGCGCTCATCCTGCCGGGTTACCGGCGCCAGTCCCTGCGGGTGGCGGAGATCGTCGGCTGGCTGATACCCGCGTGGCTGGTGATGTCGGCGATGGCGGTCGGCGCGGTCGCGTTCGCGCTCCACCACGCGGACTAGGCGCTGGTCAGTGGCTCAGGGCGGCGAGTGAGTCGCGGACCGAGGAGGGCTCCCGCACTCCCTCGGCGGCGGCCTGAGCCCCTTCCGTGAACGCGCTCGTCGCGGTCACCACGGCGGCCGCGTCGGCGGGGTTGACGTCGCCGGACTCGACGCACGCCGCCAGGAACTGCTCGATCAGGCGGGCCAGGTCCGCCAGACGGCTCTGGCCGACGACCAGGGCGGCGCCCTTGAGGCCGTGGGCCTCGACCCGCAGCTGCTCGATCTGGGCCGAGTCCTTGTCGCCGGAGGCGGCGAGCTGCTCGATGCCCGTGATGATCGTGGGGCCGCGGCGCTCGGCCTCCGAGGCGAGCATTGTGAGGAGCTCCGGATCAGCCATACGGTGAAACTATCCGCTCCGCGCCGTTCGCGGAGCAAACGGTGCGTCAGGCGACCTTCTGGACCGCCGCCTCGAGCTCCTGGACGCTGAACGGGCCCTGGAGCACGCTGCTCACGGTGCCGCTGCGGTCGATGACGAACAGCCAGGGCTCGGTCTGGAGGCCGTACGCCGTCATCTGGGGGCGAGGCCCGTCGTTGATCTGGTTGTTGTTGTAGACCTCTTGATGGATGAAGGCGACGCGGTCGCCGAACTCCTGCTTCACCTGCTCCTCGGCGTCGGTGACCGGGCCGCAGACGCGGCTCTGGCAGAGGGCCGGTGTCGCGAACAGCAGGACGACGGGCTTCTTGCCGAGCACGTCGGCGAGATCGTCGCTGTGCATGTCGTCGGGCGGAACCCGGGTGTCGATCTGCGAGATGTCGGAGACCTCGCCCACGGTAGGGGTGTGAGTCACGGGTGCCTTTTGGCCGACCTGCGGCGCCGGGTATTCCCCCACCGGATGCGGAGTGGGCAGCAGGCTGTACTGGTAGGAGCTGCCGTTCTTGATCAGAGCGCCGAACGCCCACGGGCCCCTCTTGTCCAGCGGGATGTCGGTGACGTAGGCGACCTGGGCGGCGCTGGGATCGTCTGCAGTCGTCTTCGCACGGAAGGCGGGCTTGGTGGTGAGGTCCTCGATCCGGGCGGGGAACGGGCCGATCGCGGGGCCCTTCACGCCCTTGCCCGGCGCGGCGTAGATGGCCACCTGTGCGTCGGTGATCTGGTCGCGGCCGGCGGTGAAGACGCCGAAGGGGAAGCGGTTCGTGCCGACGTAGAACATCGCGGCTGCGGGAGCGACCACCGGGCCCTGCTGTCCCTTGGAGGCCGAGAGGAGGACCTGCTCGAGGCTCTGCCCGTGCGGTGCCGGGAAGTCGGTCGCGGCAGCCGCGGGCTGGCTGCGACTGCCGGTGCCGTTGTCCGATCCGCCGCAACCGGCGACGAGTGCAACGGTGAAAAGGGCCGCCACGGCGGCGATGGTCTTCCTGGACACGGGCGGCATCGTAGAGGGGGTACGGATAGGGTGCCCATCGCGATTCAGCAGCCATTAAAGGAGGAGAGTTGGCGGAGAAGGCGGCGTTGATCACAGGTGGCTCGAGTGGGATCGGGCTGGCGATCGCCCGGGCGCTCGGCGAGGACGGATATGGCCTCACCGTCTCGGCGCGGCGTGCAGAGAAGCTGGAGGCCGCGGCCGAGGACCTGCGCTCCGCTGGGCTCGAGGTGGAGAGCGTGCCGGCGAACATGGCCGACGAGGAGGAGATCCAGCGGTTGATCGAGGCGCATCGGTCCAAGTACGGACGGCTGGACGTGCTGCTCAACAACGCCGGGGTCGGGATCGGCGAGGCGATGGACGAGCTGACGACGAAGTACGTCGACATGCAGCTGGGGGTAAACCTGCGGGCGACGATCCTCACGACCCGGGAGTGCCTGCCGATGCTGCGCGAGGCGGGTGCGGAGCACGGGAAGGCGCTGATCGTGAACACGGCCTCGATCTCCGGCAAGTCCGGGCAGGCGTGGCTGTCGGTGTATTCCGCGACAAAGGCGGCGGTGATCGGGTTCTCCCAGGCGACGCAGAAGGAGAACGCGGGCCAGGGGATTCAGGTGACCGCGCTGGCGCCAGCGTTCGTCGACACGCCGATGACCGAGTTCGTCAAGGGGCAGGTCGCGGCCGAGGCGATGATCCGGCCCGAGGACATTGCCGAGAGCGTGCGGTTCCTGCTGCGGACGTCCCCGAACTGCCTGGTTCCCGAGATCGCGTTTCTGCGACCCGGGGACACGATGGACACGCCCGAACTAGGTTGAGCCGCCGGGCCGGGCGGTGCCCGGCCCCCAGATCCTCTCGCCGCGGCGCAGGCCGATGCGCGCACCGATCCACCAGGCGAGCTGGCGGAGGAAGTCGAACCAGGCGTCCTCGATCCACTCGCGGCGGCCGCGACGGCGGATGCCGACCCAGATGACGATTGCGAGGCCCTGCAGGGGCCGGGCGAGGTCGCGGATCCTGGGCGGCTTGACGGGGTCGCCGCCCATCGCCTCGAACTTGGCGCCGACCAGTCCGGCGCCGTAGGCCCAGCCGAGCTGCTGACGGAAGAAGCCGCGCTGCGTCGTGCGGTTGCGATGGTGGGCGGTGGCCCGCTCCGCGTAGGCGAGGCGGCGGCCGCTGCGCTCCTGGAAGCGGAGGCCGAGTTCGACGTCCTGGGCGCGGGTCATGTGGGGGTCGAAGGGGCCGATGCGGTCGAGGACGTCGCGGCGGTAGGCGGCGTTGGCCGTGATCGGATAGGCGGGGTTGGAGGTGAAGGCGAAGCGCTGCCAGTTGCCGAGCATGCGGGCCGCCTGGCGCTCGGCGGCGGTGGTCGGGGGCGCGTGCTGGAGATCGCCGGCGACGCTGCCGACCTCGGGGTCCTCGAAGGGACGGACGAGCTCGGTGAGCCACTGGGGCTCGACCAGGCAGTCGGAGTCGACGAAGGCGAGGATCTCGCCCTCGCTCTCGGCGATGCCGCGGTTGCGGGCGTTGGAGACGCCGCGCTTCACTTCTCGCAGGTAGCGGACCGGCCGGGCGCGGATCAGCGCTGCGGTGCCGTCGCTCGAGCCGTTATCGACGACGACGACCTCGCGGCGCTCCGGCGGGTAGTCCGTGGCGAGGATCGAGTCCAGGCAGTCGGCGATGGTGGATTCGCCGTCCCGGACGGGGACGATCACGGAGACGTGTGGGAGGTCGGACTGCGCCCGGTTCACGGGCGGAAGTTAGCCCGGAGGGTCAGGCGTCGCCTCGCTCGGCCTCGGCCGCGGCTCGTTCGAGTTCTTCGGCCCAGGCCTCGGCTGTGTCCTCCGCGGGGGAGTGCTCGCCGTAGGCGGTGGTGAGCACGTCCTGGACGGAGACGTCGGTGGCCTCGTGAGCGTCGGCCTCGGCGAGGCGGCGGCGGGCGGCCTTGACCTCGCGGACCTCCTCAGTGAGTGGGCGGTCGGGGTGGGTCTCGGTGTCCAGGTCGAGGCCGTCGCGGACCAGGGACATCTCGAGGTAGCCCTCCAGGGTGCGGACCTCGCGGCGGGAGGCGCGGCGGGGCTTGCGCCGCTTGGCACCGGTGTAGGCGTCCCAGGCGCGGGCGAAGGTGCCGAAGTTGGTGCGGCCGCCGTTGCGGTGCGCGGCGAGCATCGGGCAGACGCCGCCGCGCTTGTCCACGTAGGCGCCGACGATGACGCGGTTGGAGCGGATGCCGCGGAGCATCGCCGCCTTGGTGCGGCCCGGCATGGCGTAGACCGCGTTGCGGAGGCGCTGGGCGTTGTTGCGGCGCTTCGCCATGACCAAATCAAGGGATACCGCCTACCCCGTAGGGTCAGCGCAATGGGCCGTTCAGACGGACAGCTGCGGCTGCTGGTGGCCGCCTTCGGCGACCCGGGGCACGCGTTTCCTGCGATCGCCCTCGCGCGGGAGCTGGGGCGGCGGGGGCACGAGGTGCTGGTCGAGACCTGGGAGCGGTGGCGGGAGCCGGTGGAGGCGGAGGGGCTGGCCTTCACGGGGGCGCAGGAGTACACGGTCTATCCGCCGCCGGGACCGGACACGCCGGATGGACAGACGGCCGCGGCCGCCGCTCGGGCGCTCGCCAGGTTGATGGAGGGGTTCGAGCCGGATCTGGTGGTCAGCGACATCCTGACCCTGGCACCGACGCTCGCCGCGGAGGTCGCCGAGGTGCCGCACGCGACGCTGATCCCGCACGTCTATCCGGTGCAGCAGCCGGGGATGCCGATGTACTCGCTCGGGTTGCGGCCGCCGCGGACGGCGCTGGGGCGGGTCGGCTGGAAGGCGACTGGGCCGCTGTTGGCGATGGGGCTGCGGCGGGGACGGGACGAGCTCAATGAGACCCGGGAAAGGTTGGGGCTGCCACCGATCGATCGGTTCCATGGGGGGATCAGCGAGCTGCTCGCGATCGTGGCCACGTTTCCGCAGCTCGAGTATCCGAGGGAGTGGCCGGCGCATGTGCGGGTGACGGGGCCGTTGTTCTTCGAGTTGCCGGGTGAGGACGTGGAGCTGCCGGAGGGCGATGGGCCGCTCGTGCTGGTGGCGCCGAGCACGTCGCAGGATCCCGAGTGCGAGCTGCTGCGGGCGGCGCTGGACGGGCTGGCCGATGAGCCGGTGAGGGTGCTGGCCACGACCAACCGGCACCGGCCGGAGCGACCGATCGAGGTGCCGCCGAATGCACTGGTGGTGGACTGGATGCTCTATTCGCAGGCGATGCCGGCGGCCGACGTGGTGATCTGCCACGGCGGACACGGGACGGTGGCGAGGGCCCTGGCGGCGGGCACGCCGCTGCTCGTCTGTCCCTCGGTCGGCGACATGGGAGAGAACGCGGCGCGCGTTGCATGGTCGGGCGCGGGGCTGTCGGTGCCGCGGCGACTGCTGTCGCGGCACTCGATCCGGCTGGCCACAAGGCGGCTCTTGGGCGAGCCGCGGTTTACGGAGCGGGCACGGGAGATCGCGGCCTGGTCGGAGTCGCACGACGGCGCGGCGGCCGCCGCGGACCTGGTCGAGGAGGCCGCCCGAAACGCGACGAGCCGGCTCTCGCCGGCTCGCGTCGAGTCGTCCTAGCCAGCTCCGGGGGAGGGACTCGAACCCTCAACCTCTCGGTTAACAGCCGAGCGCATCTACCAATTGAGCTACCCCGGACCGTGTTGATCCGCCTGAGCGACCTAAGGATGCTAGGTCGCAAGCAACCTTAGCGTCGCTCGGCACCGGTATTGCCGACTTTCGGGTGTATATGACCCCGAAGTCGGCAAAGCCTCCTCGGCCGGGCGCTTACTGGCCGAGGTTTTTCACGAACCGCAGCGAGGTGTCCTCGAAGCCCATCCGCCGGTAGAAGGCGGCCGCTCCCTCCCGCTCGTACCGGCTCGTCAGGTAGATCCGGCCGCAGCCCTCGTCGCGCCTCCAGGTCCCCGGGCTCGGCCTCCCGAACCCGCAGGGTCAAGCGGCGTCCGCCCACCCGCCCCGGCGGGCGATCCGCTCGGTCAGGTCGGCCCGATCGCGCAGCAGGCGGGTGACCGTCTGGTAGTCGTCGGAGGCCCGGGCCGACGAGATCTCGTCGTCCAGTCTCTGCTCCTCGAGCAGATCGAAGTTGAGCTGCATCGCCTGCTCGGAGGCCGGCTCACTACCCGAGCGCATGACGAGCTCCGAGATCAGCGAGGTGAGCGCCGCATCGTCCCGCGGAAGCCCCGCCATCGGATCATCGAGATGGTCACGCAGCCAGCGCAGCGCCGGCTGCCCGGTCGGCGACAGGTGCTCGTCACTGAGCTCGTCGATGAACTTCCGGCCGGCCGCCCGATCCACGAGGCACATCGCCAGCAGCGCCCTCTCCCTGGTCTCGCGCGGCGTTAGGGTCGCGGCCACCGGCCGCGGCGCCCCTCCGTTCCCCGCGGCGTCACCCGAACCCTGGGTGGGCGCGTCGGGCGCCGCGCGCACCCGCGCCAGCACCAGGCTCGGGTCCGTATCCAGCCGATCGGCCACCTTCCGCACCAGCTCGTCGAATCCCAGCGCCGTCTCCCCCATCGCCTTCAGCACCGGACCGACCTCGTCCAGAACCCGCTCGCGCCCGGCCAGGCTGCTCAGCTCGCCCCGCCCGAGTGCCACATCGACGCGGAAGCTCGGCAGGTCGATCGCCTCGTCCACCAGCTTCATGAACCGCTCCACCGAGCCGTCCTGGAGCACGTCGGCCGGGTCCTCGCCCTCCGGCATCGCCGCGACCCGCAACTCCAGCCCGCGCCCCCCGGCCACCTTCTGCGCCCGGATCATCGCGTCCGCCCCGGCCCGGTCGGCGTCCAGCGCCAGCACCACGGAGTCCGTCAGCCCGGCCAGCATCGCGACCTGCTCGGGCGTGATCGCCGTCCCCATGATCGCAACGGCCTCCTGCACCTCCGCCTGGTGCAGCGCCAGCACGTCCGTGTAGCCCTCCACCACGATCGCCCGCCTCGCCTTCGCGATCGGCCCCCGCGCCCGATCGATCCCGTAGAGCGTGTGGCTCTTCCGGTACAGCTCCCCCTCCGGCGAGTTCAGGTACTTCGGCTGGGTGTCGGCGCTCAGCGCCCGCGCCCCGAACCCCAGCACCCGCCCCCGCTGGTCGCGGATCGGGAACGTGATCCGGTTCCGGAAGCGGTCGTAGTGGCCGCCCTGCCGTCCCTTCTGAGCCAGGCCGGCCGCCAGCAGCTCGTCCACCTTGAACCCGGCCCGCTGGCTCCCGGTCAGCACCTGGTCCCACGGGCTCGGCGCCATCCCGACCCCGAACCGCCGCAGCACCTCCTCCCCCAGGCCCCGAGCGGCCAGGTACTTCCGCGCCCTCTCCGCCTTCGGCGACTCCCACAGATACCGCTCGTAGAACTTCGCGGTCCGCTCCAGCAACTCCCACAGCCTCGCCTTCCGCCTCCGCCGCTCCTCGGCCCGCGGGTCCTCGCTCTCCCGCTCGAGCTCCACCCCGTACCGCTCCGCCAGCGACTCGACCGCCTCCGGGAAGGTCAGCCCCTCCTTCTCCTCCACGAACCGGAAGACGTCCCCGCTCGCCTCACAGCCGAAGCAGTAGTAGAGCTTGTCGCGCGGGTTGACCTTGAATGACGGGGTCCGCTCGTCATGAAACGGGCAGTTCCCCCAGTAGTCCTGCCCGCGCTGCTGCAGATCCGTGTACGCCGACACGATCTCGACGATGTCCGCCGCGTCCTTGACGCGGTCCTTGCTCTCCGGTGTGAACTTCGCCACGGAATCAGCCTATTGGCGACCGGCCAGCCGCTCGTACGTGGCCAGACAGAAACGGTCGGTCATTCCGGCCAGATAGTCGGTCACCCGCTGCACGGGGCCCGCCGCCGGGTCGGTCGCCGGCACCTCGTCGAGGTGGTCGAGATAGTGCGCGAAGAGGCTCCGCAGCGCCACCCTGGCCCGCTCCTGCTCGGCCCGCGCCTCCGCGCCGAGATACACCCGCTCGAACATGAACTTCCGCAGCCGCAGCATCGCCCCACCCACCTCCTCGCTCTGCGAGATGTCGCCCTCGGCGCGCGAGCGCTCGACCATGTCCCGCACCATCAGGTCGATCCGCGCCGCCCCGGTCTCCCCCAGCAGCTGGATCTCCTCCTCCGGCAGGTCCTGACCCGAGATGATCCCCGCCCGCACCGCGTCATCGATGTCGTGGTTGATGTAGGCGACCCGGTCCACGATCCGCACCACCCGCCCCTCGAGCGTCGCCGGCTTCCCCGGACCGGTGTGGTTGAGGATCCCGTCCCGCACCTGCTCGGTCAGGTTGAGGCCGCGGCCATCGCGGGCCAGGACCTCGACGACCCGCAGCGAGTGCTCGTTGTGCCGGAACCGCATCCCGTGCTCCTGCAGCTCCGCGTCGAGCACCTCCTCCCCGATGTGCCCGAAGGGAGGGTGCCCGAGGTCGTGCCCCAGCCCGATCGCCTCGGTCAGGTCCTCGTTCAGCCCCAGCGCCCTCGCCACCGTCCGCGAGATGAAGCAGGCCTCCAGCGTGTGGGTCAGCCGGGTCCGGTAGTGGTCCCCCTCCGGCGCCACGAACACCTGCGTCTTGTGCTTGAGGCGCCGGAAGGCCTTCGAGTGCACGATCCGGTCCCGGTCGCGTTGGAACGGCGTCCGCACGGGGCTGTCCGGCTCCTGATCGCGCCGGCGCGCCGGATACGACGGCGTCGCCGGCTCCCACAGGTACTCCGACTCCCAGGATCGGATCCGGTCCTCGAACGTTTCCGTGCGTGCCTCCATCCACCCGATGTTCGCACCCCGCACGGCGCGTCTGCCGTTGCCCGGACTCGGCGTATCCGAATAGGCTCCGCTCCGTGGCAGAGACGGCACTGATCACCGGCGCCTCCGCCGGCATCGGCGAGGAGTTCGCCCGCCAGCTCGCGGGCCGCGGCTACGACCTGATTCTGGTCGCCCGCCGCAGGGACCGCCTGGAGCAGCTGGCCGAGCAGCTCCCGACCACCGCGCACGTCGTCGAATGCGACCTCGTCACGCAGGCAGCCGAGCTGCCGGGCAAGGTCGAGAAGCTCGGCGTCGACGTGGACCTTCTGGTCAACAACGCCGGCTTCGGCCTCCGCGGCCGCTTCCTGGAGCTCGACCCCGCCCGCGAGTCCGAGATGGTGCGCGTCAACTGCGAGGCCGTCATCACCCTCACCCACGCCTTCGTTCCCGGGATGGTGGAGCGACGGCGCGGCGGCGTGATCACGGTCGCCTCGACGGCCGGCCTGCAGCCCCTCCCCTACGAGGCCACGTACGGCGCGAGCAAGGCGTTCGCGATCTCCTTCATGGAGGCACTCTGGATGGAGCTGCGCGGCACCGGCGTCAAGGTCACGGTGGTCAACCCCGGTCCCGTGAAGACCGAGTGGCAGGGAGTCGCCGGCTACGACGAGAACACCCCGATACCGCCCGGGATGATCAGCGTCGAGCGATGCGTCAGCGACGCGCTGCGCGCCTACGACGGCAGCAAGCGCTCGGTCGTCACCGGCCGCTTCTTTCCCTGGTTCATGCGCGCCGCCGTCGGCCCCAAGGGCCTCAAGCTGCGGGTCACCGAGCGCATGTACCGCCCCAGGTCCTAACTACGCCGCGGCGCGCAGCCGCACGTGCGCGTGGTGCTCGAGCGTCTCGGTGATCGCCCGATCGGCCTGCGCGGCCACCCCACGACCCGCGGCCGGCGCCTCCGAGAGCGGGCGCGCCAGCGCATCGACCATGAACCGGTGCGCCTCCTCCGAGAACGGAAAGCCTCCTCCCTCGCAGCTCGCGCAGACCACGCCGCCGGCCGCCCCCGAGAAGGCCGTGAGGTGGTCGGTCTCCCCGCAGGTGGCGCAACTCGCCAGCTCCGGGGAGAACCCGGCGGCCAGCGCCAGCTTGAGCCGGAAGGCGAGGGCCGTACCAGGCGCGCTGGCGCCCTCCGCATCGGCGTCCAGCAGCCCCAGGTAGTTGCAGAGCAGGTTGTAGGCGGCCTGGTTCGGCTCGCCCGAGTCGAGCAGCCGCAGCACGGTGTCGCAGCCCCGCCCGGCCGCCCCCAGGGCCGCCCCGGATGAGCGCAGCCTCGGATGGCCGTCGACGGTCGAGGCGCCGGTCACGGTGAGCAGGTCTCCCTGCCCCTCGTAGAGGACCAGGTTGAGCCGGAAGAACGGCTCCAGCCGGCCCCCGAACCTGGACTTCGGCCGGCGGGACCCCTTGGCGATCGCCCCGATCCGCCCCCGATCAGCCGAGTAGAGATGGACGACGCGATCGGCCTCGCCGTAGCGGATGCTGCGCAGCACGACGGCCTCCGTCTTCACGCTTCCGGGCATGGCCCACTGACGTTGCCGAAGGGCCCGGACGGATCAGTTGCTCTCGGACATCCCGAGATCGGCGAGGGCGCGGGAGCGGTCCGGATAGATGGACAGGCTCACCACCTTCCCCTCGCGCACGGTGAAGATGTTCGCTGCCTCGGTGGAGATCTCGCTCAGATCGATCCCGCTGCCCCTGCCGTGCCCTTCGTTCCTCATCAGAACGAGCACTCGACCGTCATCGAGCTCTCGGAACTCTTCGGCGACCGCGCGGAGATCCTGCCAGGCCCGCAGCTGGTCCGCCCAGGCGTCAGCCATCCCCTCCACCCCTTTCCAGCTTCCCTCGTCCAGCCCGCCGACGACCCGGAACTCGATGTCGGGATCCGCCCAGTCCACCGAGCTCCAGTCACCGCGCTCCCAGGCCACGTAGACCGACTTGACGAGATCGAGGTTGGACGACACGGCGCGAGTATCGCTGCTCAGCCGGTCTGCCGCACCGCGTCCCGGATCGCCGCCGCCGTCACGGTCGCCGCGGCCGCGCCGATCTGAAACGGCGCGAACTGATCCGGCTCCTCCCGGCCGGAGGCGAGGCAGAAGACCACGTCGCCGTCCACCGGTGTGAACACCGGGTCGACCGCCCGCCCGAGTCCGGCGGTGGCGGCGCGGGCCACCATCGAGCAGCCGCGCTTGTCGAGCGCCGCGTCCGTGCAGACGCAGACCGGGGTCGAGTTTCCCTCGGGAACGCGGAACTCCGGCGGCTCCTTCATCGCCGCGATCAGCTCCGCACCGCGCATCGCCTCCCCCTCCTCGCCGCGCGGACCGGCGATCACCGACCCGTCCTCGCCGATCACGTCGCCCGCGGCGTTGACGGCCGCCAGCGCGGCCACCGTGTGCCCCGTCCCCGTGACCAGCGCGGCGTAGCCGACGCCCCCCGCCCTGGCCGGGTCCCGTCCGAGGATCTTCCCGACCGTCGCCCCCGTCCCCGCCCCCACGGCGCCCCGCCCCGGCACCCCCGGCTCGGCCGCTTCGCAGGCGGCGTACCCGGCATCCGGGCCCGGCCGGGCATCGGGGCCCGAGCCCGACGGCAGGTCGTAGATCACCGCCGCCGGCACAAGCGGCACCCGCCCATACGGCGTGACGTATCCGCGGTCGTGCTCCTCGAGCCAGCGCACCACCCCGTCCGCGGCGGCCAGTCCGAAGGCGCTGCCGCCCGTGATCAGGATCGCGTTCGCCTCCTGCGCGTTGGCGAGTGGCCGCAGCGTGTCGGTCTCGCGGGTGCCTGGCCCGCCGCCGTGCACGCACACCCCGCCCCGCGTCTCGGGCGGCGGGATCACCACGGTGCACCCCGTGCCACCCCCCGGATCGGACCAGTGCCCGACGGCGAAACCGTCCGGCATGGGCGGCGGCTCGCTCACCTCGCACCAGCCCCGCGCGCCGCCCGGCGCGCCTTCCGGCGCGGCCGGCGCCGCAGCCGCACCTGGCAATTGGGACAGAAGTAGGTCGATCGCCCGGTCACCACGATTCGCTGGATCACCGGAGGTGGCGAGGGGCGGTGCTCCTCCGGCGGCCGCAGGCAGGGCTCGCCCTCGCGAGTGTGGACCAGGAACTCGTCCTGCATCGAACCCCGCTCACCCCGAACGTCGAGGTAGTCGTCGATGCTGGCCCCTCCATGGTCCAGGCCCGCCTCGAGGGCGCCGACGATTCCCTCCACCAGACGTCGGGCGTGCTCGAGCTTCATAGACCCCGCCGGCGAGAGCGGGTGCAGCCTCGCCCGCCACAGCGCCTCGTCGGCGTAGATGTTCCCGATCCCCGCGATCCGCGACTGGCTGAGCAGGAACGACTTGAGCGGCGCCTTGCGTCCCGCCGCCAGCTCCAGCAGCCGCTCCGCCGTGAGCTCCGGCGAGAGCGGCTCGATCCCGAGCCTGGAGGCGAAGAAGTCATCGAGCTGATCGCCCGCGTCGAGCACCACCGCCTGCCCGAAGCGACGCACGTCCGTGAACAGCAGGGTGCGACCGTCGTCGAGCTCGAAGCGAGCCCGGACGTAACTCGGCTCGGGCTTCGATTCATAAAGGCGAGGGCCGCCCAGCGGCTCGCTCTCCATCAGGTCCGTCGTCCCACCGCCCTCCGGATCACGCAGCAGGAGGTTCCCGGTCATCCGCAGATGCATGGCCAGGGTTCGCCCGCCCTCCAGCCCGATCAACAGGTACTTCCCGCGCCTCGCCACCGCCGTCACCTCGCGGTCCTCGACCGCACGCTCCAGCGCGCCCGGCGGCTCCGGCCGAGTGAGGCGCTCGTCGAGCACCTCGGCGGACTCAATCCGCTTCCCGACCAGCTCGGGCTCGAGCTGGCGACGGACCGTCTCCACCTCGGGTAGCTCGGGCATCCCTCCCGATGCTAGTGAGGCAGATGCGCTCGCGGATGCGCCTTGAAGTAGGCCTCTTTGAGCTCCTCGCCGGAGAGGTGCGTGTAGAGCTGGGTGGTCGAGAGATCGGCGTGGCCGAGCATCTCCTGGACCGAGCGCAGGTCGCATCCTCCGCTCAAGAGGTGCGTCGCGAACGAGTGCCGCAGCGTGTGCGGGCTCATCCGGTCGCCCAGGCCGGCCGACTCGGCGTGGCGGAGGACGATCTTGTAGAGACCCTGCCGGGTAAGCGGGCCACCGCGGAAGTTGAGGAAGAGCTTGCGCTCATCGGGCGAGTGCACCAGCTTCGGCCTGCCCGAGCGCAGGTAGACCCGCACGGCGGCCACGGCCTTGCCGCCGACCGGGACGAGCCGCTCCTTGGATCCCTTGCCCATGGCGCGCACCACGCCGTGCTCGAGATCGACATCCGAGATCTCGAGCGAGATGGTCTCCGAGGCTCGCAACCCCGACGCGTACATCAGCTCCAGCAGCGCGCGGTCCCGTATCGCGGTCGGCTCGTCACCCCGCGGCTGGGCGAGCAGACGCTGCACCTCGGCGTAGCTCAGGACCTCCGGCAGCTTCTTCCCGCGCCGGGGCGTCTCGAGCCGGGCCGCCGGGTCGTCGTCGATCGCCTCCTCGCGGCGAAGGTGCCGATAGAAGGAGCGCAGGCAGGCCGCCTTGCGGTGGACCGTCGCCGTCGAGCACGGCGCACGGGCGTCGCCGTCGCCCTGGGCCAGGTCTGCGAGGAAGTCGGAGAGGTCCCCCGGCGTGGCGCCGGTCGCGTCGCGACCGCGCTCGGCCAGGAACCGCCCGAACTGGAGCAGGTCCGTCCGGTACGCGGCGAGCGTGTTCCGCGAGAGCCCGCGCTCGAATTCGAGGTGCGCGAGGAAATCGAGCACCAGCGCCTCGTAGCGCTCCGAGGCGCGGGATTCGGCGTCGCGTGGCGGCGCAATCGTGGCCATGCCAAGTACTTCCCCGGCCGCCACCCGGTCCCTTCCTGTGTCGTGGCCAGAGTAAGTTGATAATTTCCATAAAGAAACTTCTCTTTATCCCCGACCCCCTGAAAGGACCGGACATGCCCTCTCCCCCCTTCCGCACTCGGCTGATCCTTCTGGGCGGCATGGTGACCATCGCCGCAATCGCCCCATCCCTGACCGAGACCGCCACCGCGAAGCGACACGATGAACCGCGCTCGAGCTCCACGCTCGCCCTGCGTTGGTTCGACCTCACGAGCCAGACGGTCGCCGCGGCAGCATTCCCCGAGCAGTCGACCCAGGGCCGCACCTGGGCGGTCAGCTGGCTCGCCGCGGCGCGAGCCGTCGCGAATGGCGGCGGCCATAAGTTCACGCAGGCCGCTTTCGCGACCGCCCTCCACGACGCCCTCGTCGACCAGGTGCCGAGCCAGACATCGCAGCTCGATGCCGCACTCGACTCCAGCCTCGCCGCGATCCCGGACAGCAAGGCGAAGAAGCAGGGCATCAAGAGCGGCCACCACGAAGCCGCTGAGGCGCTCGCCGAGCGCGCCGGCGATGGTCTCGACACGGCATCGGTGAACGCCCCATGGACGCCGCCATCACCCGGACCCGGCGTCTATCAGCCGACCCCGCCCTTCCCGGCGCCGAATCCGCCGGTCGTTCGGGCCGGCCTCGGCAAGGCCCGCAGCTTCCTGCTCGCGCGCAACGACCAGTTCCGTCCGTCGTCCCCGCCCGCGCTCGACTCGGCCACGTACCTGAACGGTCTCGCGGAGGTCCATTCCGCGGGACAGGACACGAGCGCGACGAGAACGCCACAGCAGACGGACACCGCGCTCTTCTGGGAGCAGAGCTCGATCAACGCGTACAACCAGGTGCTCCGCGCGGTCCTCGCCGACTCCGATCGGGGTCTCCGCTGGCAGAGCCGGCTGGTGGCCGCGTTCCACGTGATCACGATCGACGCTCAGATCGCGATCCACGAGGCCAAGTACACCTACGTGTTCTGGCGGCCCGTGACCGCGATCCGCACCGGCTCGATCGATCCGGACGCGAGCTGGACGCCGCTGTTCGTCTCGCCCCGCCATCCGGAGTACCCGAGCGGGCACACCGGGTACGCCGGCGCCGCCCAGCAGGTCCTGTCGACGCTGGTGGGGCCCAGGGCCCGGCACCCGATCGCGCTGACCAGCTCGACCGACCCGGGAGTGACACACACGTTCACGAACTGGTCCCAAATCACTCAGGAGAACATCGACGGACGCGTCTGGGAAGGGGTCCACTTCCGCTTCTCGGACAACGTCGGCGCTCAGGTCGGTGGAGAGGTCGCCGACTGGGACCTGCGGCGCCTCAAGGCGATCGGGCTCTAGAGGAGGTCCTTGAGGACCATCAAGCCGATCAGTGACTTCGCGTCCTCGCAGCGCTCGATCGCGGCGTCGATGTCGGTGAGTGGAAACTCGACGATCTCGATCCGCTCGTCGGTGGAGCGGCGCTGCGGGGAGTCGTAGAGCTCAGTCGCCAGGAAGAGCCAGACCCGCTCATTGGCGAACCCGGGACTCGTGTAGAAGCTCTTCAGCTCGCGCCAGTCACCGGCCGATTTGCCGATCTCCTCCGCCAGCTCTCGCTGGGCGCACTGCAGCGGCGTCTCCCCCTCGACATCAAGCTTGCCGGCCGGCAGCTCGAGCAGCGCCGGCTCCTCCACCGCCTCCCGCGGCTGCTCGATCATGTAGAGGACGTTCCCGTCATGCGGGATCACGCAGACCGCGCCCGGGTGGACGACGACCTGCCGAGTCGCCCTGCTCCCGTCGGAGTACTGGAAGGTCTCCATCCGCACCGACGCGATCGGGCCCCGATAGACGAGCTTGCTGCCCTCCTTCTTGAGCCTCTCGCCCCCGGGCGGCTCGTCGTTCATGCGGCCACCCCCGCTAGGGCCGTGGCCGCCAGGCCGTCCCCGGCAGCGAGGGCAGCGGCGAAGAAGAGCCGGTCCTCCTCGATCGAGCGCCCCATGTGGCTCGCGGGCAGGCCGCTGGCCGCGTAGTCGTCGACCGGCACCTCGCGCGGCCAGAGCTCGTGGCGATCGCCGCAGGCATCGCGCAGCAGCTCGAGCGCGGGTTCATCGCCAGCGGGAGCGGGCATCTTCACGCCGTCGAGCAGCAGCCGCAGCACCGTCTCGGTGTGATGGCTCAGGCCCCGATGCCTCTCCCGCTGATCGCCACTCGACATCCGCGGCGCGAGCAGCGTCTCGAGGTTCAGGGACAGGGAGGCGTGGGCCGTGTCGAGCGCCGACATGCCGCCGTGACCCAGCCTGGTCCCGGACCCGACGATGCCCGGCCCGGGTCCGGCGATCGCGGCGTCCCAGCCGAGCGGGCCCATGGCCGCCCGGAGCGCGCCGATCACGGTGATCGCCTCCCGCTCGCCGCCGTATGCCGGCCCCGCGGTGACGTGATCGCAGAGCAGCCCGGCGCGGCGGAGCTTCGCGACGTCCCTGGACAGTGCACCGGGCAGGGCGCCGCCCGCCGTCTGGATGTACCCGACCCGCATTCCGCCCGCCCGCGCGGCGGCCCAGGTCGCCGGGGCGAGCTGCCCATGGAGGGAGAGCACCAGGACCGGGATGGCTCGCCGGCTCCCCCGCTCCGGCAGCGCCTCCACCGGCTCGACGGGGTGCTGGAGCGAGGAGTAGTTGAGCTTCATCGCCGCCGCCTCCGCGGCGGCGCCCGGCGCCTCGAGGCCGCGGGTCAGGTTGACGTGGACGACGTCGAAGCCGCCGGAACCGAGACCCAGGTCCAGCGCCTCGACGTTCACGATCACCTCGTCCCCCTCGAGGACCTCCCCGACCAGCCCGGGATCGGCCCAGGCCCGCCTCTCCTCGTCCCCGACCCGGACCGTCAGCGGATCCGTACGGCTCACGCTCCCCCTACGCAGCTTCAGCATTTCCGGCAAGCCCGATCGCCGCTTCGCACACCCTCAGCATCTCAACGATGGCGCCCTCGCTGACCAGCTCCTCGGGGGTGTGATTGGCCTCGGTCCCATTGGCGAGCAGCACCGCCTCGTAGCCCGAGGCGACGAGCGCGTTGGCGTCGCTGCCGCCGCCGGTGGCCACCAGCTCCGGCTCGTGACCGGTGGCCCGCAGGGCCTCGGATGCGATCCGAACGCCCTCGGACTTCGGGTCGAGCCGGTAGCCGCGGAACATCTCGCTGACCTGGGCGTCGACGTCACACCCCAGCTGGCTCGCGCCCCAGGTACAGGCGTCGACCATCTCCCCGATGGTCGCGGCCGCCCGCTCGCCGTCGACGCTGCGGGCCTCACCGAGGATCCGGCAATGACCGGCGACCACGTTCGAGGCCGTCCCGCCCTCAATCATCCCGACGTTCGCGGTTGTCTCCTCGTCAAGTCGACCGAGCTTCATCTCCGCGATGGCGATGGCCGCCGCGGCGATCGCGCTATGGCCATCCTCCGGGTTGATCCCGGCGTGGGCCTCGTGGCCCGTGAACTCGGCGATCAGCCGCTTGTAGGTCGGAGCCGCCACGATCACCTCCCCGATCGGCGTCGCGTGGTCGAGCACGTAGCCGAAGGGCGCCCGCAGCGACGAGATGTCGAGCTCCTTCGCACCGCGGAGCCCGTCCTCCTCGGCGACCGTGAAGATCAGCTCCAGCCCGACCGGCGGAGGATCCGCGACGTGTCGCGCCGCCAGCTCGATCAAGACCGTCACCGCGGCCTTGTTGTCAGCGCCGAGGATCGTGTCGCCGGCGCTTCGGAACGTCCCGTTGTCACGAGCGACCTGGATCGGCCCGTCATGGGGAACGGTGTCCAGGTGGGCGAAGAAGGAGAGCCAGCGGTCGCCGCGGCCCGGGATCCGCGTGATCAGGTTGCCGGCGCCAGCCCGCGCCGGCGTCGCCGAGCTGTCCTCGGCGACGTCCGCGCCGAAGCCCCGGAGCTCGTCCAGGACGGCGTCGGCCACCTCCCGCTCCTCGCCCGTGGGGCTCGCGATCTCACAGAGGCGGGCGAAGCGGTCGAGCATCCGCTGATCCTCCGCGCTCACAGCGGCACAGGCTAATTAGCGGCGGGCCCCGGTGCGACCGCGCTGATAGAAGACCGGGATCGCGCGACGACCCGCACACTCGGAGCACCACCCGAGCCCCACCTCCGGCGACCGCTCCGAGGGCCGGCTCGACGTCATCATCGCGATCGCACTCGGCCTCGCGGCCGTCGTCACCGCCAGCGCCGTCTAAGGCAACTGGAAGCGACCTCGGAGACCGAGGTCGAGCAGGCCGAGGACCACCAGGAGAAGGCGGCGGACTACACCCTGGCCGAGGTCATCCTCGCGACCTCGCTGTTCCTCTTCGGCGTCGCGGGGATCAGCTCGCGATGGCGGATCAAGATCGGCGCCCTCTCGGTCGCGACCGGCGTCTTCCTGGTCGCGATCGTCGTGCTGGCGACCGTTTAGCCGTCCGGGTGCTCTAGGCGGAGCGGCGGACGCCGACGTCCTCGGAGTCCTCGGCGGTTGCCTCGGCCTCCGCCACAGGCTCCGGTGCACCCGGGCGCTCGGACGCCCTCTTGGCCGCGGCGCCGACGAAGTCGCGGAAGAGCGGCTCCGGGCGCGTCGGCCTCGAGTTGAACTCAGGGTGGAACTGGGAGGCGACGAAGAAAGGGTGGTCCGGCAGCTCGATGATCTCGACCAGCCGGTCGTCCGGGGAGGTTCCGCTCGCCACCAGGCCCTCATCCTCGAGCCGGCGGCGCAGCATGTTGTTGACCTCATAGCGGTGGCGGTGGCGCTTGTAGATCACGGCCTCGCCGAAGATCTCGCGCGCCTGGGTGTCGTCGTGGAGCTTCACTGGGTCGGCTCCCAGCCTCATCGTCCCGCCGAGGTCCGAGACCTCCTTCTGTTCCGGGAGCAGGTCGATCACCGGATAGGGCGTCTCCGGGTCGAACTCGGCCGAGTTGGCGCCGTCCATCCCGCAGACGTGGCGGGCGAACTCGACGACCGCGATCTGCATCCCCAGGCAGATGCCGAGGAAGGGAATGCCCTTCTCCCGGGCGATCCGCGCGGCCTCGATCTTGCCCTCGATCCCCCGCTCCCCGAACCCCCCGGGGATCAGGATGCCGTCGACGTCGTCGAGCTGGGACTCCTCGATGTCCTCGGAGGAGACGAGCTCGGTCTCGACCTCCGCACCGTGCTGCCAGCCGCCGTGCGTGAGCGCCTCGATCACTGACTTGTAGGCGTCCTCGAGCTGGACGTACTTCCCGACCAGCGCGATCTTCACCTTGCGCTCGCGCGAACCGTCGGCGCGCTTGATCAGCTCCTCCCACTCGGCGAGGTCGGGCGCCGGGGCCTCGATGCCGAAGTGGTCGAGGATCTGGTCGTCCATGCCCTCAGCCCGGAGGACGAGGGGGACCTTGTAGACGTTGTCCACGTCCCGCGCCGAGATCACGGCGTCCTCGGGGAGGCTGGCGAAGAGGGCGATCTTGCGGCGGATCTCGCGATCGAGTCCCTGCTCGGAGCGACAGAGCAGAGCGTGAGGCTGGATCCCGATGCGACGCAGCTCGTTGACCGAGTGCTGCGTCGGCTTGGTCTTCATCTCGCCCGCGTGCCCCACGTACGGCACAAGGGTGAGGTGGACGAACATGCAGCGCTTCGGGCCGAGGTCGGTGTAGAGCTGGCGGATCGCCTCGAGGAAGGGCAGCGACTCGATGTCGCCGACCGTCCCGCCGATCTCCGTGATCACGAAGTCGACGGCCTGCGACTCGGCGACGATCAGGACGCGGTTCTTGATCTCGTCGGTGATGTGCGGGATCACCTGGACGGTCGCGCCCAGGTAATCGCCGCGCCGCTCGCGCCGGATGACGCTGTTGTAGACGCCGCCGGCGGTGAAGTTTGAGGCCCGCGAGGTGTTCTCGTCGGTGAAGCGCTCGTAGTGGCCGAGGTCGAGGTCGGTCTCGGCCCCGTCCTCGGTGACGAACACCTCGCCATGCTGGAACGGGCTCATCGTCCCGGGGTCGACGTTGATGTACGGATCGAGCTTCTGCAGCTGGACCCGGAATCCGCGGGAGACGAGAAGACGACCGAGTGAGGCTGAGGCGATGCCCTTGCCGAGGGACGAGACGACACCGCCTGTCACGAAGAGAAATCGGGTGTCGCCGGGCTTCGGTTGGCTCAATGCGATCTGCGGAGCGAGTCTAGCCGGTGGTGAAGCGGAACCGAGGCGATCCACTCGACCCTGGGAGCCGAGTGGTGTTGAATCTTTCCGCGTGGAGCGGCCTCGGCTTCTGATCGTTCCGGAATTCACCGAGCTCGAGTGGACGATCATCCCGCTGCTCGAGGAGTGGGCGGACGTGGCGTCCTACGACGCGCCGGGCGTCGGGGGCGAGGCGGTCTCGGATTCGGAGCTCGAACGCCTCGCGACCGATGGGGCTCACAGGCGCGCTCGGATCGCCGCGCGTGGCCTCGAGGAGGCCGCTCGGCGACGCTGGGACCGGTTCGTGGTCGTCTCGGACAGCGGCGGAAACCTTGCCGCGTGCCAGCTGGCGAGCACGAGTCCCGACGCCATCGCAGGAATGGCCCTGGGTCACGCCTGCCTGAGTCTCGACTCCCAGGGGGAGCGAGCCCCGATCAACGCGGAGGTCGAGTCCGCCATGAACCAGCTCGCGGAGCAGGACAGCGAGCGGTTCGTGCAGCACGCCCTCACCCAGGTCACCGGCGGGGCCTACGACACCGAGCTGGCCGGCCGAATCCTCGAGCGTGTCCCGCTGAAGCTGCTGGTCGGGGCGTGGTTCCAGGGCAGCGACGCGCCCGTGGACGAGTTGATCGGGGGCCTCGACCTCCACCTCCTCCTCGTGAAACACCAGGGCTGCCTGATGTACACGGACGAGGGCTTCGAGGACGCGGTCGCCGCATTCCCGAATGCCGAGGCCGCCTCGGTGGACGACAAGCCGAGCGTCAGCCCGGACTTCGCCGAACGGCTACGGGAGTTCTGCGAGGCGATTCCCTCGCGGGCCTGACGTCAGTCCGCACGTCCGAGCCGATCCAGCCGGCGGAGGATCAGGCTCTGCTCCACCGCGGCGGAGATCGAGCGAAACTCCCCATAGAGCGAGATCGCGATCAGCGTTGCGAGCGACAGGGCGACGCCGACCGGCGACAGCGTGGTCACCAGAAGGACCCCGATCATGCCGCCGATCAGGCTGGCCCCAGTGTCGCCGAGCATCGCCCGCTCGCGCAGGGTGAGCCAGGCGCAAGCCCCGACCACGGGGATCAGCGGAGCGACCGGCGCGAGCGGCGCCAGGCTACGGGACGCGAGACACAGGACCGCCGCGACCAGGGCGAGGGCCTTCTCGGCGCGCCCCGGCCTGGTGTCGAGCAGGTTGCCGAGGTGCGCAGCCAGGCAGAGGACGAGCACCTCGGCGACGTACACGGGACCGCTCAAGCTCTCGCCGCTCACCGCATAGGCCGCGAACGCCAGCGTCCCGGCGGCCTTGATCGCCCCGGTCGAGAGCTCTCGGCGCGCGAGCGCGAGCCCGTGGCCGCGCCAGCCCCGAGCTTCCCCGCCGGCCAGGTCATCGAGCAGGCCGAGGTAGCCGACGCCGCAGAGGAACACCAGCCAGCGATTGAGCCCCGCGGTGAGCGTGAAGGCGGCGGCCGCCAGCAGGACGATCCCGAGCGGGAAGAGGACCTTCCGGCCCCGGTAGTTCGCCCTCCTCATCTAACGCGGCGGGTAGAGGTGGCTGACCCCCTTGGCGTCCACCAGGGTCTCGCCGATCCGGAGGCGGGTGAGGAAGGTGGACGACATGCCGCCGCGGCGCCGCTCCAGGAACTCGACCAGGTTGAAGTGAGCACCGACGCTGACGATCAGCGAGGCCCCCTTCTCATGTGCCAGCAGCATCGCCACGTCCTGGCTGGTGCCGGCCGAGGGGACGACGGTATGAGGGAGGGCGAGCCGGCGAAGCCGCTCGGCGCCGGGAGCCCCGCCGTCCGGGTAGGCGTGGACGATCAGCTCGGCGCCGCTGCGCAGGGCGGCGTCGCCCGCCGAATCCATGTCGCCGAGGACGACGTCCGGGCGAAGGCCTTCGCGGACGATCGCGTCGGCGCCTCCGTCCACCCCCACCAGGATCGGGTTGACGTCCTCGATGTAGGAACGAAGCGCCCGCAGGTCGCGGACGTGATCGGTCCCCCGCACGACGATTAGGACGTGACGGTCGCGGAACCGGGTGCGCGTCTCCGGCAGGTCGATGGCGCCCGAGAGCAGCCCGCCCTCCTCGCGGAGGTGGGCCATCGTGTTCTCCGTGAAGTCGTGCAGGGCCCGGTCGATCCGCGCCCGCTGCGCATCCAGTTCACGCGCGAGCTCCTCCGCGCGGAGGGGCCGCCCCTCCGCGATCGGGGCTCCATCCGATGAGATCCGCCCGGCCTCGATCTCCAGCCGGTCCCCGTCCGCGATCACCTCGAAGAGCTCCGGCCCGGCATCGATCAGCGGCACGCCTGCGCGGACGAGAGCCAGCGGCCCGGTGTTCGGGTAGGAGCCGTCGGACGACGGCGAGACGTTGATGGTCGCTCGCACGCCGCAGCCGATCAGCTCTTCGGCTGCGATCCGGTCGAGGTTCCGGTGATCGATCACCGCGATGTCATCCGGGCCGAGCCGCTTGACCAGCTCCTTCGTGCGCAGGCCGAGCCTCGCGGTGCCGCGAATCGCTGTGGCGGTGGCGGTCGCCATCGCCCGGAGACTAGTTTGCGTCAGCACTTCAACACCAGACGCGGCCGTCTTTAGGACCGCTGCTTTGCATGGAAAGCAGCGGCCTCTCTCGCAAAGCGTCGCTTCTCGTCCAAGGCGGCGGGTTGCCCTAGTCCGGCAGCCCGGCGGCTTCGAGGGCCTCCGCTCGGTCGCGGAAGCCGCCAGTCAACTGCAGCACCCTTCCGTTTCGCACGGTCACGACCTGAAAGAGGTGCATATCGACCGGAATCCCGCTCCCACGGCCAACCCCGGATATGCGGGTGGAGGTCACAACGGAGTCGCCCACATCGATGATCTCCTCGATCTCGGCCTCGAACCTGTCCCAGATCTCGTCCACTGCTTCGATGTAGCGCTTGACGCCGTCGTAGCCGCGATAGACATCGGGGTTGAAGACGTTCCGCGACAGGTCGATGACGATCCCGGGATCGAGAACCTCATAGAGCCGCGAAGTGTCGCGCTCGATCCAGAACCGGCTGGCGCGTCGAGCGATCTCGACGTTCTCCTGCGACATCGCCCACCCAGTATCCCGCGCCCCGCCGGGGGTTAGCCTTCCATGCAAAGGAGAAGCTCTAAGCACTGAGGCGGGGTCGCGCTAAGCCGCTTTGAGTAGCTCGCGCGCGTGGCGGTCTGCGGCCTCGTCACCCTCGCCGCCGCCCAACATCCGGACGATCTCGGCCACGAGCTCGTCGCCGTCCACCCGCTCGACCGTCGCCGTCGCCTGCCCGCCGGCAACGGACTTCTCGATCCGGAAGTGGCTCTCCGCCATCGAGGCCACCTGCGGCAGGTGGGTGATGCAGAGCACCTGTCGCTCCGCGCCGAGCGCCCGCAGCCTCTCCCCCACGGCCTTGGCGGTGTTGCCGCCGACGCCCGCATCGATCTCGTCGAAGACGTAGGTCGCCGCGCCGCCCGGCGCGCCCTGGCCCGCCAGCGCCAGCATCAGCCGTGAGAGCTCGCCGCCCGACGCCGCCTCCCGCAGCGGCGACACCGGCATCCCCGGATTGGTCGAGACGCCGAAGGTGACCCGCTCCTGGCCGAGCGACCCGAAGCCCTCGGGATGCGGCTCCAGGCAGATCTCGAGCTTCGCTCCGCTCATACCGAGCTGGTCGAGCTCCTTGGCGATCCGGCTCTCGAGCCTCTTCGCCGACTTGGCGCGCACCTCGCTCAACCCGCCGGCGAGGTCGGTGCGCGTCCGCATGGCCTTCTGCAGCTCGCGCTCGAGCCGCTCGGTCGTCTCCCCCGCCCCCTCGATCGCGTCGATCTCGGCGCGGCAGTGCTCCGCGTGTGCCAGGACGGACTCGATCGAGCCGCCGTGCTTGCGCTTCAGCCGGTCGATCACCTCGAGCCGCTCCTCCACCTGCTCGAGGCGCCCCGGCTCGGCCTCGATGCCCTCCGCGTAGGCGCGCAGCTCGCCCGCGAGCTCCTGCAGCTCGACCCGCAGGCCCTTCGCCTGCTCCGCCAGCTGGTCGAGGGCCGGGTCGACTCCTTCCCTGCCCGCCAGGGCCGCCTCGGCCGATCCCATCGCCTCCGCCGCCCCGCCGGCGTCGCCATCACCCGACAGCGCCGCGAGCGCCTCGGCCGCCGCGCCGCGCAGGCCCTCGGCATGCTGAAGACGCTCCCTCTCGCCCGCGAGCTCGGCCTCCTCCTCGGCGTCGGGCTGCGCCGCCACGATCTCATCGAGCTCGTAGCGGAGCAGGTCCAGGTCGCGAACCCGAGCTCCCTCGCTCTCGCGTATCCGCCCCACCTCGCGCTCGAGACGGACGACCTCGGCGTGCGCATCCCGGTAGGCGCGCCGGCGCTCGAGATGCCGCTCGCCTGCGAAGCCGTCGAGCGTCTCGAGTTGCGCGCTCGCCAGCGTCAGCTTCCGGTGCTCGTGCTGCCCGTAGAAGGCGAGCAGCCGGGAGCCGAGGAGCTGGAGGTCGGGCGCGGATGCGGTGCGACCCCCGAGGAAGGCGCTGGTCCTGCCACTCGCGGAGACACGACGGCCCACCGCCAGCTCGGTGCTGCCCTCCGGGAGCCGCTCGGCGATCTCCGCCAGCTCGGGGTCATCGAGCAGGCCCTCGGGGATCTCGAAGACCCCCTCGACGTAGGCCTCGCTTGCGCCCGGGCGAACGATCCCGTCCCGCGCCCTGCCGCCCATCAGCAGGTCGAATGAGTGGGCGAGGATGGTCTTGCCGGCCCCGGTCTCCCCCGTGATCGCGTTCAGGCCGAGCCCGAGGCGCAGCTCGGCGCGCTCGATCAGGAGCAGGTTCTCGATCCGGAGCTCGAGCAGCATCGGCTCCCCGTTCTAACGAGGGAGCCCGACGGATTAAGCAGCGACCGGCTCTTCCTCCGCCTCGCCCTCGACCGCCCCATGGGGCGCTCCATGCGGGACGAAGTCGCGCTGGCGCACCAGGGCCAGCACCATGACGGCGCCGCTGAAGAGGATCAGCGCACCGATCAGGAGGATGTCGTTGAAGGCGTCGGTGAATGCGATCCCCGCCGCGTTGAAGGCCTGGTCGTGAAGCTGGGGCGGCACCTGGTCCGCCGCCTGCGTGCCGCTAGCGGCGACCCCGTCGGCGAAGCCGCTGGGCGCCCCGGGCAGGAGCGTGTTGAGCTTGTCGGAGATCTCGCTCTGGAACACGGCTCCGAGCGCTGCGATCCCCGTCGCGACGCCGGCGATCCGCATCGTGTTGTTGATCCCCGACGCCATGCCGGACCGGGCCGCGGGAACGACGCCGAGCGCGGTCGACGCGATCGATGGGTTGGAGAGCCCTACGCCGAATCCAGCGACCATGAACCCCGCGAGCAGGGTCGTCCACTCAGAGTCGGGCTTGGCGCCGCGCATCAGGAGCAGGCCGATGCCGACCAGCGTCAGACCGATCGTCAGCGGCACTCGCGCCGGGAGCTTCGCGACGATGTTGCGGGTGACGAGGGGCACCAGGAACGCGAACAGGGTCAGGGGAAGGAAGCGGACACCGGCCTCGAGCGGCGTCATCCCGATCACGCTCTGCATGTAGATCGTGATGTAGAGGAACATCGCGAACATCCCGGCGCCGATCGCGAAGGTGCCGTAGGAGACGCCCGAGAACGCAGGCTTGCGGAACAGGTTGAGATCGAACATCGCGTGCTCCTGGCGCCACTCGAAGAGCACGAACGCCACGAGCAGGACCGCCGCCGCGAACAGCGAGCCGACGATCAGCGCACTGCCCCAGCCCTCGGCGTTGCCGCGCAGCAGCCCGAAGATCAGCGCGAAGAGCCCGAGCGAGAAGGTGATCAGGCCCGCCCAATCGAGGCGCTTCGCATCGGGATCGTGCGATTCGCCGGCCTGGGTCTGGGCGAGGACCACCGTGCCGATCCCGATCGGGACGTTGACGAAGAAGATCCACTCCCAGCCGAGTGCGTCGGTCAGTGCCCCACCGACAAGCGGCCCAACCGCAACCGCCCCGCCGATCGTCGCTCCCCAGGCGGCGATCGCGGTCCCGCGTTCGGGGCCCTGGAACTCCTGGGCGATGAGAGCCAGCGAGGTCGCGAACATCGCGGCGCCGCCGATGCCCTGGAGGCCGCGCGCCACATGCAGGAAGGTGGCGCTGGTCGCGAGCCCGCAGAGCAGGGAGGCGAACGTGAAGAGCCCGACGCCGATCAGGAACAGCCGCCGGCGCCCGAAGCGGTCGGCGAGGGTCCCCATCGTCAAAGTGAACGCGGCGAGCAGCAGCGTGTACGCGTCGACCACCCACTGCAGCCCGGTCAGATCGGTGTCGAGGTCCTTCTGTATGTCGGGCAGCGCGACGTTGACGACGGTGATGTCGAGCAGCAGCATGAACGTCGCCAGGCAGACCGCCAGCAGGCTCCACCACTTGCGTTCCATCAGGCACCCACCTTCCTATCGACCGGGACTTGCAGTATTGCAGATCATCAGTTGTGCTGACGATCAGAGTTGTAGATAATCAGAGAACATGTCGCCCGAAACGCAAGCAACGCCCACCGTCATACCCATTTCGCTCGCCGATCAAGTCGGCTACCTCCTGTCGAAGGCGCATCTCCGCGTTCACAGCGCAGCCGACGAGGCGCTCGCGCCACTCGGCTTGACTGTCAAGCAGTACGGGCTGCTGACCCTGCTCGTTCACGAGGGCCCCGTCTCCCAGGGCCGCCTCGGCGAGGTGATGAAGATCGACAGGACGACGATGGTCACTCTCATCGACGACCTAGAGCGGACGGGACACGTCGACCGCACTCGCAATCCCGACGATCGGCGCGCCTACGCTCTCGCCGCAACCGCCGCCGGCAAGCGGGTCCAGCGCCGTGCCGCGACGCTGATGAAACGGGTCTACGACGAGACCCTCTCGCCTCTGTCCGCTGGAGAACGCGATGAGCTGCGGCGGATGCTGATCGCCATCATCGAGGGCCGGGGTGCCGGCTAGGCGAGCTTCCCGAACTTCTCGCGGATGCGGTGGTAGAAGTTCGCGCCCGGCAGCTGCGCCAGGCAGCTGACCGATTCCTCGAAGCGCATCTCGAGCTCGGCACCCGGTTCGAGCTCCCCGGCCGCCTCGCCGTCCAGGGAGATCTCGACCGGCTCGCGACCTGCCGCGTTGCGGACCATGAGCGTGTCGCTCGGCGCCACCACCAGCGCCCGCGCCGCCAGCGTGTGGGGTGCGATGAAGCTCACCACGTACCCCTTCACCCCCCAGGCCAGGATCGGCCCTGCATTGGCGAGGTTGTACCCGGTGGACCCGGCCGGGGTCGCGGCCACCAGGCCGTCGCAGCGGACGCTGCCGACCTCCTCGTCGCCGATCGCGTAGGAGAGCTCGGCGACCCGCCCGTGAGGCCGGCGGACGAAGCTGACGTCGTTGACCGCCACTGGATGGTCGACGGGCAGGTCCACCCTGAGAGCCGGCAGGTCCATCACATCGAAGTCGCCGCTGAACGCGCGCTCAAGGCCGTTCGCGAGATCCTCGCCCTCGACGGCGGCAAGGAAGCCGACGGTGCCGAAGTTGATCCCGAAGACCGGCACGCGAGTCTGGGCAAAGTGACGGAGGGCGTAGAGGATGCTGCCGTCGCCCCCGAGCACGAGGCAGACGTCCGGGCGCTCGCCGTCCGGGACCTGCTCGACGTGGGCAGCGGCCTCGCCGTGCTTCTCGAGCTCGTCCGGGGTGCAGACGAGCTGCACGCCCGCGGCGCGCGCCGCCTCGGCGGCAACCGGGAGGGCATCCGAGGCACGCTCGGGATGGGCGGGCGTGATCAGCATCGCGCGCTTCGCGCTCAAGGCTCCGCCTCCTCCAGGGCGGCATCGAGGTCGATCGCAGCGCCGCTGCGGGCGGCCCAGACGAAGGTCTCTCGGTTTCCCTTCGGGCCCGGCAGTCCCGAGGAGGCGAGGCCGCGGACGGTGAGGCCCTCCTTTTGAGCGGCCTCCGCCACCTTCCGGATCGCGTCGCGGCGGTCGCCGGCGTCCCGCACCACGCCCCCCTTCCCCACCTTCTCCTTGCCGAGCTCGAACTGCGGCTTCACCAGGCCGAGCAGGTCGAACTCCTCAGCGACGGTGGCGACGATCGGCGGCATCAGCATCGCCAGCGAGATGAAGGAAACGTCCACAGTGATCAGCTCCGGTCGAAAGGGCAGAGACGAATCACCCAAGTATCTGGCGTTGAGCCGCTCCATGACCAGGACCCGGGAGTCCTGGCGCAGGCTCCAATCCAGCTGGCCGTAGCCGACGTCGACCGCGATCACCATCCGCGCGCCCCGCTGGAGCAGGCAGTCGGTGAAGCCGCCGGTGGACGCGCCCACGTCGAGCGCCAGGCGGTCCGCGACCTCGACGGGAAGCTCCTCGAGGGCGTTCTCGAGCTTGATCCCGCCACGCGAGACGAACTCCTGACCCTCCTCGACGATCAGCTCGGCGTCCTCCGGCACCAGCTCGCTCGGCTTGTCGACCGTGGATCCGTTCTTCCCGAGCCGTACGCGCCCGGCGCGGACGGTCGCGGCGGCGGCGGTGCGCGAGGGCGCCAGTCCGCGCTCTGCCAGCAGGGTGTCGGCGCGGCGGCGGGTCACGCGGCGAACCGTACATAGGGTCGCTCGCAGCAAGCGGAAGACGAATCGCAGCGACGACTGTGATCGCGCTCACACACCAATCGCACATACGTTCGTACCCTGGTTCTCGCGATGACTCTCTTCCGAGCGATACCGATCAACGTGCACGCCGCCCTCGAGGTCGCGGCCGCGCCGCTGCTCATCGTGGCGCCCTTCGCGCTGGGATTCGACTACCTGGCCGGGGCCCTGAGCATCGGGCTCGGCATTCTGCTGATCGGTCTCGCAATCTCGGTTTACGGCGACAGCTCTCGTGGGAACCTGCCCTTGAGCGCCCACGCCGGTCTCGATTACACGCTCGCCGCAGCCACCATCGCGGCCGGGGTGATCGCCGGGATCGCCGGTGACGGTGTTGCAACGATCTTCTTGGTCGGGTTCGGCTTCGCACACATGGCGCTGACCGCCTCAACGCGGTTCAGTCGTCCACTCGGAGCCTGATACCGGCTACCTCCCACAGACAAACAGCAACACACATATCTCTCCTCCCTGTAGTACCCCAGGAACGGCCCTCTTCGGAGGGCCGTTTCTCTTCTTGGCTAGTTGTGCGGTTGCAGCCTGAGGGGTAGCCATCTCCCCATCCCGGGGCAACAATCCCCCGGCCCCGAAACTCGATATCGCGACGACACTTCGGTCATCGTGAAGCGCACGTCCCATGCCAGGTTGACCGGCCTGGTGGCCGTGCGGATCACATGGATAACGGCGATCTTGGTTTGCGGGGTGGCGATCCTGGTCGAGCTGTTCTCCGGCACCTCCGGCGGCAGTGCCTCGCGGCAGCTGCCCGGGTTCGCGTTCAGCGCGGGCCGCGATTCCTCGCAGCGGTTGCCCAAGTTCTCGTCGGTTGACCCGGCTGCTGCGATGGCGGGCGGGGCGGCACCGGACGGTCGCAGCGGGCGGGCCAAGCAGAAACCCCCTGGCAGCCATTCCGGCTCCCGCATTCCGCCTCGGTCGGGGAATCAACCTGTGGACACCGGTGGCAGGAAGCCCGTGGTCACACCCCGGCCGAAACCGCCGCGCGCACCACAGGGTGACCTCGGCAAAACCCCGCCGGCACCATCGGTGACCCCGCCGGAGGCGCCGAAGCCGCCGAAGGAACCATCCACCCCGGTGGCGAAGCCGCCGAAGCCGCTGGAGGAACCCCTGGTGGAGCCGCCGAAGCCGCCGAAGCCGCCGAAGGAACCCTCGGTGGATCCGCCGGACCCGGCGGAGGAACCATTGCCGGAGCCACCGAAGCCGTCCAAGCCCTAAGAGGGCGTACAGGTTGGTCACTCGCAGGGCGAAGCGGCTGGGAACGGTCAGCGTGCTCGGCGCAATGGGCGCACTGCTTGTGAGCTCACCGGCGCTCGGGGCGGTGATCGAACCCAACACATTCGCTGACGAGAACGGCGAAGGCCGGAGCTGCTCCCTGCGGGAGGCAATCCAGGCCGCCGATAGGGACGCCGCGTTCGGTGGTTGTCCGGCGGGCGGCGGTGACGACACGATCTCACTCGCGGCAGGGACGTACGCGCTCTCGATCCCGCCTGGCACAACGGGTGACGACAAGCTCGACGGCGATCTCGACGTCGCCAGCCGGCTGACCATCACGCATCCCGGCGTCATGCCGGCGGTGATCGACGCGGGTGGGGTCCACCGGGTCATTCAGGTGCGGGCCGCCGGGAATCTGACCGCATCGGGGTTCACGATCAGAAACGGCAGGATTGACCAGTCGGGAGGCGGAATTCGCAACGAGGGGAATCTCAACCTCCTGAACGCGACCGTAGTCGGGAATGAGACGACGGGAAGCTACGGCGGCGGGATCGCGAATGCGGGAGCGGCCACCATGTCGCTCACCAACGTGACTGTGTCCGGCAACCGGTCCGAAGGCGACAGCGGCGGCATCGATCAAGGCCGCGGCGCCCAAGCGAACCTGAACCACGTCACGATCACTGACAACACCACCGACATCAGCGGCGACACCGGAGGGGGCGGAGGCATCTTCAACAACTTCGGAACCGTCCATCTTCGGAACACGATCATCGCCCGGAATCACGACAACACTGCGGCTCGGATCGTGAAGACCCCCGACTGCGGTGGCGCTGCCTTCAGGTCGCGAGGGAACAACCTGATCGGTCACCTCGCCGCCGGCTGCAAGGTTCGTGGCCGCCGGCGGGGAGACAAGACCAACGTCAACCCGCGGCTCGTGCCACTCGCGAACAACGGAGGCCCCACATCGACGCACGCTCTGCGGGCCCGGAGTCCCGCGATCAACGCGGGTGGCGGTGGCGCTGCCCCGGCCGACCAACGTGGCGTTCCCCGGAGGACCCCCGACATCGGCGCGTACGAGTTCGCGAGATGCGGCGGGAGGGTGGTCAACCGGGTCGGCACCTCCGGCACGGACACGCTTGTCGGCACGAATAGGGCCGACGGCCTTCTCGGGCTGGGCGGGATGGACATTCTCCAGGGACGTGCCGGCAAGGACGGCCTCTGTGGCGGTAAGGGCAAGGACACCCTGCACGGCGGTAAGGGCAGGGACACGCTGCTCGGCGGCAAGGGCAAGGACAAGCTGAAGGGCGGTCCCGGTAAGGATGTGCGGATCCAGTAAGCCTGCGCCCGGTGCCTAAGATCGGCACTGTGCTGGTGATGATCGGCCTCATCCTGCTCGGAGCTGCCGTCATTGCCCTCGCGTGCCTGGTTCTGCTGCGCCCACGCCAGGCGGGCGAGGCGCGGAAGGTGCAAGACCTCTACCCGGAAGGGAGCGAGAGGGCGGTCTACGAGAAGCTCTACGGAAAGCGCTCGATGACGGTGTCCGCCCCGGTTCCCGTACAGCGACCACCGGAAGCCGATGTGGATAGCCCCCAGGCTGGGTTGCGGGAGTAGGCCAGCATCAGACCTGATTTTCCGGCGATAAATTTGACCGCAGTGGAGGGATCTCATGTAGTCGCGCGTTCTCTCGAGCCCGAGGCGGCGTGGGGCGCGGTCCAGCTCGGCTTCGCGGAGATTCTCGATCTGAGGACCGGGATCGAGCGACGGCGCCACGGAGCCCCGCCTGGGGCCAAACCAGTCTCGCTTGCCAAGCACGTGGCAAGTCCGGAAGGCCCCGGTGCCATCTACCTCTGCCAACACGCCATCCGCTCCAAGGCGACTCTCCGCCGGGGGGCGGCCGAGGTCGCCGGCGGATTCGCCGCGTGGAAGAAGGCCGGCCTTCCCGTCGAGGAGGTCGATTAGAGAGCGGGCTAGCGCAGGCGCTGCGTCGCGCTGACGGGCTGGTCTCCGGGTGGAGCCGCCGTCACCTTGAGGTTGGCGGATGCGCGGCCACTCAGGAAGTTCTTGCCGGAGCGGCTGAGCGCCACCTTGACGGTGCTCGAGGCGCCCGCCGACAGGTCGATTCCCTTCGCGGTGCCCAGCTTTCTCTTCCCCACGCGAGCTGTCACCGAGACTCCCCTGCTCGCCAGCAGGCCGGTCAGCTTGACCTTCACCTTGCCGCTCTTGCTGACCTGGCCCACCTTCTTGCTGAGGACCTTGACCGCGACGGTCGGGGAGGCGCTCGGGGTCACCACCAGCTGGCCGGTCATCTGGGTGGGGTGAACGGTGCAGAAGAAGCGGTAGGTGCCGGCACCCAGGGAGTCCGTCCCGTTGACCGGCGTCTGGCCGAGGCCGATCTGGGCCGAGCGGAACAGCGGCTCATTCTTGGCGCCGCCGCTGTCGAACGCGGTGACGTCGTGCGTCGTGGCGGTCGCGTCCTGGTTGTCGAAGGTGGCCGTCGTTCCGCGGTCGATCGTGAAGCTGGCCTTGCCGTATGCGGGCCCGGCAACTGCGGTGATCGCTTCCGACGCCCCAAGTGCCTGACTGACACCGAACACGGCGCCGCCCGTCACGACCAAAGCCAAGATCACCCTGCGCACGTTGAATCCCTCCTTACTGACTAGCCGATCAACCTGAACTTGGTCTTGGCGATCGAGGTCTTGCCGAATCCGTCGGTGGCCGCCGCCGTGACGACGATCTTCCGCGCCCCGCTCCTCGCGAGCGCAACCCGGAGGCGCTTGCGCGCCTTCTTCGAGAACCTGAGCTTGATCTTGGTCTGGACCCCGCGATTCAGGGAGACCGTGGATCGCTTGGCGTCGAGCGCCTGAGACAAGGCGCGCGCCGCCGCGGAGGCGCCCGCCTTCTTGCCGCCCTTCACCTTCGCGCGAAGCTGAACCGTGGCGGACTTGTCGACGGTCTCCGTGACCGCCGCCTTGGCGAGCGTCTGCCTCTTCTGGGCCCTCAGCGTCTGCCGTGGGCCGGACTGTGGCTCCACGCGGAAGGCTCCCCGCATGAACGGGTGGATCCGGCAGAAGTAGGTGTAGGTACCGGTCGGCAGATCCTTGGGCGTCTGCCAGGTGTCGCGATCGGCAGCCGGGGCGTTCCCGAAAGAACCCTGGTTCCCGTTGAAGCCGAGCTCGCCCGAGTCGAAGGTGACGGCCCCATTCGCGATCGGGTACGCGACGCCGGTCGTCGCGGTACAGGGATCCTTGCAGGCCGTGATCGTGTGGAAGGCGTTGACGCTCGGCACAGCGTCGTAGCTCTTGAAGGTGAGCGACTGCCCCGGCTCGATCGTCGGCACGCTCGGACCGGCGTTCGGAACCCCCTGGTAGGCGAACTGTTGGATGCCGACCGTGCCGTTGGGCACCGCGACGCTCGGCAGCGCCAGCGGGTCAGGGGCGCCCGTCGGGTCGCCGCCGTGATTGTCGTTCTCGGACAGGTGCGAATGGGTGAGGAGCTCGTTCTGCGGGATGTCGTCGGACTGGGCGTCCGGGGCTCCGGAGATCGTCCCCTTGTAGACCGCGATGGCCATGATCCCCATCACCTCGTACCAGTCGGCTCTTCGGGTGTCGTAGGTCGCGTGCACGCTCACCTTGTCGCCGGCCGGCACGCTGACCTTCCAGCCGGCTGACGTGCCACCCATCGCGACGTCCCAGGAGACCTCTCCCGCCGGCTCGTAGTAGTGGGCATCCGAGGTGAACAACGTGTTGGTCTGGCCGGCGCGGGTGTCGGTCAGCCGTGTATAGAGACCGCCCGGGTGGAGGTGGCCGGCGGTTGCGATCAGGGTCACGGGTTGATTGGGGGTCCAGCTCTGCGCGGCTCCGAGGCAGCCGTGGCTGTTGATGGCCCGCCCGTCCGATCCGCAGGGATGGAGGTCCGCGGCCGGGGCCTGATCGGGGAACGTGTAGCGGCCGTTCTGGCCGTAGGACCGGAGGGAGTCGAAGACCGGGTAGATGCTCGGGTTGCCGGCCACGTCCATCCACTGGGTGAATACGGGCTTGATGTCGGCGGCCGCGGGCGCGGTGTCGGGGACGAAGTCGATTCGCCAGACGACGTAGACGTCGGCGGGCTTGGCGACGAGGTCGTGGAGCATGTCGTTGAGGATCCAGGAGTCACCGGGCTTGCTCCGCCACCCGAAGCCCTCCGGGAGCTGCTGGACGGTCTTCTCCTCCCCGACCGCGAACTGCGGCTTTCCGTTGACCGCCCAGACCGCGTGGTGCAGGTGGAGGACGTCGACGGGAGGGACCGTTCCATCGGCGTAGATGAACTCGGGGTCGAAGCGAGTGATGTAGCCGTTCTGCTGGGGCCAGAGCTTGTTCCCGTTGCCGTCGATCGCCGGCCGGAACCGGATGATGTTCTGGCCCGGCATGATTTTGATCGGCCCGTAGCAGTAGGTGATGTGCTTGACCCCGTCGTAGTCGACGTGAGCTACGGCGTCGGGCTTGTCGGCGACCGGCGGGCACCCTGGGTTCCCCGGAACCCCGTCGGTGACCACGCCGGCATGCGCCGGAGGTGAGATCAGCAGCAGCGCGATGACCGCGCAGCCGAACGCGGCGAGCCAGTCACGGATCCCGAAACGCCAAGCTTCCATGCTCGTGTCCCCTCCGAGGCGACCTCTTGACCGAGAGTCAACTTATCACCGGGTGCCGATCGACGCGCGCCGGGGGTAGCGCTAGCCAGCGGCATTGCGATTCAGCGCCTCGTGCACCGAGCGGACGACGAGGGCGCCATCACCGACGGCCGACGCCACCCGCTTGGTCGAGCCACTTCGCACGTCACCGACCGCGAACACGCCCGGCCGGGTGGTCTCCAGGAGCAGGGGTTGGCGATCGTCGCCGTCGCGATGCTCGCCGAAGCTCTGATGACGCCCCGCGTCATCGCCGGTGACGATGAATCCCTTGTCGTCGAGACCGACCAGGCTGCCGAGATCCTCGGTCCGCGGTGAGGCGCCGATCATCGCGAAGACGCCCGTCGCGTTCAGTCGACGCTCGCTGCCATCGCGGGCGGCCACCGTGACCGCCTCGAGCTCATCGCCGCCGTGCAGGGCGCTGACCTCGTGTCCCTCGTGGATCTCGACGTTGCCGGCGCCCTCGATGCGGTTGATCAAATAGCGAGACATCGTCTCGCTCAGCGCCCGCCGCACCACCAGGTGGATGCGCCGGGCATAGGGGGTCAGGTTGACGACCGCCTGCCCGGCCGAGTTGCCGCCGCCGACCACCACCACGTCCTCATCCGTTGCCTGGAGCGCCTCGAGATGAGTCGCCGCGTAATAGAGCCCCCTGCCCTCGAAGCGCTCGGCGCCCTCGGCCGGGAGGCGGCGATAGTCGGCGCCGACCGCAAGGACGACGAAGCGGGCGCGCACCTGTTGTCCGTCCTCCAGCTCCAGCGGGCGCAATCCGTCCGTCTCGGAGACTGAGAAACGGCAGCCTCCGTGTGCGCTCGAGATGACGGCGCCGAACTTCCACGCCTGGAGGGTCGCCCGCTGGGTCAGGTCCGAGCCCGAGAGACCTGTCGGAAAGCCCAGGTAGTTCTCGATCCGATCGCTGGTGCCCGCCTGTCCTCCCGGGGCGAATCGCTCGATGACCAGGGTCCTGAGCCCCTCCGACGAGGCGTAGACGGCGGTGGACAACCCCGCGGGCCCGGCCCCGAGGACCACGACGTCGAAAGTGCTCTGATCCACCTTGGCGCGCAGGCCGAACTCGTCGGCGACCTGTGCGACCGTTGGAGACCGCAACACGCTGTGGGTGCGAACCAGGACCGGGGACTCCTCGATCCCGATTCCCAGCCGCTCGAGCAGCGCCCTGCTCTCCTCGTCCGTGTCGATGTCGTGCCAGGTGAACGGGATCAGATTGCGCTCGAGCAGCTCGCGGATTGCGAAAGCATCCCCGGACGAGCGCCTTCCGATCAGCAGCTCGTTCCCGAGGCCCTCCCCTCGCAGCCACTCGCGGCGCGCGATCATTGTGCGCAGGAGCAGGTCGCCCAGGTCCGTGGAGCTGGCGACCAGCGTGCGCAGGGCATCGGGAGGCACGGCCAGGATCGAGCTCGGCTCGGCGACGACGCCTTCGGCGATCACCGGCTCGCCGGTGAACATGGAGATGTCCGCGGCAAACGTTCCGGGCTGACACTGGGCGAAGTAGCGATCGCCCTCCGGATGGCGGTCGATGACGTCGATCGCACCCGACAGGATCACGAAGAAGGGCGTATCCCGCTGGCCCTGCTTGAAGAGGACCTCGCCCGGGGAGAGGGACAGGGTCTCGGCATTCTCGGCGAGCTCCTCGATCTGCGCCGCCGTCAGGCGCGGAAAGAGTGTCGGGTGGTCTGAGTCGAGGAAGCCCTCGGCCTGGGGCGGTGAGGTGTATGGGCTCACAGTCTTTCGACTGTATCCAGGCGGCCGACTCATCGGCCGGCTTCTTCAGGCGGCTGTGGTCGATTGTGGCCCTATACGGGCCCCAAGTCGGCAAAGCCTGCGAGCTAGGGGCCGTGACCTCGCGGCGAATGACCCGCCAGCGCCGGGCGGTGGATGTGGGGCAGGTGCGCTCGACCCCCGATCAGGAAAGCGGCAATCAGGAAACCGCCGACCGCGATCGCGGCGTCCATGCCGAAGGCCGTCTGGATCCCGTCGATGAACTTGGCCCCCCCGGTGGCGCCGTCGCTGGCGCCGATGAAGACGGTCGTCGTCAGGCCAAGACCGACCGAGCCGCCGGCGATCTGGAACATGTAGATGATCGCCCCGGCGAGGCTGCGCCGTGACTCGTCCACCCCGGTCACGGCAACCGTCGTCGCCGTCGGATAAAAGAGCCCGATGCCGAGGCCGAGGATCGCCATCCCGGGAATGAGGGCCCCGTAGGCCTCCCTGTCGGCGAGCAGCGCAATGAGCGCTGGACCGACCGCGATGCACGCCGAACCCAGGATCAGCAGCGGCTTTGCACCGAACTTGTTGTAGAGATTCCCGGCCACGAACGAGACCGCTGCGAACGTCGCCATCATGGGCAGCATCCCAGCGCCCGCTCCGATCGGCGAATAGCCGAGCACGTTGATCATCAGCTGCGGCAGGTAGAGCATCGCCGCGAAGAAGACCGCGGACATGAGGAGGATCGCCGCGCAGGTGTAGGCGAAGTCGGGGCTCTTGATCACGTCCCGCGGGACGAGGGCGTGGCCGCCGGCGCGGCGCTCGATGAAGACGAAGCTCGAGATCAGCACCACGAAGACGGCGAGCAGCCCGATGATCCGCGGATCGCCCCAGCCCCAGTCGATCACCTGGTCGAAGGCGAGCAGCAGGGCCACCAGACCCACCGAGACGCTCACGATGCCGCCGTAGTCCATCCGGGTGTCCTCGACCTCCGGGTGGTCCGCCTTGATCTCGCGCATGGTGACGAAGACCGCGAACGCGGACACCGGCACGTTGAGGAAGAAGATCCAGCGCCAGCTGAGCAGGTCGGTGAGAGCGCCTCCGAGCAGCGGTCCCGCGGCGTTGCCGATCCCGGCGGCACCGAGGATGAAGCCGCCGGCAAGGCCGGCGCGCTCCTCCGGCAGGGCCGCGTAGGTCATCCCGAGGATCGCGGGCCACATCAGTGCCCCGCCGATCCCCATCAGGACCCGCATCGTGATCAGCTCGGCCTCGGTCTGAGCGGCGCCGCCGAGCAACGAGAAGGTGGCGAAGATCGTGGTGCCGAGGAAGAAGGCGCGGCGTCGCCCGAACAGGTCGGCCAGGCGTCCGCCGGTGACGATCAGCACGCCGAAGGTGAGCGCATAGGCGTTCACCACCCACTGGGCGGTGGTGACGTCCGTGTGGAAATCCTTCTCGATCTGCGGGATCGCGACGTTGATCGCGGAGAAGTCGTTAGCGATCACGAAGACCGCGATCCCCATCGCGATTAGGGCCAGCCAGGTGCCCCGGTCGATCGGCTTCATCCCGCTGCTGGCTGAGCCTCCGGCAGCACGAACGAGTTCGTGGCCGCGTCCGAGCCCTCCTCGGCGATCTCCGGGTAGCGCACCCCGGGCAGCATGGCGACGTCGAAGACCTCCTGGACCAGCTCCTCGAAGCGCAGGAAGCCAACGATCTGGCCGGTCTGAGGGTTGACCGCCCAGACGCCGCAGAGCCGCTCGTCCAGGCGCTCCATAAGCGGCAGCCCGCCGAAGGTGGCCGTCTCGCGCACCTGCGAGAGCCCGACGAAGGCCAGGCCGCCCGCGAAGAGGAGGCCGCGCGTGAAGCCCGGGAGCTCGGCGGCGGTCTCCACGGTCCCCGCGTCGAGGTCTGCCACCGAGAGCGTGCCCTTGCCGGACTCGAGCACCCAGAGGCGGCCCTCCGACCAGCGGGGCGAGTGGGGCATCGAGAGGCCGCTGAGCACGATCTCCCCGGATTCGACGTCCATCAGGATTCCCCCGCTCGCCTTGTCCTCCCGCCAGCCGCCGGGCGTGTCGGTCTCGCCCAGGGCGGTGACGTAGCGAGGCTCGTCGTCGGCCACGCAGAGCCCGTTCAGGTGGCAGCGGTCCTCGGAGGTGAGCTGCGAGATGAAAGGGGGTTTCCAGCGCGGGATGAAGCTGTGCTCGGCGTCGAGCGTCGCCAGACAGGAGAAGTTGGTCGCGACCAGCCAGAGCTCCCCTTGGGCGAACGCGATCTCGTGGATCCGGATGTCACCGGTGAAGTGCTTGTTGCGGGGCAGAAAGCAGGCGTCGTGCTTGCCTCTCGGCTCGACCTTCGGCGCGACGGCGGAGAAGTTCCGGTAGTCGAGGACCTCGGCCCGGGTGCCGACCGCGATCCGCCCTGGCGCCACCGCGAGGCCCATCGGCCGCGAGAAGTTCCGGAAGTGGGTGTTGAGCTGGCCGCCGTCGTGGCGTGCGCAGATCAGCTTCCCGGTCTGGTAGGTCGAGACGAGCAACGAGCTGCCGAGCTGGTTGAGGAACTCGGGGAAGCTCTGCGTGTACACGCTGCGCAGCGGGGAATCCGCCGGCGCCGACCATTTCGCGGTCCGTGACGGCTTCTTCGGCCTGGCGAGGAGCTCCCGGGAACGCTCGGCGAGCTTCTCGGTTCGGGGCAGCAGCTCCTCCAGTTCCGGTGCCGCCTCGGCGGACCCGTCCCCGTCGGAGACCGCGAGCTGGTCCCGCAGCGACCGGAGCGGGCGGGTGACCTCCTCCGAGGCCTCGATCGCGACGAACTCGCAGATCCGCTCAAGCTCCCGCATCGGGTCGTTGAGCAGCGCGTTGAAGTCGGTCACGCACCAGCGCTCGGGTGGCAGGCCCTCCAGGTCGTCGAGCAGGGTGCCGGTCAGCCGCAGCCACTGCTCGGTGACGATCTCCGGAAGGGTGCGGCCCGCCAGATCCCGCCACCCGGGCACGAGGGGCAGCGACCATGGTGGGCCAGGCCAGTCCGGAAGGTCCGGGTAGCTGACCCGCCTCCCCCGCTCCCACACCCGCAGCATCGCCGGGACCGTCTCGGCGGGCTCCCGATGGATGTAGACGAATTGCGAATCCTGCGCGACCGACGCCAGGAACGGGACCCGGAGGGCGTTGCGCGGCTGGCCGTCCACCCAGCGAAGGCCCGAAGCGTCGAGGCCCGGCCGGTTGCCGGCGCTGTCCGAGAGGCCGCCTTTGAGCCGACCGCGCAGCTCCTCGACGGACCGCGGCTCGACGTCCGCCCCAGTGAGCCGGTTGCTGTCCCACTCGCGGTTCTCCGGCTCGAGCTCGAAGATCCCGTCGAGAATCGCGCCGTTAGAGCTGAAGATGCCCGGCGCGCGCGCCAGCGATCGGAACAGCGCGGTCCCTCCCGATCGCGGCGGGGCGGCTATGAACACCGGCCGTTCGATCACCGCGCGGAGTCTCTCATTTGACAGCGCGGGTGCGAGGGTGATCCAATCGATATCCGTCCACGCAGATCGGGCGAGGGGCAATCGATGGGGAGAGCCGAAAAGCACCCGCTCTCGGCGCCGCTGCCATTTGCGGCGATGGTGCTCTGCGTGATCGCCTCCTTCCTCGCCCTCGACCACTTCGCCAGCCCCAGCCAGCAGCTGCTGCTAGGCGCGGCGACCTGGGCGATCCTGATCGCGGCGTGCGCGACGCTCGGGCCGGAGGACCGCGTCAGGGCGCTGCTGGTCGTGGTGGTGGCGACCTGCGCGGAGGTTCTCGGCTCGATCGTGCTCGGGGCATACACCTACCGGCTCGAGAACCTGCCGGCATTCGTCCCGCCCGGCCACGGGCTGGTCTTCCTGGCCGGCCTCCGCATCAGCCAGTCGCCGCAGGTGAGGCGGAACCCGAGGGCGTTCGTGGCCGCTGTCATCGCGATCGTGGCCGCCTGGGGGCTGGCCGGGCTCTTCCTGCTCGGCCGGATCGATGTCCTCGGGGCGATCACGGGAGCGCTGCTGATCTACGTACTGCTCCGCGGACGCGCCGCGACGCTCTACGCCGGCGTCTTCCTCGTCGTCGGCTTCCTGGAGGTCTACGGGACATCGATCGGTGCCTGGCACTGGGCCGCGACCACCCCCGACACGCCGCTTCACGCCGGCAACCCGCCGAGCGGGATCGCGGGCGTCTACGTGCTCTTCGACGTCGCCGCCATAGCCCTCGCGCCACGACTGCTCGCGATGCTGCAGGCCACGCGACGCCTGCCCCTCATCGCGCGAGTTGCGAGCACCGGCTGACCGCTGCCGAGATAATCGTTCCGCGATGTCGGAGCAAAACCTCGCGGCGGCGAAGCGCATTTACGAGGCGCGTAATCGCGGAGATGTCGATGCCGTGATCGCGGAGTGCGCTCCCGAGGTGGAATGGCGCCCTCACCTCGCGAACCTCAGCGGCCAGCCGATACGCGGCCGCGAGGAGGTGCGTGGCTATCTGACGTCCCTGCAGGAGGAATGGGAGAGCTTTCAACACGAGACTGAGCGGTTCATGGACGCCGGTGACAAGGTCGTCGTACTCACTCACGCGTATGCGCGAGGCCGCGAGAGCGGCATCGAGGTCGACGCACCCGTCGCCCATGTGCTGAGCTTCAGGCAAGGCAAGTGCACCGGCTTCGTGAGCTATTACGACCGCGCGGAAGCGCTGAGAAGCGCGGGGCTGGAGGAATAGACCTTGCCTGGGCTGGCTTGAGAGGCCGCGAGCAGTCCCCAGCACACCGCGGTGGTGGCGAAAAGCGCCCGTGGCCGGGTCATCGGCCGCGGCGCGAGCGACATCCCCGATGCCGACCGGACCGGCCCTTGGAGCGTCGCCCGGCCCGCGCGCGCTTGGCGCGGCACCGGGCCTCCGCGCACGGCATCGCCGTCGAGCTCCTCGTGTCGCGGGAGAGGAACTGCCAGATGACCGCGCCGCCGTTCGGGCCCCGCGGATCGGTGAAGTTGTGGAGCTCCGGATCGGTGGAGCCACCGGGCCAGAAGTGCTCCATCCCGTGGATCAGCCACCGCTCTCCGATCTCACAGCGGTTCGGGTCCAGGTAGACGCTCACGGTCGAGCTGAAGCCGCCGGCCTTGGGCACCTCGCGCACGGAGGCCGGCGTCAATGCGACCGGCGCGTCCTGCGTGTCCCCGATCACGAGGTTGTTGGTTCGCAGCCCCTGGTCGAGAGCCTTGTCGGCGCAGGCGGGAGTTATCGCTGTGTCCGCGTCACCGCCCATCACGATCCTGGGGACGACGCGTGCCCGCGGGCCCATCTCCTCGTAGGCCAGTTGAGCGCTGTCCTGGACCGGTATCCCGATGCCGTCGAAGAAGCACTTCGTATCGGTGTAGGCGCCGCCCGCGTCTACGGCGACCGCCGCGAACAGGTCCGGGTAGGCGGCCGCCATCGTGGAGACCATGTACGCCCCGGCCGACGTCCCGGACATGTAGACGCGCTCGGGGTCAATCCGCCAGCGCCCCATCACCGCCCCCGTCATCCCGGCGATCGCAGCCGCGTCCCCCACGTCCCGGTGTGAGCTCTGCCCGCTGAAGATGTCCCAGCAGTTCCTCAATGGGCCCGGCCACGCGGCCTCGGTCGAATTGACGTCCGGGTAGAGCGCCACGACTCCCGCCCGCTTGGCGACCCGGTTGAAGAGGGTCGAGCGCATGTGCTCGTCGGCCGTGGTCTGGCAACCGTGCGTCATAACGACCAGCGGCGGCGGGTGCGACCGGCTGTACGACGGCGGGACATAGACGAGGTACGGATAGGACGTCGACCCAGTGTCGTAGGTGAACGCCTGGATCGAGCCGTGCCGCGAATGCGCCTTCTTGGCCTCAGCCGGTGCCCCGCCGGCGAGCAAGCAGACCAGAGCGACCAGCGCGAAGCCCGCTCCGCACGCTCTCCTCATCCCGGCGACCATAACATGCAACTCTGCATCTTGTCTGCACTGCTGCATACGGTCTGTAGGATCGAACGCGGTGCCGACTACCTACCCAGCGACAGGAAGCGATGGCGGGATCCAGGCCAAGCGCAGGGCGGAGACGCGCGCCGCCCTCCTCGACGCCACGATCGAGTGTCTGGTCACCCACGGGTACGCCAGGACGACCACCGGCCGCATAGCCGAGATCGCCGGGCTGTCGAGGGGGGCTCAGCTGCCGTACTTCCGGACCCGCGCCGATTTGGTGACGGCGGCCATCGGCCACCTCGCCGAGCAGCGGATCGCCGCATTCACCGCCCGCATCGGCGATCAGCCGGCGTCCCTCGAGGACTGCCTGGACGCGCTCTGGGAGGGCCATCAGCCGCCGATGTTCGATGCCACCCTGGAGCTCTGGGTCGCTTCGCGCGCCGACGCCGAGCTTCGCACCCACCTGCTCAGGATCGAGGGAGAGGTGACGGCCGCGATCGGTCGGGCCGCGGACTCAGCCCTCGGCGAACTCGCGCAGCGACCCGGCTTCGCCGATGACCTTGCGTTCGCGTTCGCGAGCATCCGCGGGCTCGCGATGCTTCAGGTCACGCACGGCACGACGAGCCGCCTCGTCGCCGAACACTGGCGTCATATGCGCGGGCACCTGCTGGAGCTGCTCGGCGATGGTGGCGGCGCCTAGTCCGTCTCCCCGCTCGCATCAATAGGTTCGTCGGGCGATCCGAGCAGCGACGCGGCGGCTGCGCTCTCGGTTCTCGGCTTCCGCTCGAGCTCGACCGACAGGTCTCGGCGGGCGCACCGGGGACAGTGCCGCGGCGAGGTCAGGGGGTTGCGGTCGAACAGGGTGAGGCCGCAGCTGGGACAGGTCAGGTAGGACACGGGAGCTCCTCCACATCTCGAATGCGTGGGACGACCCGGGTTCCTTCCCGGCCGCCTGCCCGTGGTCCCGCTGTCCGGCGCGCTGTGCAAGGGCTGCGCCGACCACGGGGATATACCCGGCCGGGCGAGGGCCCGAACCAGCGTTAATCGGTAATCAGCCGAAGATCGTTTCGCGCGTACCTAGCGCGGTGAGCACCCGGTCCGCGACCGCCTCGCCCGTGAAGCCGACCTCCTCGCGGAGCAGGGCCGGCTTGCCGTGGGTGACGTAGCGATCCGGCAGGCCCACCCGGAGGATGCGGGCGCGGTCGCCACCCTCGGCGAACGCGTCCTCGGCATGCTCGAGCACGGCGGAGCCGAATCCGCCGTGGAGGACGTTCTCCTCGATCGTCACGAGCAGGTCGTGCTCCGAGGCCAGCCTCTCGACCAGGTTGCCGTCGAGCGGCTTGGCGAAGCGCCCATCGGCGACCGTGGGCTCGAGGCCCTTCTCGCGGAGGATCTCCGCGGCACGCAGCGCGACCTGGACGCCATAGCCGTAGCCGAGCAGCGCGACCCGCTCGCCGGGCAGCAGGTACTCGCCCTTGCCGATTTCGATCTCCTTCGGGGTATCGGGCATCGGCGCGCCCTCGGCGGCGCCGCGGGGGTAGCGGAAGGCGATCGGGCCGTCGTCGTGGGCGAGCGCCGTGCGCAGCATGTGGACCAGCATCGCCTCGTCGCGGGGCGCCATCACGACCACGTTCGGCAGCGGCCGGAAATAGGAGACGTCGATGAAGCCGTGGTGCGTCGGGCCGTCGTCGCCGACCAGGCCCGCCCGGTCCATCGCGAAGACGACGTTCAGCTTCTGCAGGCAGACGTCGTGGACGAGCTGGTCGAAGGCCCGTTGCAGGAAGGTCGAGTAGATCGCGCAGACGGGCTTCGCACCCTGGATCGCCAGGCCGGCGGCGAAGAGGACGGCGTCCTGCTCGGCGATCCCGACGTCGTAGTACTGCTGCGGCAGCTCATCGGAGAGCTTGTTGAGGCCGGTCCCGCCCGCCATCGCGGCGGTGATCCCGATCACCCGCGGATCCCGCTTCGCCTCTTCGACCAGCGCGTCCGCGAAGACGGCCGTGTACTGCGGCGGCGACTTGGGCGGCGGCTTCTCGAGCTTCTCGATCTTCTCGGGAGAGTCCGATTCGCTCACCGGTACGACCGGTTTCTTCGGGGCCTCCTTGCGGTCCACGATCGAGCCCGGCTTGGCGGCGTGCCACTTCTCCATCCCGACCAGGCCGCCCTCCTCCGCGGGCTCGAAGCCCTTGCCCTTGACGGTCTGGATGTGTACGACCACCGGCCGCCCCGCCTGGAGGCCCTTGCGGAGGGCCGCGCGCAGCTCGGCGACGTCGTGGCCGTCGATCGGCCCCATGTAGGCGAGATCGAGCTCCTCGAAGAAGAGCCCGGGCGCGAAGTACGCCTTGATCGCCGCCTTCACCTCCGGCCCGAGCCGGTCGATGCGCCGGCCGAGGCCGAGCGGCAGCTGAGTGAGGCGCTCCTCGGTGCTCGCGCGCGCCTTGTAGAGGCGCTTGTTGAGTCGCGTCCTCTGGAAGTAGCGGGACAGGGCGCCGACGTTCGGCGAAATCGACATCCCGTTGTCGTTGACGACGATCACCATCGGCGTCTGCAGGCCGCCCGCGTGATGGAGGGCCTCGTAGGCGACACCCCCCGTGAGCGCCCCGTCGCCGATCACGGCGACGACCTTGCCGTCCTCGCCAATCCCCTTCCGCATCGCCTCCTTCAACCCGACCGCGTAGCCGATCGAGGTCGAGGCGTGCCCGGCGCCCATGATGTCGTGCTCGGACTCGAAGATCGAGCAGAAGGGCGCCAGCCCCTCGTACTGGCGGATCGTGTCGAGCCGGTCCCGCCGGCCGGTGAGCACCTTGTGCGGGTAGGCCTGGTGGCCGACGTCCCAGAGGATCTTGTCTCTCGGGGACTCGAGCAGGCTGTGCAGCGCGACCGCCAGCTCACAGGTGCCGAGGTTGGCGCCGAAGTGACCGCCGATCTCGCCGATCACGTCGATGATCAGCTCGCGCGTCTCCTGCGCGACCTGCTGGAGCTGCTCGTCGGAGAGGTTCTTCAGATCGGCCGGTGAATCAATCGAATCGATCAGGAGCGGCTCGGTCTCCTTCGCATCGCTCTCGTTCTTGGCCATCAGGTGTGTCGGGTGTGAATGAAGTCCGTGATCCGAGCCAGATCGTCCGTCTTGGCGTCTGCCTCGGCGAGCGCTTCGCGTGCCTTGCGGTGCGACTCAGAGGCTAGCTCTCTGGCCTCGTCGAGACCGTACGCGCTCACATAGGTGAGCTTGCCGTGTCTCTCGTCGCTGCCGCTCGGCTTGCCGAGCTCCGCGTCCGATCCCGTCACGTCGAGGATGTCGTCGACGATCTGGAACAGGACTCCGAGCTCATCGGCGAAACGGCGGTACGGAATTGTCTCACCTTCGGGCACCTCGCCGATGATCAGGACGGTCGCCACACTCGCGGCGATCAGCCGGCCGGTCTTGAGCGAGTGCATCTCGCGCAGCCGGGAGGCGTCGAGGTTGACGGCCGCCTCCCAGTCCCCCTTGGCCGCGGCGTCGAACTCGGTCACGTCGATGTACTGGCCGCCGACCATGCCCCCCACTCCGGCTGACGTGATCAGCTCCTTGAGCGCCGCCAGGACCGCCGCTGGATGCCCGGTCTGGTACTCGGTGAACAGCCGGATCGCCTCGGCGAACAGCGCGTCGCCCGCCAGGATCGCAATGTTCTCGCCGAACTTGACGTGCGACGTGGGCATGCCGCGCCGCAGGTCGTCGTCGTCCATCGCGGGCAGGTCGTCGTGGATCAGCGAGTAGGTGTGAATCAGCTCGAGCGCCGCCGCGGCGGGCAGGACCCGCTCGGGAGAGAGCCCGATGGAGCGCGCCGTCGCCAGGGCGAGAACGGGCCTAATCCTCTTGCCGCCGGCGAGCAGCGAGTAGCGCATCGCCTCCTCGAGACCCTCCGTGGGCGGGATGTGCGAAAACCGAAGCCCCTCCAGATAGGCCTCGACCCGCTCTCGCAGGTCGTCCGGATACTCGGTCATGGCTTGATTCAGGGCGTCGACGTATCCGTCGCGGCCCTCAGGGCGGCTTCCACGGCCCTCCCGGCCTCCGACGCGGACTCGGAGGCTTCGCGCACCAATTCGGCGGCGCGTTCCTCGCTCGGACCGGCCTCGAGCTCCTCGGCGATCCGTTGCAGGCGAGCCGTTATCGCTTCCAGGTTCGCTCCCTGGGCCTCCATTGGCGTCACGGTAGTTGATCGGACGCGCCCATTGATTCGACGCGCCTCGCTCCAACTCGACCTCGAGTACGTCCGGAGTCGGCTTCCTTGGCATCCGCGTCTCCACTCCCTCTCCTCCTTAGCGCGGCAGCATCCCTGGTAGTCGCCGGGCAGCATGCAATTTCGCGGCCGTCAGTTCATCGGCATTTCTGCGCAAATAGCGCCGGAGAACTACGGATATGCCCTTCAGAAAGAGAGCGGCCGTCAGTCGACGGCGCCTCTCTCCTCGAGCGCCGCGCCGAGAATGCCGTTCACGAATCCCGGCGCATCGGCGCCGCAGTACTGCTTGGCGAGCTCGACCGCCTCGTCGATCGCCACCTCCACCGGGACGTCGTCCTCGTGCAGGGCTTCGTAGAGGGCCGTCCGCAGGATGCTGCGCTCCAGCGGGGCGATCCGCTCGAGCGCCCAGCCCTTCGAGTGCTTGGAGATCAGCGCGTCTAGTTCGGGTCGATTCGCCTCCACGGACTCGGCCAGCTCGCGGCTGAACGGCTTCGCTCCCTCGAGCAGCTCGCCGAGCGGCCGTCCGGTGACGTCGTGCTGGTAGAGCGCGAAGACTGCGTCCCGGCGCTGGTCGGACCTACGCACGCGACACGTACTCACCGCTGCGGGTGTCCACCCTGACCCTCTCGCCCTCCTCGATGAAGAGCGGGACCTGGATGGTGACCCCGGTCTCGAGCGTCGCCGGCTTGGTGCCGCCACCGGATGCGGTGTCCCCCTTCAGCCCGGGATCGGTCTGGGTGATGGCCAGGTCGACCGCGCTCGGCGGCTGGGCCCCGGCCGGGCGCTCGTCGACGAAGAGCAGGTCGACGTCCGAGTTCGGCGGCACCCAGCGCAGCGCGTCGCCGACGACGGACATCGGGATCTCGACCTGGTCGTAGCTCTGGTTGTCCATGAAGACGGCGGCGTCACCGGAGTCGTAGAGGAACTGCATCTTGCGAGTCTCGGTCCTGACGGGCCGGAACTTCTCCCCCGCCTTGAAGGTCTTGTCGATCACCGCGCCGTCGTCTACGCGCTTCAGCTTCGAGCGCACGAAGGCGCCGCCCTTGCCGGGCTTGACGTGCTGGAACTCGACGATGCGGAAGACGGTCCCGTCGACGTCGATGTGCGTCCCGTTCTTGAATTGATTGGTACTGATCAAGGCAGTCGAAGGCTAACCACCGCGCCAAATCTGGGCGGACGACCTGCCGCCTAGGTAGCCGCCAGGCTTAGAAATTCCTGGCGAGTCCTCGGGTCCTCTTTGAGCGAGCCTCGCAGGGCCGAGGTGACGGTTCGCGACCCGGCCTTCTGCACCCCGCGTAAGGACATGCAGAGGTGTGTGGCCTCGATGATCACGCCGACTCCTCGTGGGGCCAGCTGCTCGTCGATCCAGTCCGCGACCTGGGTCGTGAGGCGTTCTTGCAGTTGCAGATCGCGTGCGAAGAGGTCAACGACGCGGCCGAACTTCGACAGGCCAATGATCCGCTCGGCAGGCAGATAGCCGACGTGGGCAACGCCATGGAAGGGCAGCAAGTGATGCATGCAAAGCGACTGAAACGGAATGTCCCGAACGACCACCAGCTCGTCATAGCCCTCGTCGTTGGGGAAGGTGGTGGCACTGAACGGCAAGGGCGTAAGCAACTCCGCGTAAGCACTCGCGATTCGTCTCGGAGTCTCGCGCAGGTCCGCAGATTCGACGTCGGCACCGAGTGCAAGTAAGAGATCGCCAGCGGCCCGCTCGGCGGCGTCGAGGTTTACGACGGCGCGGTCCGGAACGGCCTGCAGATCCAGCGCAGTGGCCTCCAAGACAGCAGATCTGGCATGCCCGTTGGCAGTGGCGCTAGACACGGGCATGCTCGCGGTCCACACTCAGTTCGGTTTTCTTCGCGTCGATGGAGCTCAACACGTCGCGATAGGACTCGCGGAACGAGTCGACCCCTCGACGTTCAAGCTCGTGGGTGATGGCGCCGAGGTCGACATTCACTTCGGCGAGTTCACGAAGAAGCTGCCAAGGAGCGCCGGCATCCCGGCCCATCGAGCCGCCGACGTCGCCGTGGCCGAGGAAGGCCCGCATCGTCTCCAGCGGCATCGTGCTGATCACCCCAGGGCCGATCAGCTCTTGGACATAGCGGACGTCGGAGTAGATCGTGTCCTTGGTCCCGGTGCTCGCCCAGAGTGGCCGCTGCGGCCGGGCCCCGTTCGCCTCAAGCCTCTTCCAGCGGAACATTCTCAAGCTCTCGAGGTAGCGAGCGTAAACGAGCTGGGCGTTGGCGATCGCGATCCGCCCTCGCAGAGGAGAGCCCGGTCCGACCTGGGGGTCGACGGCCGAGTCAACGCGGGAAACAAAGAAGGATGCGACCGAGGAGACATCGGCGAGCGACCCGCCGGCGCTCCCCCGCCGTTCTAGACCGTCCCAGTAGGCGCGCATCGCCTGCTCGTAGCGCTGGAGCGAGAAGAGCAGGGTCACGTTGACGCTGACGCCCCGCGCTGTCAACTCCTCGATCGCGATGATCCCAGCGTCAGTGGCGGGGACCTTGATCAAGACATTCGGCACGTCGAGCCGGTTTCGGATCTCCAGCGCCTGTGCCACTGTCGCCTCGGCGTCATCGGCCAGGTCGGGCGTGCACTCGAACGAGACGAATCCGTCGCGCCCGTCGCTGAGCTCATAGGCCGCGCGCAGGATGTCGGCGCCGCGGCGGACATCATCCAGAGCGAGCTCGAAGAAGATCTCTTGGGGATCGGTGAAACCCGACTCGCCGGCGCGCCGGATTTGGCCGTCGTAGCGGTCGGAGGTGGAGATCGCCTTGGCGAAGATCGTCGGGTTAGAGGTGGCCCCGGTGACGGCGACCTCCTGGACCAATCGCATCAAGGTCCCTCGTTCGAGTAGATCCCGGGAGAGATCGTCGAGCCAGACCGAGACCCCGGCGGCTTGGAGGTGCTGCAGCCTGTTCATAGCGATCCCCCTTCGGAGGCCCAGGCGCCCAGGGCCAGTCTCTCTTCCTCATCTTCATCGTTGGCCTCGAGCTCCGGTTCGAGCAGCTCATCGAGCAGGGTGTCCGGGTCGGCTAGCTGCCGAGGATCAAGACGACGCCCCGAGCGAATCAAGTCTCGAATTGGATCGCTGACGTCCCAGACGTTCATGTTCATGCCGGCGACGAGACGCTCGTCCTTGAGCCAAAAGGAAACGAACTCGCGGTCGCCTGTATCACCGCGGAAGACGACCTCGTCCCAGTCGCTCGCATAGCCGGAGTACTCCATGCCGGTCTCGTACTGGTCGGAGAAGAAGTACGGGATCTCCTCATAGGGCTCAGCCATGCCGAGCATGTTCTTGGCTGCGGCCGGGCCTTGATTGAGGGCGTTGGCCCAGTGCTCGACGCGAATGTGCCGGCCATAGAAGGGGTGGCGAGCGTTGGCGACATCGCCCGCTGCGTAGATACCCGGTGCGCTGGTCTGAAGCTTCTCGTCGACCACAACGCCGTTGTTCACTCGTAGACCCACATGCTCGATCAAGCCCGTTCGCGGGGCGACGCCGATTCCGACAACAACGAACGTGGTCTCGATCGAGGCACCGTCGCGGGTGATCACACGTTCCACTGAGCCGTTTCCTTCGAAACGCTCGACGGTGGTCTCGGGCAGGAACTCAACCCCGTGATCGCGGTGCAGATCGAGATAGATACGCCCGATCTCCGGGCCGAGCGTCCGCTCCAGCGGGAGCGAAGCCATCTCAAGCATCGTCACCTCGCACCCCTTCTGACGAGCCGAAGCTGCGATCTCGGCACCGATCCAGCCCGAGCCAACTACGACCAGGCGCTGACCGCTTTCAATCCGCTCGCCGATGCGCTCGGAGTCGGCGACGGTGCGCAGGTAGTGAATTCCGTCAAGATCGGCGCCGGCTACGTCAAGACGGCGGGGCCGCGCCCCGGTAGCGAGCAAGAGACGGTCATAGCCCAGGCGCAGATCGCCCTCGAGCAGCAGCTCTCGTAGGCCGGGGTCAATGCCTGAAACTCGGGTCGAGGTCCAGAGCTCGATCTCGTGCTCGGCGTAAAAGCCCTTGGGGTGCACGTAGGGCCTCTTCTTGAGCTCGCCGCGGAGGTAATCCTTGGAGAGCGGTGGCCGCTCGTAGGGACGCTCGGACTCGTCGCCGATCAGGACCAGTCGGCCGTCGAAGCCCTCTCCTCGAAGGGCGGCAGCTGCTCTGGCCCCGGCCAAGCCGGCGCCGACAATGACGAAGGTCTGACCTAGTCCGTTCATCTCGTTCCTTTCACCTGACGTAAGAGGCGGCTCGATGCCGTCAGAGTCAGTCTCGATCGTCAAGACCGGCAGGGCCATGGGGCGTAAGCCCCAACCCGCCGCAGCGGACTGCGGCGTGGCGCACCTGGGTAGTGCCTAGGCCTCCACCGCCGAGCGCGGGTCCGGCTGGAGACGGAGAAAGTCCTGGATGAACGAGCACCTGGGCATCACTCGCAGGTCGCGACGTTCGGCATCGGGAAGAGCCGCTGCTACGAGACGCGAACCGATCCCTCGTCCTCGAAAGCGGGGGTCGATAACTGTCTCGGTGAAGATGACCAGGTCGCCACGTCGCTGGTAGGCGCTGAACCCGGCCAGCTCGCCATTTACCTCGATCTCGTAGCGAGAGAGGGAACGATTGTCGGTGACGCTGTTGTCGTGGCTGCGCGTCATCGGTGGATTGACGCTCGCTTGGCCGGCTTGCTGGCCAGGCGAGCGGGCCTGGCGGTCTTAGTGAAATGAGCGCGGGTCCGGACGAGCCACGACCGACCGCGTCGGCTGCCGGGCGTGTCTTGGTAAGCGCGACCTCGATGCTCGGGGGTCGCTTGGATGAAGAAAGAGCCATCCGGCTGCACCATCGATTCCCATGGCTCGATGATCCGACCTGCGAAGCGCCTGGTCGATGGGTCGTTCGCCCCAACCGGCGTCAAGCTTGGCTAGCCCGAGGGGAAGGGACCGGGCGGTTCCCAAGTCCAGACGGCCGGCGGGTCACTTGCTGGGAATGAGGATTGGCCGACCAACTCGCCGGCATCATCGGCGCCATGCGCTCGATCACCCGTGCGCCGAGGCTCGGTCACTGGAGACGGCGGTCGCGAACGCTCTCGTCGCTTCGCGGTCCGCCCAGTTCGGCCCGAGGACGCGCGGGTGAAGCCGATGAACGTCTTTCGCGGTCCGGCCCAGCGATCCATCCAAACGGTCAGTGCACCCACGGCGATGAGCACGCCAAGCAAGAAAGCAACCTCGATCGCCTGCTCGATCACGGTGGTCAGGAACTCCAAGCCCTCCAGGGAGCGGTTAAACGCCGCGATCGTCATGTCAGTAACGCTCGCAGTACCCAGGCCCGGGATCCATGGGCCAAACGCCCCAACCAGCGGGAGCTCTGCGAATGAGCATTTCGCCCCATTTGTCCCGGGCGCCTGAGGGCCGAGGCTGTGGCTAAGGCGAGTTCGAGTCTCGTCAGAAAGGAGTCACTGTGTCGGATGCTGCTGCAACACCACAACTACGGGCCGCCCGCGGACATCGCTGGCCGGGTCCCCTGCGCCAACTTTGGGTTCGTCTGAGGGCCACCAGCCTCGATCGAGCCCTGGCCGAGGGCGCCAAGCCCAGCGAGAGCGTCGAACTGAGCCTGCGGGCGGGCCAGCTCGTCGGCGAGCGCCAGCGGGAGCAGATCGCGACCTCAATCCGGGCATTGCTCGATTTAGCCGGTCAGGACCGACGAATCTTCCTCGGCCCGACCCGCCTGCCTATTGCGAGAGAGCGGATCGAGGCCAATCGCACCCGGTTGGAGGGCATCGCCGAGACCCTCCTCGGCCCCAGGCCGGTATCGCCGCGAGGTGTGGTGATGGCACGACGACTGATCACCGATTTCCGGGGGCCGATCTACACCGGTGGCCGCAACAGCCGACTCCCGGAGGCACTTAGCGCCATCCAATCGGCACTTGAGCGCTAACGCGCCTGGAAACACGGCCCACCGTCAATCGGCGCCTCTCCCTCGCCGGACAGCGGGCCGTGCTTTCGTTATCCCCGTGATCGAAAGGAATCCACGCCGAGCCCGTTTTTCCATGGTCGATCGAGCGCTCATCTCAAGCAGCGCACTGCTAGTCGTGATCTTCGTCTTGCTGGTGCTGACACCAGTGACGGTAAGTGCGCCGATTCGCGTTGGGGAGCTTGCTGTCCTGAGCGTCGCGCTTATCGCGCTCCTGGTCCTCAACTTCATTCGCATCCGTCGGACTTTTGGCCCTCTGAGCAGCTTCTCAGCCCAGATGAAGAAGGTCGACTTGCGCCATCCCGAGCAGGCCAAGATCGAGGGCTTGAGCTCTAGCCCCGAGTTGAGCACATTTCTCGATGCCTTCAACGCGATGATTGATCGTCTTGCCGAGGAGCGCCGCGCCGGAGCGAGAGCTGCGCTGCTCGCGCAAGAACGGGAGCGAAGCCGAATCGCTCGCGCGCTTCACGACGAGGCCGGCCAAACGCTAACGGCGGTTGCGCTCGAGATAGAACGGTCCGCTAGCCGCGGGGGGGAGGTCACCCCTGAGCGGCTAGCTGCCCTGGCCAAAGAATTGAACTCCATTCTCGACGAGATCCGCCGCATTGCGCGCGAGCTTCGACCTGAGGCTCTTGATGACCTTGGCCTCGTTAACGCTCTGATCGCCCTGAGTTCTCGGGCGGCTCGCCAAGGTGGTATTCCGATCGAGCGGCGCCTCGCCAGCGACCTTCCCCCGCTCTCGGAGGAGCTCGAGCTTGTCATCTACCGCGTCGCCCAAGAGTCGCTGACGAACGTCCTACGCCATTCCGAGGCCTCGCGCTGCATGCTTGAACTGGTCGGATCAAGCGACGGGATCATCCTTACGGTCAGCGACGACGGCAAGGGCATCGCGGGCCCGACCAGCAACGGGGCGATCGGGATCGAGGGAATGCGGGAGCGAGCTCTGTTGGTCGACGGGAAGCTGATCATCCGCTCAGCACCTGGCGCCGGAACAACCGTACGCCTAGAAGCTCCACTGGAGAAGAGCTAATGCCCGTTCCGTTGCGAGCAAAGATCCTGCTCGCCGACGATCACGAGATGGTCCGGAGCGGTCTGAAGCTCGTCCTCGACTCCGAGCCCGACCTAAGTGTCGTCGCCGAGGCTGGCGATGGCGCCGAGGCCCTCGAGATCGCCCTGCGCGAGGAAATCGACCTCGCTGTCCTCGACGTCTCGATGCCTCGCCTGACTGGCCTTCAGGTTGCCGCTGAACTCCACGGGCAGCGGCCTGAGATGCGCACGCTGATGCTCTCGGTCCACGACTCCGAGCAGTACTTCTTTGAGGCCCTGAAGGCCGGCGCCTCGGGCTACGTTCTGAAGTCGGCGGCAAACCGTGATCTGATCGAAGCCTGCCGTGCCGCCCTTCGCGGCCAGCCCTTTATCTATCCGACGGCAGCCTCGGCTCTCGTCCGCGATTACCTGGAACGAGCCAGCCGCGGCGAAGAGACGTCAACCGATCCCTTGACTCTGCGCGAGCTGGAGGTGACAAAGCTGATTGCCGAGGGGCTGACCAGTGATGAGGTCGCTGCGACCCTGATGATCGCCAAGAACACCGTCAATCGCCACCGCGACAACATTCTCGAGAAGCTCGGGATGCGCAACCGGGTCGAGCTCACTCGTTATGCGATCAAGCGGGGGCTCGTCGAGCCCTAGAAAGCGGCCCTGCCCGTCGTCGGCGAACGTGGGATTCGGGTAACGCGGTTTGCCTGGGCGGCGGCTGCCACGAAATACTGTCCGTCGATGGCAACTCGACTTCTGATTGCAGCAGGCGAGTCTGCTTCCGACCTCGAGGAGCTTCCACTCGGAGTGCGAGAGCTGATCGACGCCGCCGAGGAGATATTGGTGGTCGCCCCCGAGTTGCCGACCAGGTTCGAATGGTTGGCGTCAGCAACCGACAAACGGCGCGAGCAGGCAGATTCCCGGCTTGAAGCCGTGCTCGGACATCTCAAGGAGTTGAAGAGCACGGCTCGCGGCCAGGTCGGCGCCGATGATCCGATGCTCGCTTTCGAGGACGCGATCCGCGAATTCAGGCCAGATCACATCCTTGTTGCCCTGCGTGCGCCAGACCAGGCGGGGTGGCAGGAACGAGGCCTACTCGACCAGCTCTTGGAACGGTTTCAGCTGCCAGTCACGATCTTCATGCTGCGGCCGTCCAGCTGAGTCCGCTCTTTTGGGCGCGTCTGCGCCTCGATGCCGGCGCTAGTGCCTCTCCCCGCGCTAGCGGACGCTATTGATTCGCAGGTCGACCGACCGTCCGGAGGGAAGGTCGACACTGGCCTCCTCCCCGACCTTGCCGCCCAACACGGCTTGACCGATCGGTGAGTTTGCCGAGATGTCAGTCGGCGCCACCCACTCGTGAGTGCCTGTCAGGAGATGCTCGCTGGTGCTTCCGCTGGCCAGATCCTCGAGCTGGACGGTCGAGCCAACCGTCACCCGGCCGTCCGTCGCCCATTGTCCTTCAACGATCTCTGCCGCGGCAAGAACAGTCTCGAGCTGCCGGAGGCGGGAAACCACAACTGCTTCCTCCTCCTTGGCCTGCAGGTAGTCATCGTTCTTCTGCGCCTCACCGAAGCTCAGCGCCTCCCGGAGGCGCTGGGGAAACTCCACGCCAAGCTGTTGCCGGAGCCGGGCCAGTTCGTCGCGGAGGGCACGCTCGCCCTCGCGAGTGATCAGGGCAGGGGCCACCGGCCCCGGCTGCCTCTCGGGCTGTCGGGATCCGTGGAGGATGCCTGCTCTCGCTGCCATTGACATGGGCCGATCATGCCCGCCTGAGGGTGGCTCGCCTATGAGGGCTTGTCCCCATCTCGTGATCGGAGCCTTGCCGGAGCCGGGTCATTTCCTCGCGGACAGCACGCTGGCGCTCGCGGGTAATCACGGCACGGATAACCGGCTCCGGCCGCCACGTGGGCTGAACGGGTCTGTAGAGAATTCCTGCTCTCGCTGCCATTGACATGGGCCGATGATGCCTGCCCGAGGGTGGCCCGACTATGGGTTGTTTTCCCCATCTCCTAGGTCCCGGATGGGGTAAACGAACCATCGACCTCGGTGCGATGAGTGACGAGCATGGATGAATGACGCCCAGCGTTCACGCCAAGCGGATCTACGAGGATCCGAGTCCGGAAGATGGCTATCGCGTTCTGATCGACCACATCTGGCCTCGTGGTATCTCCCGCGAGCGAGCTCGCCTCGATGCCTGGGCCAAGGAGCTGGCGCCGAGCGCTGAGCTGCGCAAATGGTTTGACCATTCACCCTCGCGCTTCCAAGGGTTCCGAACCCGATACCGGCGTGAGCTCGCCTCCCACGTCGACATCCTCGATGAGCTTCGGCGGCGCGCGGCCAGCGGGACGGTGACGATTCTCTACGCGGCCCGCGACCAAGAGCACAACAACGCCGTGGTGTTGGTCGAACTTCTCGGCAGCAGCTAGCGGGCGGCTCGGCGATGTTCGAGTCCGTCCCCCTGATCGCCGCCGGCCTGCCGCCGGTCCAGCAGGACTACCTCCTCGAAGCGCGCCAGATGCAGGCGCTCTCCTTTGCGATCCATATCCCAATCGTTTGCTTCGGCATCGCCTTCCCGACGCTGGTGCTGCTGGTCGAGTGGATGTACTTGCGCACCGGCGATCCCCTCTACCGCCAGCTCGCCAAGCGCTGGTCGAAGGTCATGCTCGCCTTGTTCGCTGTCGGCGTCGTCACCGGCACGATCCTCAGCTTTGAGATGGGCCTTCTCTGGCCCGGTTTCATGGCCTCCTTCGGAGACGTGTTCGGCTTGGGCTTCGCCCTCGAGGGCATCTCCTTCTTCGTCGAGGCGATCTTCATCGCCATCTACGTCTACGGCTGGGATCGGATTTCGCCTCGCCTGCACCTCCTGAGCGGGATCCCGATAGCGATCGCCGGCATCACGGGCTCCTTGACGGTCATTTCCGTCAACGCCTGGATGCAGCACCCGACCGGATTTCGCCTCGAGGGCGGCAAAGCCGTCGATGTCGACCCGATCGGCGCCCTCTTTGGGAACTCATATCTCTGGCCCGAGCTGATCCACATGTACCTGGCTGCCTACCTGGTCGTTGGCTTCTTGATCGCCGGCGCCTACGCCTGGTCATGGCTGCGCGGACACCGAACCCGCTACGTCAGGACGGGACTCACTGTGGCCCTGACCGCGGCGGCACTGGCGGCACCGACCCAGATCGTCGTTGGCGATTGGATCGCCCGCCAGGTGGCCAAGGATCAGCCGACCAAGCTGGCCGCTTTCGAAGGGCTGGGCGAAACCGAGCGGGGTGCCGCAATTCACCTTGGCGGCTGGTACGACGAGAAGACCGGCAAGGTCAAATACGGGATCCCTCTTCCCTGGATGCTCTCGCTGCTCGCCGAGCACGATCCGAACGCCCGCATCCAGGGTCTCAACGAGGTGCCCGAAGAGGATCAGCCCCCAGTCAATCTGGTCCGAATCACCTTCCAGACCATGGTCGCGATCGGTACGTTCCTGGCCCTCCTCGGGGGTATTCACCTTTACCGCCTCACCCGTCGACGCGGCTACCCGACGTCACCATGGTTCTTCCGCGCCGTGATCGCCGCCGGACCCCTGGCCGTTATCGCCCTGATCGCCGGCTGGGTGACGACCGAGGTCGGCCGCCAGCCCTGGGTGGTCTACGGAGTAATGCGCACTGAGGAGGCTGTGACCGGGGCCAGTGGCATCCCGGTGGGCTACGCAGCGCTCGTCGCCGTCTATTCCGGTCTGATCGCGGTCACCGCCTGGATGCTTCGCCGACTCGCGCGGCCGCCTCTTGAAGAGGAGGTAGCTGATGAGCCTCGCTGAGGTCCCACTCCTTCTTTGCCTCGTTGGCCTTGCCGCCTATGCCGTCCTCGGCGGTGCCGATTTCGGGGCCGGCTTTTGGTTCCTGCTCGGCGGACGCGGTGATAGCGGTGAGCGGACCCGCGAGCACACCTTCAACGCGATGGGACCAGTTTGGGAGGCGAACCATGTCTGGCTGATCTTCGTCCTGGTCGTCTGCTGGACCGCCTATCCGGTGGCCTTTGCCTCGATCGCCTCAACGTTGGCCGTGCCACTCTTCATCGCCACGATTGGAGTGATCCTGCGCGGGACGGCCTACGCCCTGCGCAGCGGTAATCCGACGCGGCGACAGGACCGCGTCATCGGGCTGGTCTTCTCCGTGTCGTCGCTGCTCACCCCCTTCGCCCTCGGTGCGGCGATTGGTGGCATCGCCTCGGGTCGAGTCCCGGTTGGAAACGCCGAAGGCGACCTCATGACGAGCTGGCTCAACCCGACCTCAGTGTTAATTGGCGCGCTAGCCGTCGCCAGCGCCGCCTACCTGGCCGCAGTCTTCCTGGCCGCGGACGCCCGACGACAGGAGAACGGGTCGATGACGATCGCCTTCCGCCGGCGAGCGCTTGCCAGCGGCCTTGTCGCCGGTGCGATCGCCCTCGGCGGGCTCCTCGTTCTGCGCCACGACGCAAGCCACCTCTTCAATGGCCTCACCGAAGGTGACGGGCTGGTCGCCCTGCTCAGCTCGGTGGCTGCCGGCGTAGCAACCCTCGCTCTCGTGGCAGGTTCCCGGTTCGAGCTTGGCCGCTACACGGCGGCGATCGCCGTTGCCAGCATCATCGCCGGCTGGGGCCTCGCCCAGAGCCCGACCTTTCTCCCCGGGTTGACGGTCGAGGAAGCCGCCGCCGGGGATTCCACCCTCATTCCCTTGCTCGTTGGCATGGGGGTCGGCGCCTTCATCCTCCTCCCCTCCCTCTTCGTGCTCTTCAGGCTTGTCCTGGCCGGGCGCTTTGACCCGCGCGCAGTGCGCGGTCCCTCGGGGTCTGGTGCGATCTCGCGCTCTGACCAGCCCAAGCCCGGGCCTTTGCGAGTAGCCCTGATCCTCGCTTGTGGCGCCGCGCTGGTGCTCGTCTTCGCGGTCTCGCCGTGGCTACAAGTAGGAGCGGCATTAGCGCTGCTGGGGGCGATCGCCATCGCGCTGCCGAGACTGCTGATCCATGCCGGTGAGGCGAGCGGCAAAGCCTCCTCTGCGCCGCGCGGACCTCACAGCGGAGAACAGAAGCTGTAGCCAGTCATCGTTCGGCCGAGGGCGATGCTCCCCGACCGAAGCTCCGACCACGTCGGGTCGCGCCACGAAAGAGCCGACGGCCCGCGCCCCTGGGAGGTAGGACGCGGGCCGTCTGCTAAGACGCGGATTGGGAGGGGGAACCCATCTAGCCGCGCCTTGGTCTTGGTCATGCCCGCACGAACTAGTGGGCGCCGTTCGCAGTGGGGCTATCGACCATGGGCCGAGGATCACCGACGGTGGGGGCCCGCTCAATGGGCCTTTTTCCCCATCCAACTGCCCGCGGCGAAACGCTTAAGTGGTGCCATGGCCTACGTGATCGCGGAACCCTGCATTGGCACGAAGGACAACTCCTGCGTCGAGGTCTGTCCAGTCGACTGCATCCACCCCACTCCGGATGAGCCGGACTACGACAGGCAGGAGCAGCTCTTCATCGACCCCACCGAATGCATCGACTGCGACGCCTGCGTCGAAGCCTGTCCCGTCGATGCGATCTTCCCGGAAGACCAGGTACCGGCTGAGTGGATGAAGTACACCGCGCTCAACGCTCGCTACTTCGACGACTCCAAGTGAGATCGACCGGCGAAGGCAGAAGGTCGCCGCTTGTCTTCCTTGCCGCCCTGAGCCTGCTCGGCAGTTTCCTCGTCGCCGGCATCGCCCTCGCCCGACCCTTCTCCCAGGCGGCCTGGTTGGTCGCCTATCTCTTCCTCGTTGGCTTTCTGGCCCAGGCTCTGCTCGCGCGCGGCCAGGCCGCTCTGGCCGGGCCGAGGGGGACGGCCAAGGTGCCTCTACAAGCAGCACTCTGGAATGCCGGGGTGATCGCGGTTCCAATCGGCGTCCTCACCGATGCCCGACTCTGGGTCGTCCTCGGCGGCTTGACCCTGCTTGCCGCCTTGATCTCCTTCTGGCGAACGACGACGCCGATTCCGCTGGGCCGAAACGGCCCAGGTCGGCTGGAGGCCGCCTACATCCTCCTGATCGCGGCGATGGCACTCAGCTCATTCATCGGCATCGGCCTCGCCTGGCACCGGCCCTGGCTCTGATCTTGGCGCGGACCGAGACGGCCTGCCGACCGCCGCTGAAGGGAGCGCGCCGGTCGGCTGTCGGGCCGGGTGGGGCTGGGTCAGGGATCAAGCGCCGAAACTGCCGTGCGCACCGCCGGCTCCAGCCTGTCGACGCCGCTGCGGGCATAAAGCGGGCTACCGGCGTCCTCGACCAAGACCGAGGCCATCGCCAGACCGCGTACCCCGTGTGGTCCCTTGGCTCGGAGTTT
>JBKPND010000031.1:0-12217 GCA_046732465.1 Actinomycetota bacterium
CACGCCGGCCTCGTTGACGAGGGCCTTCCCGATCGCCTCCGGATCGAGGTCAGGCGGCGCCGCCTCCATGAAGACCCGGCCGGTCTCACGGAGTAAGCCGTAGGCGGCCCAGAGCATCAGCGCGGCGATCAGCAGGGAGGCGATGCCGTCGGCCCGCTCGAAACCCAGAATGAGCACCAGGGCGCCAGCGATCGCCGTCGCGATGAAGGCGAAGAGGTCGGTGACGATGTGCAGGAAGGCGCCCTCGACGTTGAGGCTGCGCCGCTCCGCCCCGGCGAGCAGCCTCGCGGCCACCAGGTTGACCGCGATGCCGACCAGGGCCACGATCAGGACCAGCGCGCCCTCCACCTCCGGCGGATCGATCAGCCTGCGGATGCCCTCGAAGACGATCAGCCCGCCGAGTAGCAGCAGGGTGATCCCGTTCACCTGCGCGGAGAGGATCTCCGCCCGCCGCATCCCGTAGGTGAAGCTGCCTGCCGGCGGGCGCTCGGCGAGGCGCAGCGCCGCCAGTGCCAGCCCGATCGCGACCGCGTCGGTGAGCATGTGGCCGGCGTCCGAGAGCAGCGCCAGGGAGGAGCCGACGATTCCGGCGACGACCTCGGCCAGCATGAAGGCGACGATCAGGACGAAGGCGCCGCCCAGCCTCCTCGAGTCCGCCTCGGCGAAGGCGTGAGAGTGGTCGTGGGCCATCCCCGTGATTACAGCGGGTGGGGAGGACCCTGACCCAAAAAAAAGCGCGCGACCCGGGGCAGGGAGGGGTCGCGCGCGCTGACGAGAGAGGAATCTCGAAAGTGAGCAGCAGTCTCGTCGGGCCCGCACCCCCCGGTGTGAACATCCGGATACGGTTGGCCGCTCATTTATCCGGCATTTGCCTGTGAAAAACCCGTGAACCAGGCTGCACGGCCGCCGGCCGCGCCGCGGCCGCCCCTATGATTCCTGGCGACTCGAAGCGGCCAGGGCCTGGGGTAGGGCTCGGTCAAAGAGAGGGGCCTTCGATGAGCAACCAAGCAGGAATTCGGCTGGCGGTCATAGACACCGACAGCGCCTTCCTCACCGTCCTCGGCAAGCGCCTCGAAGGCGCCGGCTGGGAGCACCGCATCCTGGGCGGGAGCGTCCCCGTGGAGGAGCTGGTCGCGATGAAGCTGAACGCCCTGCTGGTCGACCTCTCCGTGCTCGGGCCTCAGGGGTGGGACTTCCTCGAGCGGGTCTGCGGCGCGATCCCGGGCCTGGGCGTGCTCGTCTGCACCTCGCAGTCGACCGTCGCCCAGCGGGTCAGGGGCCTGCGCCTCGGCGCCGACGACTGGATCGGCAAGCCGTCCCATCCCGAGGAGGTCATCGCGCGCATCGAGGCGGTCGCCCGCAGGCGCAAGCGCGCCGCGGCCCGCGAGGACGTCGGCCCGCTGGTGTCGGGAGAGCTCGAGATCCGCCCCGACCAGTACCAGGCCTTCGTCAGCGGCCAGAGCATCGGGCTCACACGCCGCGAGTTCGAGCTGCTGCAGCTGCTCGCCGAGGCCCACGGCCAGGTCATCGAGCGCGAGGAGATCTACCAGAAGGTCTGGGGCTACGCGATGGCCCACGGCGACCGCTCGGTCGACGTGTTCGTGCGGAAGCTCCGCCAGAAGCTCCAGCGCCACTCGGCGAATTGGCGCTACATCCACACGCACTTCGGGATCGGCTATCGCTTCGACCCGGAGCCCGTGGGCTCCGTCCCGGCGGACCAGATCGAGGTTGGGGATCCCGACGCCGAGGCGAGCGTGACCCGGGAGCGGGGAACCGAGGCCGAGCAGGAGACCGAGGTCGAGCTCTCCTCGAGCTAGCCGTTACATCTCCTTCACGGAAAGTTCACTCGAAGGTAACTACTTTCAGGGAGCCAGCGGCGAAGCTCCGACGCCATGGAAGGCGAGAACGGCGGCTCCGCTAGCGCTACAGCGGTTTCCCTCACCGGTGGCGACCAAACGCCCGTGTACGCGGGGCGCCTCGAGATCAGGCCCGCCGACCACGCGGCCCTGGTCGACGGCCGGCCGCTGGTCCTGACCGTCCGCGAGCTACAGCTGCTCACCGAGCTCGCCCACAACGCGGAGCGGGTGATGACTCGCGAGGAGCTCTACCGGACCGTGTGGGGGCGCTCCTACCGGAAGAGCGACCGCTCGGTCGACGTCTACGTGGGCCGCCTGCGGGCGAAGCTGAATCGGGCACTGCCGGGCCGGCGCTTCATCCACACCCACACCGGGATCGGCTACCGCTTCTCTCCTCAGGCGTGAAGGCCGCCAGAGGCGGCTTTTACATCCTTTTTACAACTGCGCCACACGGCAGTAACAAGATGGCCCCACCGCCCTGAGAGGGTCCGGCGCTGATGTCCAAGTCGAGACAACGAACAAGAAGAGAGGGAGATTCCAGAATGCGAAAGAAGCTGTGGTTCGCTCTCGCGGCGTCGGCGATTCTCACCGTCGGTGTCGCCGCATGTGGCGATGACGACGACAACGGGGGCGGCGGCAGCACAACCGGGCTCTCCGGCGACATCAGCGTCGACGGGTCGAGCACGGTCGGTCCCCTCACAGAGGCGATTGCCGAGCAGTTCAACGCGGACAACCCCGACGTTCATGTTGCGGTAGGCACCTCGGGAACCGGCGGCGGCTTCGAGAAGTTCTGCGCCGGCGAGACCGACATCTCAGACGCCTCCCGCGAGATCGAGCCCGACGAGGCGAAGGCCTGCCAGTCGAAGGGCATCGGCTACGACGGCATCCAGGTCGCGAACGACGCTCTGACCGTCGCGATCAACCCGGACAACCCGGTGAAGTGCGCGACGGTCGATCAGCTCAAGTCCGTCTGGGAGCCGAAGTCGACGGTCGGCAACTGGAGCGAGATCCAGGGCCTCCAGCCCTCTTTCGACGCCGACCTGGCTTTGTACTCGCCGGGCACCGACTCGGGCACATTCGACTTCTTCACCGACAAGATCAATGGTGAAGAGGGTGCGCAGCGAACCGCCGGCGTCAACGACATCGGCGAGGACGACAACGCCACCGTCACCGGCGTCTCCGGCGCCGAGGGTGGCATGGGCTACTTCGGCTACTCCTTCTTCAAGGAGAACGAGGACAAGGTCAAGGCCCTCGAAATCGATAGCGGCAACGGCTGCGTCGCTCCATCGCCAACGACCGCTCAGGACGGCTCCTACTACCTGTCGCGGCCGCTGTTCGTCTACCCCTCGGACAAGGCGCTGGCCAACCCCACGGTGGACGCGTTCCTCACGTTCTACCTGGACAACATCAACGCGATCGCCGAGCAGATCGGGTTCATCCCGATGACCGACGAGCAGCTCGCGAAGTCGAAGAGCCAGCTCGAATCGCTCACCAGCGGCGCCGGAGGGGGTACGACCACGGGCTAGCGCTCGCGGTCCTGGCCCATCGATGGAAGCGCACGACGCGACAACGGGTACCGGGGCGCCGGGACGGCTGGATCCGTCCCGGCCCCTGGTATCCGCGCGTCCGCGCTATGGCGAGAAGCTGATCCAGGGCTTGCTCGCAGCGTGTGCCGTCATCTCCGTCATCACCACGACGGCGATCGTGATCTCGCTGCTCTCGCCGACGGTTGACTTCTTCAAGGACGTCTCTCCTGGCGAGTTCTTTTCCTTCGAGACTTGGGCACCTACTCAGGCCGACCCGACCTTTGGCGTCTTCAACATCGTGATCGGCACGCTGAGCACCAGCCTCTGGGCGATGCTCTTCGCAGTGCCGATCGGCTTGCTCTCGGCGATCTATCTGAGCGAGTACGCGCACCCGAGGGTGCGACGGATCGTCAAGCCGATACTCGAGGTCCTGGCGGGGATCCCCACGGTCGCCCTCGGCTTGTTCGCCGTCACCTTCCTCAGCCCCGAGATCCAGGACATCGTTCCGAGCCTGGTCAAGGCGCCACCCTTCTTCGCGCTCGCCGCCGGTCTGGGCATCGGGCTCCTTTTGGTCCCGATCATCGCTTCGATTTCCGACGACGCAATGCGGGCGGTGCCGGGTGGCCTGCGCGAGGGCGCTTATGGGTTGGGCGCGACCAAGCTCAAGGTTTCAACCCGCGTCGTCTTCCCGGCGGCGATCTCGGGCATCGTCGCGTCGATCGTGCTCGCGCTCTCCCGCGCAGTTGGCGAGACGATGATCGTGCTGCTGGCCGCGGGGGGAACGCCAAACGCGACCTTCGACCCCGGAGCCTCGGTGCTGACGATGACGGCGTTCATCGGCAACACGGCCACCGGTGACATCGGCACGGGGACGGTCACCTACGACACGATCTTCGCGGTGGGGGCATTGCTTTTCGTGATGACATTGGCGATGAACGCGGTCGCGATCCACCTGGTGCGGCGATTCCGGGAGGTCTACGAGTGAGCCCGCGGCTACCCGGCATCGCCGGACGGACCGAACTCGCCACCGCGGGCGCGCAGGCCGCCGTCGCCGAGTCGCTGCGCGCCCAACCTCGTGGGGACAAGGCCCGGGGCGCGCTGTTCTTCGCCGTGCTCCTCCTCGGCGTCGGGATCGCGCTCCTCGGCCTCGTGGCGGTGATCCTCCAGTCGGCGATCAAGGGCGCGCCTCAGTTCGGGCTCAGCCTGATCACGGATGGTCCTTCCACGATCTTCCCGGAGAAGGCCGGCTTCAGGCCGGCGATCATCGGGACGCTCTACCTGATCGCCGGCGTGATCTTGTTCGTGGTGCCGATTGGCGTCGGCACCGCGGTCTACCTGGAGGAGTACGCGAACAGGGAGCGCTGGTGGAACCGCGTGATCGAGCTCAACATCCAAAACCTCGCGGCGGTCCCCTCGATCATCTACGGGATCCTCGGCCTCGCCTTCATCGTTCGCGGGCCGCTGGACCTCGGGTTCATCGCTCTGGCGGGGGCTCTCACGCTCTCGCTTTTGGTGCTGCCGACCGTGATCATCGCGGCCCGAGAGGCGATCCGGGCGGTCCCGCCTTCGATACGGGAGGGGTCACTCGCCCTGGGCGCGACCAAATGGCAGACGACCAGACGGCAGGTCCTGCCCGCCTCCATCCCGGGGATCGCGACCGGGGTAATCCTGGCCCTCTCGCGCGCCATCGGCGAGGCGGCGCCCCTCATTCTCGTCGGAGCGGCGACCTTCGTCACCTTCGACCCGGAGCCGTTCTCAGGTCGGTTCTCCGCAATGCCGGTGCAGATCTTCAATTACGCACTTCGCCCGCAGGAGGACTTCAAGGTGGTCGCCGCGGCCGGCGTGATCCTGATGCTGCTCGTGTTGCTGGCGATGAACTCCTTTGCGGTCTGGCTACGGAATCGTTACGAGCAGCAGTGGTAGATGCGCATCAATCCCGAAACAGAAATGAAAGCGACGGTCGATAGCCTTGGAACGAGTGGCTGATCAAGCGAGAAGGGCGGCCGAAGAGGCCGCCGGCCGAACGGAGGGTCCACAAATCGACGTCTCGGGCGTAACCGAAGGGGTCACCCACGGGCACGCGGTGCAGGGCGCGAAGACCGTCTTCGACCTGGAGAGCCTGAGCGTCCGCTACGACGGCAAACCGGCGGTCAAGGACGTCTCGATGGGGATTCACGAGAACGAGATCACGGCGCTGATCGGCCCCTCCGGCTGCGGCAAGAGCACCCTGATCCGCTGCCTCAACCGAATGAACGATCTGATCCCCTCGGCGACCGTCGAGGGCAGGTGCCTGTATCACGGTCACGACCTCTATGACTCTGAGGTAGATCCGGTCGAGGTCCGTAAGCGAATCGGGATGGTCTTTCAGAAGCCGAACCCCTTTCCGAAGTCGATCTTCGACAACGTCGCCTTCGGTCCCCGCGTGCTGGGGCTGCCAGACGTCAAGGAGCGGGTCGAGCGCGCTCTTCGCTCGGCGGCCCTCTGGGATGAGGTCAAGGACCGACTCGACGAGAACGCCTACGGGATGTCGGGTGGCCAGCAGCAGCGGCTCTGCATCGCGCGGTGCATCGCCGTCGACCCGGACGTGATCCTCATGGACGAGCCATGCTCGGCGCTCGACCCGATCTCGACCGGGCGGATCGAGGACCTGATGCTGGAGCTCAAGGAGCAGTACTCGATCGTGATCGTCACGCACAACATGCAGCAGGCTGCGCGGGTCTCCAACCGCACCGCGTTCCTGATCGTCGAGCTCGACGCCCAGGAGGACAACCGCTGGGGCCAGCTCGTCGAGTACGACGAGACCGACAAGATGTTCACCAATCCCTCGGACTCCCGGACGGAGGACTACGTCAGCGGGAAGGTGGGCTGATGGTCGAGCAGACGCGGCTCCACTATCAGGAGGAGCTCGCCAGCCTCGAGGAGCGCGCGCTCTCGGCGATCGACCTCGTGGTCGCCTCGCTCGATCGGACGATGGAGGCGGTCGAGCACAGGGACGCGGAGCTCGCCGAGCTGGTGATCGCCGATGACGACCGGATCGACGGGCGATACCTCGAGGTCCACCAGGAGATCCTCACCCTGCTCGCGACCCAGGCGCCCGTCGCGACCGACCTGAGGCTGATCTCCGCGCTGCTGCACGTGATGCACTCGATCGAGCGGATGGGAGATCAGTGCGTGAACATCTCCAAGGTCATCCCGCTCACCGGCCACGATGCGCCGCAGCACTCCGAGATGGTCGAGCGGATCCTGTTGATGGGCAAACAGGCGCGCTCCATGCTCTCCCAGGCAAAGAAGGCCTTCCTGGGACGCGACGTCGAGCTCGCCCGGGACCTCGTCCGCCAGGACGACCTGATCGACAACCTGAACAAGGAGTGCTTCCAGATCGCCGTCCAGGTCGGGGAGGACCAGGACACGCGCGAGTGGGCGATGACGATGATGCTCGTCGCCCGGGCGCTGGAGCGGATCGGCGACAACGCCGTCGACATCGGCGAGCAGGTCGCCTTCGTTGTGACCGGGCTCTTCCGGGAGTTCGAGGACGCCTCCCACCCAGGGCAGGCGCCGCTCCCCTCGAGCTAGGCCCTAGGCCGCGAGGTCCAGACCGCGGCCCGCGTCCGCAGTGGAGGGCGCCGGGAACGGGATCACATCCGCGCCGCCGGCATCGCAGGCAGCGTCGCGCGTCGCCAGTCGGGCGCCGATGCTCCAGCAGGCGAGGGCGTAGAGCAGCACGGCGAGCACCGTGGCGGCGCTGACGACCATTCCCGCCGCCGTGGCGGCCGCCAGGTCGGTGGCGCCCAGGGCCGCGACGGTCGCGGTGGGTCCGGTGCCGACCCCGATCGGCAGCAGGCCGACGACCCCCATCGAGAAGAGCACGAGGCAGACGTCGGCGGGGTCCGACGGCAGCCCGAAGCCGGCGAGGACGATCCAGGTCCGTAATAGGGCCATCCCGGTGAAGGCCAGGACGACGATCGTCAGCCGGGCGCGGAGCCGGGGGGACGCCAGCACCGCCAGGCCGGCCGCCGACCGCCGGTGTCGGAAGCGCCCGTAGGCGTGCCTCATCCCGCCGAGGCCGGCGATGGCCGCGGCGAAGATCGCCCACGGCACCCACGCGGGGATCGCGGGCACCGAGGTCGAGGCGACGGCCGCGAGCAGCGCCGAGGTGCAGACCTCCAGCATCAGGATCGGGGCGTCCGCGAGCGTGATCTGGGAGACGCTCGGGGCACGGTCGCCACCGAGCCGCCGTATCAGGACGATCCGGGTGGCGAGCGCCGCGCTGCCCTGGACGGTCCCGGCCAGGAACGCGCCGGCGTTGGCGCTGTGGAGAACTCGGTGCTCGAGCTCCTCGGCCCCGGTGCCGCGGAGAACGGTCCGCCAGGCCTCGGTGCGAAGCGCGAGCGTGAACGCGTGGGCGATGGTCGCGCCCACCAGAACCCATGGCGGGCAGCCCGCCATCGCGGCGAGCACCTCGGGACCGCGAGTGACGGCGATCCAGGCCACCAGGAGGACGACGGCAACGGGCCAGGCGACCCGAATGAAACGGGTTGCGCCCGGCGGCGCACCCTCCCATCTTCCCGCGCGTCCCCGGACGGAGGCGTGCATTCCGTCTGAGAATTCTTCGCCCCGAGTTTCACCTCGGCGTTACTCGAAGGTGACCACTTTGCGAAGAACCAGTAACCAGTAATCCGTAGTCGTTGTCATCGCGTTTACAACCCGTACACCGGATCGCAACATCGCGGGTGGCCCCCGCCGAGAGACTGCCGCGCGTCCGTCCAGCTATGGCGGGTGCAACCAAACTGTGAAGGAGCCACTCAAGTGATCAACTCATCTCGATCCGAGCGCGGCTGGCAGGGCAGGCGGCGGATCGCTGTCCTCGTCTCTATCGCGGGTGTCCTGGGCATCGCCGCCCTGGGCTCGGCGAGCACCGCATCGGCCGCGACCGTGGCCAACTGCAACGCGAAGCTGGAGGCCAAGGGGGCCGGCACGAAGGCGAAGCTGAGCTTCGTCTGCGATGGACCGGTTCGCGCCTACAGCGTCGGCAGCAACAAGGCGATCAAGAACTACGGCAACCCGAGCGCGGGGAGCGCGACCCAGTTCTTCACCTGTCAGGGGACGGGCGTGGGCTTCGGCTGCGGCGTCCAGAATCGCGCCACACCGGGCTCGCAGACGCCCGGGACCACGGGATGGAGCGCGACGTTCCCGCCCGCACCCAGCGCCACCGACACTCCCACCACCTGCGGTGGGTTCAAGCGAATCGCAGTCAAGGAAGACGGGGCCCCCGCGGACCGCAACGGAATCGTCAACCCGTCGTGCGAGCAGCTGATCCCCGCGGGGACGAAGGTGACGCAGAGCATCAAGCTCGGCTCGAGCGTCTGCGCGGGTGGCTCCAAGAATCCGCTGCAGATGTACCTGTTCGTGGGCGGTGAGCCGCCTGTGACGGGGTTCACGGTCGGCGGAGACTCGACCACGGTCGGAGAGTTCCTCGATTCCCCGGCGACGGTCAGCCTGAAGTCGCTGAAGACTCAATGCAGCTCCGGCAAGGGGAAGAAGTCCGGAAAGGGTGGCGGCAAGAAGTCGTCCGCACCGCCCACGACGTTCCCGGTCGGGTGCACGGGCACAGTCACTCGATCGACGGTGGCAGGGTCCGATGCCACCGATGGGAAGCTCACGTTCACGTGCAGCCAGAACATCCGGGCGTTCGCCGTCTACAGCAACAAGCCGATCGACGTTCCCGGTGACGAGCCGATCGTGACCGGCACGACCGGCGGCGGCGTCAACGAGGGCGCCCTGCATCAGTGCCAGGGCGACATCCCCGGAGCCGGATTCGGTTGCGGGATCGTCGACCGCCAGGCGCAGAGCACGGGCCTCCCGAACGGTCAGGGGATCTCGGCCGGCAACTCAGCCGAGCAGAACATCTCGTTCGAGTCCTCACCGTGCCAGCGGACAGGCGAGCCGAAGGCCAAGGTGTGGGTCATCGCCATGGGGGAGCCGATCACCTCGGCGACCACCGTGGGCGAGTTCACCTCCGCGCCGCAGCAGCTGGCGGTGTCGGGCTTCGGGAAGTGCAAGGGGGGCAAGAAGAAGAAGTAACTCATCAATCGCATCACTCCTCTCCTGGACGACGGCCGCGCGAGAGCGCGGCCGTCGTCCTGTTTAACCCTGAGAGGCCGTGGGTATCCGGTCAGGCTTCTCCGGCGGTAGCGGGCGATTTACACCGCCGTTACAGCCTGGTCACGGTCTAGTCACACCGCCCCTCACGGCCGCGTCGAGACTGCGCGCGTCCTCGTGTGAGAGACCGAAAGGAGCATCAGGTGTCAAGAAGAGGCATTCGCCTGTGGGCGGTGATCGCCACCGTCTGCATGCTCGCGGTCGTTCCGGCCGCGGCGCAGGCGAAGAAGATCATCACGATCAGCGGATCGACTTCGGTGTACCCGCTGGAGATCAAGCTGGCAAGCAAGTGGATCAAGACCAAGAAGGGCAAGAAGTTCGGCTTCAAGATCCTGCAGGGCGGCTCGAACGTCGGCATCTCGGACGTGGCCAAGGGCCGCGTCTCGATCGGGGCGTCCTCCAGAGACCCGGCAAACGGTGATCCGGGTGGCCTGGTGTTCAACAGGATCGCGCGCGACGCGATCTGCATGATCACCAACCCCTCGAATCACCTCGGAAACATCAGCCAGGACACGATCAAGAACATCTTCCTGGGCCCGACGTTCACCAACTGGAGCCAGGTGCCGGGGGCTTCGATCAACGGCAGCATCGACCCGGTCGGCCGAGCCGCGACGTCCGGCACCCATGACGCCTTCAGGAACATCTTCCTCGGAGGCACCAACCAGGGATCGTTCGTCGCCGCGAAGAGCTCGAACGGATTGGTCCAGCAGACCGTCCAGAGCGACCCGCAGGCGATCGGGTACGTGTCACTCGCGTTCACCAACGGCGTGAACGTCGTCAGCTACAACGGCGTTGCCTGCACCCTGAGGAACGCCGCGTCGTTCCAGTACGGCGGAGTGCGCAGCTTCTACTTCGTCACGCGTGGGGCGCCGGTGGGGGGCGTCAAGAAGTTCATCAATTGGGTCACCCACAGCAAGAAGGCGAACAAGATCGTCGGCACGGAGTGGGTGCCGCTCCACTGATGAGAAGCCGTTTCGGTCTCGACAAGGCGGGACCGAGGAACCGCAGCGACCAGCGCGCCGAGCTCCTGCTCGGCGCGCTGGCTTGCATCGTCCTGGCGCTGATCGCCGGGATGATCATCTTCGTCTTCGAGAAGGCCTGGCCCTCGTTCTCTCACAACGGCCTGGACTGGTTCAGCCCATGGGCCGGCGGTAACGTCGACGACGAGCTCGTCGGGATCTTCCAGTCGCCCAGCGACCCGAGCCAATACGTCTACGAGATGCATGCCTGGTCGCTGATCTACGCGACCATCCTGATCACGGCCACCGCGGTTGTCGTCTCGACCGTGTTCGCGGTGCTCTCCGCGATGTTCATCGTCGAGTTCGCTCCGGGCGGCATCCGCCGGGTGCTCGAGCCGGTGGTCCGGCTGCTCGCCGCCGTGCCGTCGGTGATCTACGGGCTGATCGGGATCCTGGTGGTGGTCAAGTTCTTCAACGAGCACCTGATCACCCAGTCCGCCAGGGACTCGGTCGCCGGGGTCGCCGCGCTCAACGGATTCAGCTGGGGGGTGGGGGCGCTGATCCTCACGGTGATGATCACGCCGATCATGATCGCCATCGTCGTCGACGCCCTGCGGGCGGTGCCGGTGGGCTGGCGGGAGGGATCGGTCTCGCTGGGCGTCAACCGCTGGCGCGCGATGTTGACGGTGAGCGTCCGGGCCGCGCGGCCCGCGATCGTGGCGGCGGCGGTGCTGGCCACGGCCCGCGCGCTGGGCGAGGCGATCATGCTCTCGATGGTCACCGGGTCGGTCGGCTTCCAGCCGAATCCGATCGACGGGCTGATCTTCTTCGTCGAGCCGACCCGCCCGCTCGCGGCGACGATCGTCGACAACGCCGAGGGCCTCTCGGTCGTTCCCTTCGCCCAGACCCTCTACGCCTTCGCGGCGGTGCTGCTCGTCTCCGCGGCCTTCCTCTCCTTCGGGGGCTGGTACATCCGGCGCCGCCTGCGCACCTACACCCTCTCGCCGATATGAGCACGCACGCGACAGGCGGAGGACGAGGGGCGGCTCTGCGCAGGCGCCTGCAGCCCCCGCGGCTGCCGCGCCCGCGCCTGCCGCGCCGCGATCGCGGTGTGCTGAAGGACGAGGAGATAGTCCCCTGGAGCATGCGCGACAGGATCGGGCTGGCCGCGGCCTGGTTCTGCGGACTCCTCCTCTGTGCGATCGCCGGCGCGATCGTGATCTACATGCTGGTGCGGGGGCTCCAGTACCTGAGCCTGGACGCCCTCTTCCAGCACCCGGTGATCCTCTCCACCACGCAGAGCACCGGCACGGCGGGCGGCTACCTCGACCCGATCGAGGGGACGCTGATCCTGACCGCCCTGGGGACCTTGATCGCCCTCCCGATCGGGGTCGGCACAGCGGTCTGGCTGAGCGAGTACGGGCGGCCGTCGTGGCTCGCGCGGGCGGTCGAGTCGGGCGTCGAGATCGTCGCCGGCACGCCGACCATCGTGCTGGCGATCTTCGGACTGCTGGTCTTCACGCAGGGAGCCTTCGGCTTCCTCTCGTTCACCGCAGAGGGGGGCGCGGTCTTCGGACGCTCCTTCTTCATCGCCGGGATCATGATGTCGCTGATCGCGATCCCGCTGATCGTGGGGGCCACCCGCGAGGCGCTGCAATCGATTCCGGCCCACGTCCGCGAGGCGTCCTACGCCCTCGGCAAGGACAAGATCTCCACG
>JBKPND010000032.1:0-9912 GCA_046732465.1 Actinomycetota bacterium
CTCGGCAACCTGCCCGGTTCCGCCGCCGCCGAAGTAGCAAGAAGGTCGAATTGCAGGAAGGGCCGGGTTCGCCGCGTGCGACCCGGCCCTTACTGCCGGGTTGCCGAATCCAACAATGGGCTACCGCCCTAGACCCGCCGCGCTGTCGGAGTAGCCGCTTTGGACGAGAAGCAGCGGTTATGCAGCCCGTCGCATTCGGTCGAGGTTGGCTGCCGCGGCTTTGGCCTGTTCCGGACTGAGCTGGCGTCGGCCTGACCTGGAGCTGATGAGCTCGGCGGGGATCTCGAAGACCGCGCCAGCCGATCCCTCAAACGTCAGGTCTTCAATCTTCGTCGCGGCCGGGTTGTTACGAAGCTTCGTGATGATCCGGCGCTGGTGAGTGTGGATCGTCGCCGTGTCGTCTTCGTCAGAGAACGTGATGACGGTTTCCCGCTCGGGGGACGTAAGAGACATGCAGGACTCCTCTTTGGGTTGACAGCGCCGCTCGGGATGAAAAAATGCTTCGCGGCTTTCGGATCGGCTTGCTTGGCGAGACGAGTCACTCGGACCGGGACGCAGATGACACCGAGTAGCGACAAGGGCACCGGGCGAGGAGGCCCGCTCGACCTGGGGTTTCAGCTCCGCTCGGAGCGGCAGGGCGACGCAGTGCATCTCAGTCTCTCGGGCGAGCTAGACCTGTCATCAACGGACAAGCTCGATGAAGCGATCCGCCAAGCTGAGGAAAGCGACGCTCGGGCAATCGTCGTGGACCTCACCGAGCTTCGATTCATGGACTCCACCGGTCTGAGCGTGCTGCTCGGGGCCTACAACAGAAATCGAGAAGAGGGCCGGAGGCTGAGCTTCGTGCCTTCAAAGCATGAAGCGGTTACCAGGATTCTTGCGATCACTGAAACGACCGAAATGCTCGACTCGTACTGAGACTCGCCGCACCTCCGACTGGCCTAATTCAGGGGCCGGATCCCGAACCGCATCCTGACTATGGTGCCATCACCACCGGGGCCGGCCGTGATGTCGAGTTGGTCGGCAAGCCTTCCCATTATCGGGAGCCCCAACCCGGTGCCTGGGCTATCTACCCGGGGAGCCATTCCCCGGCCCTCGTCCCGGAGCTCAATCAGCACGTCTTGGACCTCTAGCCAGGCGACGAGCGTGACAGGCCCGGGACAACGCCCCACGTACGCATGTTGAGCTGCGTTATTCGCGGCCTCGGTGACGGCGAGCTTGATGTCGGTCGCGCGGCCGGGGTCAATGCTCCCCTGAGAGCAAAAACGCTCAACCAAGGCTCGCATGCGCGAGGCGGTTTCGGGGGACGCGGAGAGGGTCCATCGTTCCTGCATTTGTGCCTCGTAGCCGGCCTGCGTATGCATCCAGGTCTCCTGCCCGCTTGATGCCCAGGTCGGTTCGCTGGAAACGCTCCAAGAGGTTTCTCCCCGTTGCTCCGAGGTTTCTCCCCGTTGTTCCTCAGTTCGGCAAGCTGCCGAATTCGGCCAGAGGCTTCTCCGCTATGGAACATGCGTTCGCTTTGACTTCGAAAGGCTCGATCGTTGGCCAGCTTCAACGGGCGCTCGCAAAGCGGGACGTGCTGGCAGTGCGAAGTCTCGCCGGAGAACTGCCCACGGTGCCGCTGCCGCTTGCGGCGGAGATCACGGTCTTGCTGCTCGAGCGGGAACTCGCATCCTATGCGCCGGCGGCTCGGCGGCTACTAGCGCGACTCGCAGCCGAGCGAGCGATGCCTTTAGGACGGCTTGCGGACGTGGCCGCGATCTTGGCCGAGCTGGAAGCTGATCCGGCGATTAGTGGAGCGCCGAAGCTCCGGTCACTCATCCAACACGCGCCCCCGTGATAGGACTGGCGGCAGTACCCGTGCCGTCGTGGAGCCCGCACGGGCTGGCCGATCAACGGAATTCGATATTCCGGACCGGGCTGATTTGGCGCAGAGCAAGGGCGTAACATCGCGCCGGAGGTTCCCGTCATGGATTTCGTGCCACCGTTCGAGGGGCAGCCCGTGGAGCTCGAGCAGCGACTGTCAGACGACCCTGCGAACGAGGAACTCGCTTCGACGCTGGTGTATGACCCCCCCACGGGCACATTGGGCTGCGTGCTGAAGATCGGGATCGACGAGTCCGGCGACAGTACGGAGGAACGAGCCTTGGTGAGGGAGGAGGTCTGGATCAAAAAGGCCCAGCTTCCGAGCACCCAAAGGTTCCTCGTGGAGGCCGATTTCAGGTACGACTTGGTCGACCACAAGGCGGAGAGGGCCGACGACACCTCGGGTTTTCTGGGTAGAAGCTCCCTGCTGGTGGGGTGGGAGGCGAAGCCTTACATCTTCACCCTGAGCGTGGGGGGAGGACAACCCGGGGCCCGCCACTACGGCAATGTGCTCGCTCAGGGCGGGGAGGTCTGGGACGGACCATACGCCCCAAGTTCGGTGAGCCCCAACCCGGTAGAGCGGCGCAGCTTCGAACTCAGGGACGTCAAGGGGCCCCTGTCGCTGGGCGTCGGGATCGAACACAAGCTCGAGGGATTCAGCAACGACTATGCATACACATACGTATTCACCAGCAATTGGAAGCTCACCAAGGTCACGGCTGGCTAGCTAAATGCGGGGTACTCGTCGCGGTTTGGTCGCTGGCGCGTGATAGGACTGATCTAGCCCCCGGCGCCGTCGAAGGTGGCCGCGCAGGATGGCCGAAGTACGAGGAAGCTCCCGATCTGCGGGGGCTTCTTCGCTTCCTAGGTATGAGTAGAGGACCGCTCTTCTCGCGCTTGCTGACTGGCCCTCAACTCTCTCAGGGTCACGACCTCGCAGTAGCCCGCCACCGTCACCACCTCACCAACCGCCGGGGCCACCGCCCGACCAACCCCCACTCCCTGCTCCCCAGCCACCACCCTCCAAAAGAGTCCCGAGATTTTTCTCGCGGTCGTTCCCACCGACGGTCCTTTCGATCCGCTCTCCGGGTTGCTCCCCCCGGTCCCCGGTGCCCTTGAGCCCGCTGGCGAGCGGGCGTAGCCTCGGGTTGCCCAATCCCCTTAGGGAAGGACTCCCAATGAAGCGCATCTTGCTTGCCGTACTCGCGTCGGTGGTGCTGGCGCTCGCGTTGAGTGGCCCGGCGTCGGCCGCAAATTCGCACGCCAGCTGCTCCGGACTTGCCGGGTCGAGCCGGGCTGGTGACCCCGGAGCGGAAGCCGCGACCCAGGTTGAAATCAAGGCGGCCGCGGAGCACGAAGGGGTGACACCCGGAGCGATTGTGAGCGGCTTCTCCCAGTTTCACGATGGCTCTGCCGAGGCTTGCCTGGCCTAGTTCCGTCAGCGCATACCGGCCCTCGAAGCCGCCGGGGTTGTCGAGATAGGCGATGTCGCAGGAGAACGTCGAACACAGGCATGGCTGACGAAGAGAAACTCGCGAGCGCCATGCAGGAGTCGCTGGTTGTCTTCGCCAGGCTCCGCGAACAGATGCGTAAGGACGGCCCGAAGGCTGTAGCGGCTTCGCTCAACGGGTTGCCCGAGAGCGACATTCGGCAAATCCTGCTCGCGCTCGTGGTGACGACGGAGCGTGCTGAGGAGGAGAGCAGCTGAGGTCCGAAGCAGCCTGGGGTGGGAGTAGCGCAGCCTTCGTGGATGCGTACATAACCCGAGCGGCACAGCCCGACGGTCCATTCGTCTTTGCACTCGGGGTTGCCCCCCTCCGATCCGGCGGATACTCGGGGGGCGATGGTCCGAGCAGAACGTCGAGATCGTCCGATCGGTGTGGGAGCCCCTTGCTGGCGTCAACGTCGCTGAAGTCGATTGGGGCACCGAGGCGCTCGGCGAGATGCTCGGTCAGGCGTACTCGCCGGAGATCGAGCTCAGAACGTTGGAGATACCGCTCGGACTCGACATCAGCGACACCTACCACGGCTTGGACGGCTTGGTCGAGTACCTGCGAGCGTGGCCGGAGCCCCAGCGAGTATCACGTCGAGAACCTCGACTACATCGAGGCTGGCGATTGCGTCCTCGTTCCGACTCGGCAATGGGGTGTCGGCCGGGAGAGCGGCACCCGGACCGAAATCGAGCTCACCGCCCTGTTTGAGTTGCGGGACGGCAAGGTCGCGCGGATTCAGCAGTTCGACACATTGGACGAGGCCCTCGAAGCCGCCGGGCTGTCGGAGTAGCGCTTTGGACGACGAGCAGTAGTCCCAGACAAAACCGCTGCTTCGCATGGAAAGCAGCTCTCTTCGGCGAGATACTGCGTGGGCGATGTCGCAGGAGAACGTCGAGCTGGCCCTGCTCGCGCTTGACGCATGTAACCCGGGCGCGACGTGGATGCCTTGGTGGCTCTGCTTAGCCCACGCTCCCCTTGACCCGCTCGGTCAGAAGTGAGAGGTTTGGCCTCAATTGGCGGGCCGCTGAATCGCCGGCCAGGCCGCAAGGACCCGCCGGCGCCTTGGCCTCCGCCATTCGGTCAGGCACAAGGAGGTGCCGACTTGGCGAGTCATCTCCCGGCAGGACCCCAACCGAGGGACGGCTTGGCGATCTTCCCGCGCCGAACGACGACCTGTTCTTCGATCTTCCTCCCTCTCCTCGCCATCCTCACGCTCGCGCTGTGGGCGGCGCCGGCATTGGCGAAGCAAGGCGGAGCGGTGGTTCGGGTGAGCGCCGACCCCTATTCGGACCCCGCAGGTCAGCATGCCACCGAGGTCGAGCCGGACAGCTTCGCGAGCGGATCAACGGTGGTCAGCGCATTCCAAGTTGCGCGGCACGTTGGCGGTGGCGCCTCGAACATCGGCTGGGCCACGTCCAAGCGCGGCGGCAGAGCGTTCGAGAGCGGCTTTCTGCCGGGAATCACGAAACTCGCAGGTGGCACGTTCGACGTCGCGAGCGACCCGAGCGTCGCCTACGATGCCGCTCACCGCGTCTGGCTGATCTCAAGCCTCGCTCACGTTGACCCGATTCCGGTCGGCGCCGCGATGGTGGTGAGTCGCTCGCTTGACGGGATTCACTGGAGCGGCCCCGTGACCATCGCGGACGGAAGGCCCAGCGGCGGCCTCGATAAGAACTGGACGACCTGCGACAACACCCCTTCGAGCCCGTTCTTCGGCCACTGCTACACCGAGTTCGACGACAACGATCAGGCCAACCGGATCGAGATGAGCACGTCGACGGACGGGGGCAAGACCTGGAGCGCTCCAGCGGGGCTGCCGGCGGGGGAGCAGGGGATCTACACCCAGCTTGGGATCGGCGGCCAGCCGGTGGTTCAGCCCGACGGCACCGTGGTCGTCCCGATCAACAATCTGATCAGCACTGAGGTCCGCTCCTTCATATCGACAGATGGCGGCGACAGTTGGAGCACCACGGTCAGGGTCTCACCCATCTTCCGCCATGTCGTCGCGGGGCTTCTGCGTTCTCCGCCATTCCCGACGGCCGAGGCCGATCGCTCGGGCAATGTCTATGTCGTCTGGCAGGACTGCCGCTTCCGGCCTGGCTGCTCGTCAAACGACCTCGTGCTGAGCAAGTCGACGGACGGGCTCAACTGGTCGTCCCCGGCTCGGATCCCGATCGATTCGGTCAACAGCGGCGCCGACTATTTCATTCCCGGCCTGGCTGCCGATCCCCACACCGCGGGCGATCACGCCCGGCTGGCCCTCACCTACTACACGTACCCACGGGCGGACTGCACCGTGCAGACTTGCGAGCTCAACGTAGGTTTCGTTTCGTCGGTCGATGGCGGCGCGACCTGGAGGGAGCCGCGCGAGCTCGCGGGGCCGATGCGGCTCGATTGGCTCCCGATCACGACCCAGGGATTTATGGTCGGCGACTACATCTCCACCTCGTTCGTCCACAACGACGCGGTGCCCTTCTTCGCCGAGGCGAATCCGCCCACCGGCGGGTCCTTCAACGAAGCGATTGCCACGGTCGCAGGCGGCCTACATGTCAGCCAAGGCCAGGTAGCCAGCGCGGTTAAAAAAGAGCCGACCCTGACCCAGCACCTTAAAGCCACGGCACCGCCTGGACCGCCTGCTTGGTAGCCGCAGCCCCTCGAAGCCGCCGGGCTGTCGGAGTAGGCGATGTCGGACGAGAACGTCCTCTCTCTTGAACGCGCCTGTTCGGAGTGAGTGGTAGACCACGAACTGCCAGGGACTTGGGCCGAGAGGAGCAGCGATCAAGCTGAAGCTAATCCTCGCCACGGCGATCGTGGGAACGGCCTTGGCCTTGCCCAGCGTCTCGAGCGCTGCGCCTCCTCCTCCGCCCACGTTTCAGGACACCGCGAAGGCGAGCGGCGACAACCTTCTCCTCGACGACTTCAGCGCCTTCGATATCCAGGTCGACGCGTTCAGTGGCCCCTCGGGTGAGGACCCCGGCGGGCAAGTCAGCTTCGGCTTCAACCCGCTCTTCGGGGTAGAGCCCGTCACCGGCCCGGTCACCTGCCTCGACGTCACCGGCAACACGGCAGTGATGACCGTCGTCGGACCGTTCGCGTCGTTCCCCAATTTCCCCGCATTCACGGTCAAGGTCGTCGACAATGGCGGTTCCGGGCTGGATCGCTTCCAGTACTTCCCCGTCCCGCCCGAGAACTCTCAATACCTCGACTGCCGAGCCAGCCCTCCGACGGACTTCGGCGGTCCGCTGATCGGCCGAGCAGAGGTCTTCGACGCTCCACCCCCGCCGAGCTCGAAGGGCGACTGTGAGAACGGCGGTTTCGCATCATTCGGCTTCGCGAACCAGGGCCTGTGCATCAGGTTCGTCACCCACGGCTAGAGGAGCGTCCTCAAAGCCGCCGGGCTGCCGGAGTAGCGCTTTCGCGCCAGAAGCGGGACTTTCGTGGGCTAGCTACAAGTCGCTGCTGTGAACTTCAAGACCGGATGCAGCTCAATCGCATTCGGCGCGATGCCGGTCTGCCCATGCGGAATGTCAAAGAAGCCGACACCCGTGACCGTCGCTCTGCCCTTGAGCTTCGTGAAGCGGCTGGAGGACGGCTGGCCGCAGGCCGCGATGATCGCTGAGCGGGCGCTGCCCATCTTCGCCCTTTCGGTGAGCTCGAGGCGCCGTTGCAGTTCGGGTCGGGAAACTCCACAATCATCGTCTTCGAAAGGGTGCTGGGAACGGCGATGACTAGGTGGATGTCGTGGTCGTCCTCAAGCTTCATCTCGATCAGCCGGGCCGCTACGCGGTAGTCCGTGGTCTCGACTCCCTTGATCCGCTTTGTGTCTGGGCCGACATGCGGATGAGGCTTCTTACGCAGCCGGCCAATCGAGATGTCATGCGGCTTGTAATTGACCAGACGCTCCCGCTTGTCAGAGAGCGTCTTGACTGCCCACCGCTCCTCGCCGCATTTGGTGGCCGTCGCGTGTGAGCTAAAGGGGGTTTGCTCATTCGACGAGCGTTAAGAGCAACGGTTGATGTTCTCCCCGCCAGTTTGGCGCTCGACCCTAGACCGGACTTCTGTGCCTCGGAGTCTCAGTCAAGCTCCTGCTCTCGCTCAGTCGCGCGCTCCTCGTGGAAGTCCGAGGCCCGGTCTTCCCGCCCGGCGCGCCCCTCAGCTTCGGCGGCGCGCCGCTTACGTTCCTTCGCCTCTTGCGCGTGCCGTTCGGCGGCAGCCTCATGTTCCGCCGCGCTTCTCCGCTCTTGTGCCGCCTCCTGCTTCTTCTCCGTCGCCGTTACCCCGTGGGCCTCAGCCTCCTGTCGGTGTCCTGCAACTTCGCCGCGGAGGCGCTCACGTTCGCGTTCACGTTCGCGTCGTCTCTCGGCCGATCGTCTCACCGCGAGCACAACCACCCCAAGCAGGACGATCACGGCGACCACAATGATGATTACGGCAAGCGTGGACATGCTCTGCTCCCTTTCCGACGTCCTTGTCGCGGCCCTCCACGACTACCCGGCGGCCGCCGTTTCAATCGGTCCTTGGGGAAGGCGCAGGTTCCTAAAGGAGCACTCCAGAAGCCGCTACCAGATCGATTCTGAGCCGGATTTCGTCGGCTACAACCGGCGTTTCGAGCAGCCAGATACCGCTTTAAGGGGTTGGTGAAGAGGGGCCAGCTTCCCCGGCGGGTGGGTTCGTGGGAGGCCCCTGGTCGGTCGCGTGAGACTCGACATATTTCAACAAAGCGCCCTTCACCAGAAGGCCGGCTTTGTTCGTGAGGGGGCCGGCTTTCTTCGCCGCCAGCACCCCAATCCCCACACCAAGGATCACGCCCCGCATTCCAGAGAGCACCTCGTTCATTGCTTGGGGGACGGTTTGCTAGCCGGTTCGGTGGCCTCGCGCCAGGCCATGCACAACGCGCTCCCGACCGGGCCGCCGACATTCTCCACGGTGCTCTTTCCCAACGCCCCTCCTTGGAGTGCAGGGGTCATGCGTTACCCGCCGTCTCCGGCGTGGAAACACAGACGGGAAGCCGAGGGTGGCAAGCAGAACAAGCCGAAGCGAGCAAACCCGAGACGCCGCCCACACCGGAGCGTCTGCGAGACCACCTGGTGTCCTGCCCGCGAGTTCGATGCCGCGAACGGTTTGCCTCGCCCAGCCTCTAGCGCCGGTGAAGACGCTTCCAGACCTCAGTCGCAAGACGGGGCGGAAGCAGGGTCGTCATGGAGAGCCCCACCTCTTGCCAGCTGGAGTCACTCTCCCCAGTCGCGGCTTTCTTTAGTAGAGCATCGAGCCGACGGCGCTCTCTTTCATCCAGGTTCCAGGGACGGCCGCGTCGCTTTCGCACGATGCCAGCGAAATCCTCGCGCTCTCTCGCACTGAGGTTCTCGTTCACCCGGTCACGCGAGTTGAACCAGAGGGACCTCGCGACCTCCCAGACCACGGCCCAGGGAATTGCTCTCCCGCTTGCCCAAAGCTTGCTTACAGATGCCATGACTCCCTCCTCGGTCCGTACGCGCGGACCATCCCCCGGGGTCGCTCGGCGGAAACCTCAACCGACTTGACCGCCGGAGGCTGCTCGTTCCCTGCTACCGGCGGACGATCGCGCAGGACGTTGAAACGGTAGGTGCGCTCCGTCACCACCGCGATGCTCAACTAACTCGAACGCGAGTTCGCAGAGGACGCTTACGACGATCAAGACCTTGTGTTTGCCGATCCGCTCCGGGGGTGCTATCCGGCCGAATCAGCTATCCGACCGCTTCAAGACGTGGCGGACGGCGGCGGGCATCCTCCCGGTTTCCCTGCACCGGCTGGTTTCGGTGGGCCGAATGAATGCGATTCGCTACGCGGCGTCGGCTTCGATCGGTCGCAGGTTCGAGTCCTGCCCGGCCCATGCGAAAGCCACGCAAAGCGGGGCTTTCGTTTAAGCGGATTCAATCCGTATCCCCGTTGTATCCCGAGAGAAGGAGCGCCGGAGGTGTGCGAGTCCTTATCTGCGGAGACGGGCGGAGCCAATACGGCGTTAGCCCGTGCCCCAACGTCAATTGTTTGAGCTGATTACAGCGCCTCGAGCGCCGATTCAGCAGGAATAGAGCGGGCCATTCACCGCGAGCGCGACGTCGGCGCCCGCGCGGGCCAGCGCCCGGCGGTCTCAGCTCCGGGAGGCGGGAGCCGACTACGCCATCCGGTCGCTTGCCGAGGGCCTGCCGATCAGGCGATGAAGGTCATCGTCGCGCAGCGCTTTTGCCGGCAGAGCCGAGCAAAGCGCACAACCGGGCGACCGCATCTGCCATCGCCGATTCGGCGGCGCGGCCCCAGGACCGAGGGTCGTAGTCGGCCTTCTGTCCCACCCCGCCGTCCACCTTCAGCACGCCGCTGTAGCGAGTCAACACGTGGTCGGCGACGGCTCGGGTGAACGCGTACTGCATGTCGGAGTCGACGTTGACCTTGACGACCCCATAGCCGACGGCTTCGCGGAGGTCCTCCTCGCTGGATCCGCTGCTGCCGTGGAAGACGTACTGGAACCGCGCGCCCGGATGAGCTGCGGCGAGGGCTTCCTGACCGTCCCGCAGGATCC
>JBKPND010000033.1:0-12642 GCA_046732465.1 Actinomycetota bacterium
GGGTGTCGTCCGGCGGGTCTAGAGCTCGGCGATCCGTCGCTCAAGGAAGCGCCGCTCGCGCTCCGAGCGTGCGAGCGCGAGCGCGCGCTCGAACGCTTCGCGCGCCTCATCGGTCCGGTCGAGCCGGCGCAGCAGCTCCCCGCGCGTCGAGTGCAGGTACTGGTAGTCGTCGAGCTCGAGCTCCTCGACGATCTCGAGCGCCTGCTCGGTTGACCCGGCCTGGGCGACCGCGGCTGCACGGTTCAGCTCGACCACCGGCGAGTGCGTGATCTGCGCGAGCTGGCCGTACAGCGCGGCGACCTCGTTCCAGTCGATCTGCGCCTCCGTCTGGAGCGAGGCGATCGCGGCTTGGAGCACGTAAGGCCCGCGGCCGCGGAGCGCGATCGCGCGCTCGAGCGCTTCACGACCGGTCGCAATCTCCTGAACGTCCCACAGCGAGCGGTCCTGGTCCTCGAGCAGCACCAGCTCCTCGCCTGAGAATCTCGCCTTGCGCCGCGCGTGATGGATCTGCATGAGCGCCAGCAGTCCATGCACCTCCGGCTCGTCGGGCATCAGCGCGGCGAGCACACGGCCCAACCTGATCGCCTCGCCGGCGAGGTCGATGCGGCCCGAGTAGCCCTCGTTGTAGATCAGGTACACGACCACCAGCACCGCATCCAGGCGGTCGGGCAAGAGGTGCTCGGCCGGGACGGCGAACGGAATCCCGGTGGCCTTGATCTTCGCCTTCGCCCGCGATAGGCGGCGCTTCATCGTCTCCTCAGACACCAGGAACGCGCGTGCGATCTCCTCTGTCGTCAGCCCACCGAGCGCACGCAGCGTGAGCTCGACCTGCGCCTCGAGCGCCAGCGCGGGGTGGCAGCAGGTGAAGATCAGCTCTAGCCGCTCATCCTCGATCACCGTGTCGTCGAATTCGTCCATCGTCGCTTCGGGCATATCCAGCTGACGGGTCTTCTCCACTAGCGTGCGCTCGCGGCGGATCCGGTCGATCGCCCGGTTGCGGGCGGTGACGGTCAGCCAAGCGCCGGGGTTGGCCGGAACCCCTTCGCGGGGCCAGCGCTCCGCGGCGACCGCGAAGGCCTCCTGGGCGGCCTCCTCAGCGAGATCGAAGTCGCCGAGGAAGCCGACCAGCGAGGCCAGCACACGCCCCCACTCTTCGCGGAAAACCTCGTCGAGCAGCGCTAGCGCTCCAGCAAGGGCCGGACCTCGATCGCTCCGCCGAGACGGGCCGCCGGGATCCGCGCGGCCAGCTCGATCGCCTCGTCGAGGTCGTCAGCCTCGAACACGTAGTAGCCGACCAACACCTCTTTGGTGTCGGCGAACGGGCCGTCGGTTGTAAGCGTCTGGCCCTCCTGCACCCTCACCGTCGTGGCGGTCTCGATCGGCTGCAGCTGTGCGCCGCCCCGATTGCGCGGGTCCTCCCCGAGCGCCACATAGTCAGCGAACATGGCCTTCTGTTCGTCCTCGGATAGCTCGTCGGTGTAGCCGGGCTTGGCGTGAATCAACATTGCGTACTGCATCTGAAACCTCCTGTTGGCGTGGATTCTCGCCCTAACCACGAACGGGTGCACGCGTAGGGGACAGCTTTCATGCCAAACCGGAAAAGGGCGGACCTCCATCGCGCCGTCATCCCGCGGGGCCTCGCTGCCCGCTCTCGCAACCGCGTAAAGGGTCGCCCGTTCACGCCGACAAATTTGGCGTTCGAACGGGCTCTCGCCCGAATTCGACTGTGGGTCTTGTGCATGGAGAAACCCCCAGCCTAGATCGGCTGGGGGGCGTACTCAGCGGCTCTCGCTTCACCGAAACACGGCGATTACCAGGGAAAAATCGGGGCGACTGGATTTGAACCAGCGACCTTTCGGCCCCCAGCCGAGCGGATTCAGACGTCTATGTATCTCGGAGCGTCCGACGTTTCCTATGTGTCCAGGACCGTGGAAGGATGGATTGCGCACCGTCTAGGAGCAACACATGACCGCCGCTCTGTCCAGTTGGAGGATGGCCCCACTAAGCAGGCCATCGTCGACTTCGTCGCCTCCGCGACACAGTGTTGTGGTCTTGCCGGGGCACCCTCGTACTCGCCCGGGGATGGCTCTCAATCGTCGTGAACCAGTACTACTGGACACGTTGAGCGCTTCGCGACGGCGTTAGAGGTACTGCCCTCCAACCTTGCGCGGAGGCCGCTCAGTCCCCTGGAGCCGACGACGATGGCAGCCACATCTCGCTTGCGGGCCTGCTCGACAATCGCGTCGGCCACGTTGCCCTCATCGGCCACGGCGAGCGCCTCGGCCTGAAGTCCGAGGGACTTCGCCAGCGCAGCCCCATCCTCAGCGACGCGACCAGCGTGGGCCTTGGACGCGTCGTCAACCTCCTGCGCGGCTGCCGGATCCACCGGTTCGGGCCCCAGGCCCGTGGGGTCAGCTGTCATCGCGCTGGCCTCGTATGCAAGTCCGGGCTCCCACACGGTCACCACCAGTGCTCGGCGGGAGCTGAAGAGCTCGGCGGATTCACGGACAGCGCGGCGCGCCGTGTCCGAGCCGTCGTAACCGATGAGGATCGGCGCAGCCAAGTTCATCCGTCCGAACGGCTCGCCGCCAACAATTTCAAGGCCCGATGGCACGACATCGCCTACGCAGTATCTCGCCACTGCTCGCGGATTTGCTGAGAGGTGGTCAAGGCGACTGGATTTGAACCAGCGACCTTTCGGCCCCCAGCTGACGGAATCCAGCGTGGATGCGGAGGGCAAGGGCGCACTGACTGGCCGCGGGGACGACGGGACACTGGGGACGCGCTGCTCGCGGAGCTGACAGTAGTCGGGGCGACTGGATTTGAACCAGCGACCTTTCGGCCCCCAGCCGAGCGGATTCAGGCGTCTATGTGTCTCGGAGCGTCCGTCGTTTCCTATGTGTCCAGGGCCGTGGACGATCTGGACAGATAGGACGGTGCATCCGGTACCAAAGCGGTACCACTGCGCGGACCCACATTCGGGCACGGCAGTCAAGCCAGCCCCTCCACGACCGGAAACCCGCCTTCACGCGAGAGCGACAGCGCCGCGCAGAGTGCCGCTTTGCATGGAAAGCAGCGGTTCCCTCACAGGTCTAATCCGAGGCGCGACCTAATCAGGCGCCGCCGCCATATCGTCAGCCTCTTGCCTCGCAAGGGCGGCGTTGAGCACCGCGTACTCGGCTTCGTCGATTGCGGCAGACGCATAGTCAACCGCGAACGACGCGTCAGCTTCGGCCTGATCGGCGTACTCCTGAGCACGCTCGGTGTCGTGCTCTGCCCTCCTGCGATCGAAGTCCTCGCGAATGGCGGCGAGGTGTTCGTTCCACGACCGCTGCACGTCGTGCCACCAGGCGGAAATCCTGCCTTTGCCCGCCTCGGCTGACTCGCGAAGGCTGTCAGCCTGATCCTGAGCTACTGCACGCGAGTTCTCAACGTCCTGCTGCAGATCGGCCTTGGCCTTCGTCTGTGCGGCTGCCGCCCGGTCTTCCGCTTCCTTGGCCCTAGCTGCCAACTTGCTCAATTGGTCTGATACGGCCATTTCATCCGCTCCATTTCTCCTACCCGTGCTCGGACCATACTCTTCAGCGGGGGTCGTTCGAGACCGGCGAACGGCTGGCCCCGTCGCCGGGGCCCGCAAGATCGCGGACCTCCTTGGTCAGGGACAGGATCTGCTTCGAGATGTCGATCAGCTCGACGTTCTGCTTGTCCTCCACCTGGACCATCTTCCACTGCTCGTCCGCGATCACCTGGCGCCTGGCGTCGGCTCGATTCTGGGAGATCATCACGAAGGTCGAGAGGAAGATCGCCTCCAGCGAGACGATCATCGTCAGCAGTCCGAACGGATAGTCCTCCACCCCGAAGCCGATCCAGCAGCCGAACCAGATGATGTGGATGTAGACGAACAGCATCGACCCAGAGAAGGCGGTGATCTTGTCCGCGACCCGGTTCTGGGCCGCCTCGGCGCGCTCCTCTTCGCGCTTCAGCAGAGCGGGATTGATCGGGGGCTCCAGCTTGGGGACCGGCACGAGGAAGCGGTGTAGCCGGCTGCCGAGCGTCTTATGGCCGTTGTGAGTCGGGTCGGCCACGGCGTGTGATGGATGATCGGTGGGCATCGGGACTCCTTCCGGGTGGGCTCAGAGCCTATTCCCAGCCTTCTAGGCCCAGCGAAGTAGCCGCTTTGGACGAGAAGCGGTACTGCTTTCCATGCAAAGCACACCCGGCAGAGGTGGCCGTAACTGCCTCGGGGACGATGGGGACGCTGGGTCGGACAAACGAACGAAGTCGAATCAGTCGGGGCGACTGGATTTGCACCAGCGACCTTTCAGCCCCCAGCCGAATGCGCTCACCCCGCTTCGGCCTGCGGCGCGCGGACTGCGCGCTTGTGCAGGATCAGACCGACGAGGCCGGCCGGCAGATACAGCCAGTAGTTGAAGAGCCGATAGGCGAGTGTGGCCAGCACGGCGTCGCCGCCATTGACGCCGATCAGCGCCAGTGCGCCGGTGAGGCCTGCCTCAACGACGCCGAGCCCGCCCGGCGTTATCGGGAGCTGCCCGAGTAGAGATACCGCGGAATACGCGACGAGCACCAGTGCGGCGTCGGGACGCGCGCCCACAGCGGCGAGAGCGAAGACGAGCGTGAGGTAATCGAACACCCACTTGCCGGCCGCGGCCAGGAGCGCCTGCCACCAGTCGCTGCCGACGGCCTTGACAACAGCCCTGCGCTGGTCCAGTAGCCGCTGAGGAAGATCCTGAACGGCTTGAGAGCGCCTCACCTTGTTGACGGTCCATTGTGCCGCTCGGCCAACCGCGATCAGGAAACGGTCCCCCCGCAGCGCGAGTGTGCCGAACAGCAAGATGCCGAGCAGCAGGACCGCCGATACCCACGCCGCCGCACGCAGCTTTGCGGGCACGGCCACTCCCAGTACCAGCAGCGGTAACCCGAGGACGTTCAGGAGCAGCAGCGTGCCGAACACGACCACCGAGGCGGCGGTTATGCCGGACACCGCGCGGGCGGGCGGCACTGCCTCCTGCGAGAGCATCTCGAACTGAAGCGCGGCGGACGTGGCGGCACCACCGGGCAGGAGCTCGCTTACTGCGTTGCCAGCGAGATACGAGCGCAGGAACGGCGCCAAGCGACGCTCTCCGGTGGCGATCCGCTGCACCGTCGCCATGCAGACCAAGCTCGCACTCTCGCTCACCGCCATCACCCCGAACCAGGCAGGCTCGATGTCGCGCAGGCGCGGCAAGTCGCCCAGCACTTCCACGAGCCTCGGCGTGAGTCCATAGAGCGCCACCCCAGCCACCCCCACCGCCAGCAGGCGCTTCAGTATCGCGCCAAGCGTGATCTGCGGGTGCTCGCTCGAAGCGTGGGCCACGGTCGCACCATTCTCACGGGCGATCCTCCTGTTGACACGGAACCCGCGCTTTCGTGATGCTCTGTCCGTGTCCTCGGGATCGCCGCTACTGACGGCCACCGAGCCCGGACGGCGGAACAGGCGCACCGTCGACGGCGTCTTCCTACTCGCAGCCGCAATCGTGATCGGCCTGACCGCGGTCATCGCGTCCGCGACCCCGGAGGTCGATGAGGACATCGCAGAGGCGCTGATGACGCTCTTCGGGTGGGCGAACGCGTTCTCGCGGGTGGCCTTCGTCGCAGTGCTCGCCCTTGCCGCCGTGGTCGTCGTCGACGTGCTCGTCCGCCGTCGGTGGAGCTTGGCGCGCGACCTGCTCGTGGTGGCGGTGGCGTTGATCGGAGCGGGCCTGATCCTTGGAGGGATCGTCGAGTCTGACTGGTTTCCGGTCAAAGACCACCTGCTGTCGCGCTGGGGGTACCCGGAGCTGCGGCTTGCGGCGGCAACCGCGGTTCTCGTCGTCGCCGGCCCGGAGCTCGTTCGCTGGGTTCGGCTACTCGCTGTGTGGCTGGTTCCCCTCGCGGCGCTCGGCACCATCGTGCTCGGCGCTGCCCTCCCGTCGGGGGCACTGGCTGGAATCGCGGTCGGCCTCGCGGCCGGTGCGGCCGTGCGCCTCGCCTTCGGCTCGGCGGCGGGCTTCCCACCGACGGAGACGATCCGCGCCGCCATGGCCGCGCTCGGAGTCGAGGTCAAGGACCTGGCGCCTGCCGAACGTCAGCGGATCGGCACAGCCGACTACGTAGGTCATGACGTCGCCGGACACGATCTGAAGACGCGGGTGTTCGGGCGCGACTCGCAGGACACCCAGCGGCTCGCCCGGCGCTGGCGCCTCCTGGCATACAGGGACCCACCTCGCAGCGCCCCGATCGGCCGGCTGGAGCAGGTGGAGCATGAGGCCCTGGCGACCTTCATGGCCGACCAGGCCGGAGTGCGAGTTGCCGAGGTCGTGCTCGCGGCGCCCGATGACGACGGCAACGCGTTACTCGTCACCCGCCAGCCGGACGTCGAGCCACTCGAGCTTTCGAGTGCTGAGCAGGTGAGTGACCAGACGCTCGAGGCCCTTTGGAAGCAGGTCGAACGGCTTCACGGCGCGGGAATCTCGCACGGCCGGCTCAATGCGAGCAACGTGCTCGTCACCGACGACGGTCCGATGCTCGTCGACCTCTCTGCTGCGACCCTTGCCGCCCCCCAATCGGCGCTCGACATCGACCTTGCCGAGCTACTGGTTGCCTGCACCGTCCTGGTCGGGCCCGAGCGCGCGCTGAGCCGCGCCGTCGACGCCGGCTGGAGCGACACCTTGGTCCGAATCTCGCCCTACCTCCAGCGGGCAGCACTGTCGCCACATCTCCGCGACCTGGCGCGCTCGCACGAGATTGGCCTCAAGAAGCTGCGCGCTGACGTCGCTACCGCGACCGGTCAGGAGGTTCCCGAGGTGGCGCCGCTCCGTCGTATTCGCGCTAGGGACCTCCTGCTGACGGCGGCCCTGATCTTCGCCGCCTACGTGCTGATCTCCAAGCTGGCCGAAGTCGGCTTCGACACGATCTATCGCGAGCTGAAGCAGGCTGACGTGGCCTGGGTCGTGGTCGCGCTGATCCTCGCGCAGAGCAGCTTCATCGGCACGGGAGTCTCGGTACGAGGATCGGTTGCGACTCCGCTCCCACTGCTCCCCTGCATCGTTCTTCAGTCCGCGATCAAGTTCATCAACCTGACTGTGCCCAGCTCCGCAGGGCGGATCGGAATTGACCTGCGCTTCCTGCAGCGGATGGGCGCTTCGGCCCCGGAGGCGGTGGCCGCGGGAGCGCTCGACGACGCCTCCGAGACGATCGTCCAGGCGGCGCTCTTCATGATCAGCCTTGCGCTCGTCGGCGATGCCTTGGATACGAGCAAGTTCCATCTCGGCACGCCCGACGGACGCCTCGTGGCGGCGATCCTCGTCGCACTGATCCTTGGCGTGGCGATCGTCTTGGCCGTGCCGAAGCTCCGAGCCAAGGTCTTGCCTGCGGCTCGGACCGCGTTCGCGGGCCTGTGGACGGTCGCACGCGATCGACACAAGCGGCTGGAGCTCTTCGGAGGGAACGTTCTCTCCGAACTGCTCTACTCGATCTCCCTGGGTGCGACCTGCCTCGCCTACGGAGTCCACCTGAATCTGGCAGAGCTGATCTTCGTCAACACCGCGGCCTCCGTGCTCTCCAGCTTGATCCCGTCGCCGGGCGGAATCGGCGCCGCCGAGGCGAGCCTCTCGGCGGGATTGATCGCCGTAGGAGTCGGTGATTCGACGGCGTTCGCCATCGCCATCACGCAGCGCCTTTGCACCTTCTATCTGCCCCCCATCTGGGGCTACGCCTCACTCCGATGGCTCACTCGCAAGGGCTATGTGTGAGTCGGGACGACTGGATTTTGAACCAGCGACTCTTTTCGGCGCCCAGCCGAATGCGCCTCCGGCTGCCCATCCGATCGGGACGCCGATCACGGACGGCCGAGCTAAGCGCGGGCGGGCCGCCCCGCGAGGCGGAGGACCGCGTGCAACGAGGCGCCGGGACCCGGCCAGTGCTCCCGGACGAGGTCGACGCCGGCACCCCGGAGCACCGTGCGCAGGACCAGCGCGACGAGGATCGCATCGTCGAGCTGGCCGGCGACCGGGATGAAGTCCGGGACCAGGTCGATCGGCATCGCGAGGTAGGCGACGAGGCCAAGCATCAGGAGCTTGCGGCCTCGTGAGAGGCGGGGGTCGGAGAGCAACCCACGGAAGAGGACGATGCAGTCGGGGACGAACCGGGCCATCGCACGCGCCTCCGTCCCGCGCCCGAGCAGCGCAAGCGCGCCGACGAGCCCCACGTAGATGAGCGCGAAAGCGGCCAGCGCGATCAGGCCCCACTGCGATGGGGTCATGACCGCGCCCTTCGCGGGTGCCGGAGTGAGAAGGCCAACGTGGCAAGAACGAAGACGGCGAGACAGAACCCGCCGACGGCCCGCCATTCCGCCCCGGGGACCGAGGCCCGAAGGGCGACGGCGAGACCGAGCCCGGCGCCCACTCCGAGGGGGATCGTCCAGGTCTCGCCCAGGATCAATTTCCGCAGGGAGCCGAGCAGCGCCGTCATGCCGTCTCAGGAATCGGGGGCGCTCGCCCGATCAGGCGGATCGCAAACCAGGCCGTAGCGGCGAAGATCGCGGCGAGGTAAAGGAGCGCGGGGTCGCCCAGCGGCCACTCGACCCCCAAACCCTCGGCGGCGAAGAAGGTCCCGAACGATGTCAGCGCGATACCGACGCCGAGCTTCAGCTGCGTCTCTGGCACTCGGCGCAGCGGTCGGTGCACCACGGCACCGATCCCGATGACGAGGGCGAGGGCCACCGCCGTGCCGACCAGGGCCGGCGCTATGTGCCCGGGCGATCCGCCGAGCGCGAGCACGATCAAGCCCACCTCCAGGCCCTCGAGGAAGACCCCCTTGAAGGCCACCAGTCGCGCCGGCCAGTCGGGTCCGGCCACCGGCGACGTGGCTCCACCCAGGGCGTCGCGCTCCTCGACGAACTCCTCGTAGGAGGAGCTCCGTTTCCGGACTCCGCCCATCCGGAGGATCCCCTTCCGCAGCCACTCCAGCCCGAAAAGGAGCAGGAAGCTGCCGACGATCACGCGCAGGACGTACAGATCCGCGCCATTCAGGAGTGCCGGGCCGAGCGCCAGGCAGATCAGAACCACACCGATGACGGCGGCAAGCGCCCCCAGCCAGGCGTCGCGAAATCCGCGAGCGACTCCGACAGCCAGGACGATGGCCAGCGCCTCCAGCATCTCCACTCCGGCGGCCGCCGCCACGGCCGACATCGTCAGGACGAAGATCATCCGTGCGTGCGGTCGAAGACCGCTTCCGTGAAGCGCGACACCGCCTGCGCCGCCCGTTCCAGTGCCTGCTCGGCCTCCTCGGCCCCATCGGAGCCGTGCACGTCGCGCTTCCGGATCCGCTCGTCCCAGGCCCTGAGCTTCTCCAGCTCCGCCTCCTCCTCGTCGAGCTCCGCGAGCGTGAACTTCCCCTTAGAGAACTCCTTGTCGATCTCCGCGACAAGCTTCTCGCATTCCGCCGCCAGCTCCGCGTACTCGGCGGCCCGCGCCTCGTTCCAGGCCGCCCGGAGCCGGGCATCGTCCTCACCCTCCAGGGCCTCGCCGCGCAGCGCCAGCACGGTCCCGCCGACCTCGCCCACCGCCACGCGCACCCGCGTCACCGCATTCCGGAATCCGTCCGTGTCCGGGAACGCGACCACCGACTTCTGCAGTTGCAGCGCCCCGCTGCGGCGAACCTCGCGCCAGACGGCGACGCGCGCGCTCGAGCGCTCTACGGGGAGCCTGTAAGTGATCAGCAGCCAGCCCACGGCGTTAGTGTAACGTACGTTTCGCTGCTCAGAAACGCAAGTTGCACGCACACGGGACCCTGCCGTCCGCGAACTAGGCTCCGAGGCCCACCCCGGAAGGAGCCTCGATGCCAAGCGATCATCCATCACCCGCAACGACCCAGAAGGCGCACGGGGGTCCGACGCACAACGGGAAACCGCCGGTCCGCCACCGGCTGCACAAGTTCCTATCCCCGTACCCAAGCTGAAGCCCCCGATCGACCCTGCGTTGCTCAAGCACGAGCGGGAGCGGCCGAAGCGAGGCAGAACCGGGTGGCCGACAGGATCACAGCCTTCTCCGGGTCGATGCTGTTCGTCTACATCCACATCATCTGGTTCGCGAGCTGGATCGGCTTCGGCGTCGAGGACTACCCGTTCGGCCTGCTGACGATGATCGTCTCGCTCGACGCGATCTTCCTCTCGACCTTCGTGATGATCAGCCAGAACCGCGCCGACGCGAAGCGCCAGGTGATGGAACATGGTCCAGGAGGAGGACAAGCAGAACGTGCAGCTGATCAAGCTCTCCGAGCAGATCCTCGAGCTGACCAAAGAAGTGCGGGCGCTCACGTCCGATCGACGGTCCAGCTAGTCGCGGAGTGTCGATCCCGGCGATGAACCGCCAGCAGGTGCGAAGATGGTGTCGCCGTATCGCCTCGACATCGATTGGAGGATCCGATGTTCGTCACCCCTGCCTCGTTCGACGGTTTCGGCGATCAGCTGACTCGCGATGCCGCCGAGCAGCTCTCTCGGAACTGGACCGCTCTCCTCTTCAACGGAATCGTCCTAGTCATCGCCGGTGTCCTGATCTGGAGCATCGACTGGAGCGTCAGAAGCCTCTCGACCTTCATCGGCGCGCTCTTCATCTTTGAGGGCTTCTGGGTGATGCTCACAGCCGGCATCGCCGCACGCGCGGCGAACTTCATTACCGGGTTGCTCTCGGTCGCGGCTGGAATCGTCATCATTGTGTGGCCTTCCCCGAGCCTGATCGTGCTTGGGATCTTCCTCGGCTCGTGGCTGATCGTGATCGGGACGATCAGCATCTCCGGAGCGTTCGCAGCCCGCAGGGTGCTCGACGACTGGTGGCTACTTCTCTTGCTCGGGTCGTCTGAAGTGGTTCTCGGCGTCCTCGCCCTGGCCGACCCCGGCGCGACGCTGGCGGCGCTGATCACCGTCGGTGGTATCTGGGCGGTGGTGATCGGAGCCCTGCGGATCGTGTTCGCCTTCGAGCTCAGGCATCTGCCCGAGGACGTCGACGCGGCGCTGGCTCGCGGAGGACCGAAACCAGCGTGAGCTGACCGCTCAGGCGGGCTTCCCGCCGGCCGCGTCGGCGGCCGCGATGCGCGCTCGCCTGTCGGTGGTCGCCTCGTCGAGGACGATCTCGATCGCGGCGGCGATCGGCACGCCGATGATCGCCCCGACGATCCCGAAAAGGGTCCCGAACAGCAGGACGCTGACGATCACCGTGAAGCCCGAGACATTGGTCGCCTTGCCGATGATCGTTGGCTGCAGGATGTAGTTCTCCACCTGCTGGTAGACAAGGATCACGATCACGAAGACGATCAGCGCGAACAGGCTGACCGAGAGCGCGACGATGCCGATGATGATCCCGGCGAGGAGCGAGCCGACGGTAGGGATCAGGTCGAGGATCGCCGCGATCAGGGCCAGCGCGAGGACGTACGGAAGGCCGAGAATCACCGCGGTGACCCCGTAGACGGTCCCGCAGATCACCGAGATCGCGAGGTTGCCGAGCATGTACCGCGACGTGGTCATGATGATCCGATCGGTGACTTGGTCGTAGCGCTCCCGCCGCTCGCGGTACAGGAGCCCGCCGAACCAGCCGCGGACATGCGGAAGGTCGATCAGCCCGAACAGGGTCAGGAACGTGACGGCGATCGCGAAGGTGACGACACCGAAGGCCGACATCCCGACGTCGGCCAGCCCGCCCGAGACCTTCGCCACGCCGCTCGTGATGTCGCTCGCATGGGCCTTCAGAGTGTCCAGGGAGTTGCTGCCCTCGTTGATGAATGCGCCGAGGTCACTGTGGCGTGCCTCGTCCACCAGCCGCGGCAGGTCGTCGTTGAAGTTCCGCACGCCGTCGATGATCGGGCCGAGCAGGATCACGAGCGCCACCCCCGTGAAGAGGGAGATCCCGAGCACGAGCACCGTCGAGCACATCGCCCTGCTCCAGGGAAGGCGTCGATTCATCGCGTCCACCAGCGGCGCAAGCACGGCGACGCTGAAGATCGCCACGAAGATCAGCAGCAGGACGTGACCGACGGAGGCGAGGGCCGCGGCCACAGCAACGGCCACTCCGACCAGCAGGATCGTCCGGATTGAGATGGACACGGCCAGCTCGCGCTGGCGCGCATCGTCCGCAGGAGGAGAGCCGACGGCGGCGCTCATTCCGTACCTTGATACCGGCGCCGCCGGACGCAGGGGAAGGCAGAGCTGTGGCGAACAACCGACCAGTCCTCGCGTTCAAGCGCCCGCACCAACGCATCGCCCGAGACGACCAGCCGACCCCTCCCGCTTCGCTCATCGGCATCCAAGGGCGGAGAACGAAGCTGGCCGGATCGTGCATCAGCTTTCCCCCGCCATCCATGCCGCGATGACCGTTCACATACGCTACGCCGCCGGGACGCGCGCAACCTGCGGGGTTCTTGCGCGGAGCGAGGACGCGGGACAGAGTGTCCTGCCTCAAACGATTCGTGATCGGCGAGGTCGCGCTGATGCCGCCGTTCGTCAACTGGTTGGTCGAGATCAAGATCCGGAAGGCTAGCCGCACCGCCCATTTGCCTCGCCGGCCGAGGAAAGGCCTCCGGGCGGATGGGCGACAAGCCTGTCGGCGTTCCCAG
>JBKPND010000034.1:0-102487 GCA_046732465.1 Actinomycetota bacterium
TCCTAAATGAGAGTGCAGTATCAGTTGCAGACTGAGTGTAGCTAACCGAGAGTGCCGTCTCACTTGTCTGGGACAATCCCGTGCGTGGCCACCAACTCGGAAACCGCTGGGGCTCTGCCACTCGCCGGCGAGCGGCCGGAGAGGGCGGATGCCGCCAGGAACCGCGAGCGCATCCTGGAGGCAGCCCGCGGTCTGATCGCCGAGAAAGGCGTCAGGGCGGTCACCCTGGAGGGGGTGGCGAAGGCCGCGGGTGTCGGCCGGGCGACCCTGTTCAGGCGATTCCCGGACCGGGCGACCCTGCTCCTGGCGCTGCTGGACGAGCACGAGCGCGAGCTGCAGGACGCGATCCTCGACGGCGAGCCGCCGCTTGGGCCCGGCGGTGCCGCTGGCAAGAGCCTGACCGCGTTCGCGGAAGCCCTCTTCGACCTGACACTCGAGCACCTCGAGCTCCTCCTCGGCTCGGAGACCACGGCCCCGCTCGCTCGCGTGCGGACCGGCGCCTACGCCGTCTGGCATCTCCACCTGGCGGGACTGCTGCGGGAGATACGCCCGGACGCCGACCCCGACGTCCTCGCGGATCTGATCCTCGGCCTCTACGACGCCGAGTTGCAGCAGTTCCTCGCCGAGGAACGCGATCCGGCGGCGGTGCGGGCGCTGCTGCTCGACTCGGTGAGACGTCTGGCAGGCGTGCGCGGCTAGGGCTTGGCTCTACCCGGCTCCGCCCGCGCCTCGGGCTTTGGACCCTGATCGCCGTCGCGTCCCGTTCGGGGCAGCAGGAATCGGATGCCGAACATGCAGAGCAGCAGAACGGCAGCGCCGATCCAGAGAATGGGATCCTCGGCGGAGAAGCCCTCCAGCCGACTGCCGACGTAGGTGAAGTACGCGGTGATCGGGGCGTAGCCGACCGCGGTGGTCCAGGTGAACCGGACCAGCGGAACCCGCGCCGCGCCGCAGACGTAGCCCATCAGGCTGAAGGGCATGATCGGGATCAGCCGGATGCCGATCAGGACGAGCACCCCGCCGCGGTTGATCACCCGCTCGGCGCGCTGGAAGCGGTCCTCACCGGCCACTCGATAGAGCAGCGGGCGGGCGAAATGCCTGCCGACCGCGTAGGAGGCGAGCCCCGACACCACCCAGCAGCCCATCACCAGCGCGAAGCCGGGGCCGAACCCGAAGACGTAGCCCGCCGCGGCGTCCAGGATCTCGGCCGGGTACCAGACGATCACGTGGACCAGCGAGAGCCAGAGGACGAGCAGCGGGCCGGCGGCGCTGCGGCCGAGGTCGTGGCGGACCTGCTCGGTGTTGCCGTGGATCGCGTCCCCCACGGCGTCGCGGAGCGAGGGCACCAGAAGGGCCACGGCAACTCCGATCACGATGCCTCCGAGCGTCACGGCGACGCCGGTCCAGGTTCCTCCGCCGGGCGGGCCGCTGTGCACGATCGTTAGATTAGAAGCAGCGGTTTCCCTACTCCCACGAAGGAGGTCAGATGGCTTTCGAGGTCCCGGACCTTCCCTACGACTACAACGCGCTCGAGCCGCACATCGACGAGCAGACGATGCGCGTCCATCACGACAAGCACCACCAGGCTTACGTCGACAAGGCGAACGCCGCCCTCGAAGGCACCGAGTGGGCGGACAAGGACGTCAACGAGGTCCTGCAGAACCTCGACAAGCTCGGCGATAAGGAGACCGCCGTCCGCAACAACGCGGGCGGGCACTCGAACCACTCCTTCTTCTGGGAGATCATGAGCCCGGACGGAGGGGGAGAGCCCGAGGGCGATCTCGCCGACGCGATCAACGAGAAGTTCGGCTCGTTCTCGGACTTCCAGGAGGAGTTCAAGAACGCCGGCGTCAACCAGTTCGGATCAGGCTGGGCCTGGCTCATCCACGACGGCTCCGGCCTCGCCGTGGTGTCGACGCCCAATCAGAACACCCCGATCTCAGAGGCTCACACGCCGATCCTCGGCGTCGACGTCTGGGAGCACGCCTACTACCTGAAGTACCAGAACAAGCGCCCGGACTACATCGATGCTTGGTGGAACGTCGTCAACTGGGCGAAGGCCGCCGAGCGTTTCTCAAGCGCGACAGGCTGACGGCTTCGCCATAAGCCGCGGCCACAAAAACCGCCGCCGGATCTAAGCCGGCCTTGCCGCTTCCGGCAGGGCCGGCGTCTCGCCCTCCACCTCGTTCGGGTTCGCGGGGACCTGAGCCATGGCGTGCTCCGCGAGCGCGGTGATGGTCAGGCTGGGATTGACCCCGGGGTTCGCCGGGATCGCCGCACCGTCGCAGACGATCAGGTTCTCGTAGCCGTAGACGCGGTTGCTCGCGTCGACAACGCCGGTCTCGGGTCCGTCCCCGATCACTGCGCCGCCCAGGATGTGGGCCGTGGTCGGGATGTTGAGGACCGATTCCGTGAGCGCCGACTGCGCCGCGCCACCGGTCCGCTTGGCGAACCACTCCGAGACGCGGGCGGCGGCCGGCAGATAGATCGGGTTGGGGCGCTCCGGGTCCTGCTCCGTCTGCAGCCGGACACCACGGCCCAGGAGCCTGCGCTTGGGGACCAGTCGCATGGCGGCATCGGTGGTCTGCATCACGAGCAGGATGATCGTCCGCCGCGACCACCCAAACGGCCAGAGCAGGCGAAGCGAGCGAAGGGGGTGCCTGAGCAGCGCCGAGATCCACTTGAGCGGGCGGGTCACGCGGGTGCCCGGACCGGTGGCCGCCGTGAACAGCCCGCTCATCGCATCCCCGCCGTGACCATAGGTGACGACTTCGACGTGAGTATCGGGGTCCGGGTAGATGCTCGAGGTGATCGCGACGGACCTGGCGAAGTCACGGTCGTCGTTGGGGACCGTCACCGTCTGAACGGACTCCGAGTTCGTCCGGACGACGTGGCCGATTCGGTCGGGAAGCCGAGCGAGGGAGCCGCGCTGGCGGCAATCGGCGAGCAGCTCGTTCGTGCCGAGAGCACCCGCTGCAACGACGACGCCCCGCGCCGTCACGGTTCGCGCGTCCCGTCGGCTCAGCCAGGCGCCCGACCGGCGGCTGGCGACCGCGTAGCCCTCGCTCCCGTCACGCGCGCCGAGGGGCCGGACGTCCGTGACCATCCGCTCGGGGATCACGGTGACGCCGAGCCTCTCGGCGAACCAGAGGTAGTTCTTCACGAGCGTGTTCTTGGCGCCGTGGCGACAGCCGATCATGCAGCTGCCGCAGCGGATGCAGCCGCTCCGCCGGGGCCCTTCGCCGCCGAAGTACGGATCCTCGACCTCCCTGCCCGGCTCGCCGAAGAAGGCGCCCACGTGGGTCGGCTTGAAAGTGTCGCCGACGCCGATCTCCTCGCCGTACTCCCGCAGCAGCTCGTCGGCCGGTCCCATGCCCTCGTAGGAGGTGACCCCGAGCATGCGTTCCGCGGTGTCGTAGTGGGGCTCGAGCTCGCGCTCCCAGTCGGCCAGGTCGCCCCATTGGGGATCCGTGAAGAAGCTGGGTCGGGCGCGGTAGAGGGTGTTGGCGTATCCGAGGCTGCCGCCGCCGACCCCCGACCCCGAGACGATGAAGACGTCCTTGAAGATCGTCATCCGGAAGACCCCGCGTAGCCCCAGCTTCGGCATCCAGAAGTAGCGGCGCAGGTTCCAGGCGGACTTCGCGAAGTCCTCGTCGCGATAGCGGCGGCCGCACTCCAGCACCGCCACGCGGTAGCCCTTCTCGGCCAGCCGCAGCGCGGCGACCGATCCGCCGAAACCGGAGCCGATCACGATCCAGTCGTAGTCCAGGCGAGCCCCCGCTTCGTCCACCGGCGCAGCGTAGTCGAGTGCCCGCACGGGAGCCAGCGGCCGGGCTTAATCCCAACTCAACGAGGGGGGATACGGCAAACGGCTTTCCAATGCGGAATTCGGGCTCCGAAGCGACGGTTCCCCTTTGACACCCCAAAAGTGATGATGGGAGAATCGCTGCACGTTCGTGCCTGGGCGGGGTACCCCGGCGCGAGTGGACTTGGGCCACGGGTACGTAGAGGAGCCATTGCCAACTTCAAGCGTCGTCGGTCGGATCGCCGCGGTCCTAGCGCTGCTTGGCGCGATCGCCATCGTCCTGCTGCTCGTCCTCGCCGGCGGCTCCTCCTACACGGTCACCGCCGAGTTCGAGAACGCCTCTCAGCTGGTCACCGGCAACAACGTCAACGTCGCCGGCGTCCCGGTCGGCTCGGTCAAGGAGATCTCGCTCTCGGACGACGGCCAGGCCCTGGTCAAGATGGAGATCTCGGACTCCGCGTACTCGCCGCTGCCCGACGGCACGCACGCGACGATCCGCTCCCAATCGCTCTCGGGGATCGCCAACCGCTACATCGACCTGGACCTGCCACCGCAGCCCGATGGCAAGTCGATCTCCTCCGGCGGCACGATCGCTCAGGCGGACACCACCTCCGAGGTCGACCTCGACCAGCTCTTCAACACGCTCAACAAGCCCACGGTCGATCACCTGAAGCAGGTGATCCAGGGCTTCGCCCGCGGCTATGACGCGGTCGGGGCCAAGGCGAACCGCGGCTTCCACTACCTCAACCCGTTCCTCTCTACCTCCCGGCGCGTCTTCGGCGAGCTCAACTCCGACCAGGCGAACCTCGAGGGCCTGGTGGTGGATGCCGCCGGCCTGACCTCCACGCTCGATCAGAAGAGCCCCGAGATCTCCCAGCTGGTCGCGAACCTGAACGGGATGCTGGGCACGATGGGGGAGCAGCAGTCCTCCCTCGCCTCCGCGGTCGGCCAGCTGCCGGACTTCATGCGGCAGTTCAACACCACCGCGGTCAACCTGCGGGCCGCCCTCGACGACGTTCAGCCCCTGATCGACTACACGCGCCCGGTCGCTCGCAAGCTCCAGCCCTTCGCCAAGCGCCTGCGCGGCTTCGCGCGCGACGCGGTGCCCACGGTTCGCGGCGTCAACAGGATCGTCAAGGCGCCTGGGGCCGCCAACGACCTGATCGAGCTGACGCACCTGCAGGACCCGCTGGCGGAGATCGGAGTGGGACCGGTCAACCGGAACGGCGCCTCGCGGCCCGGCACCCTGCCCGCCTCCGCGGACGCGCTGGGCAACTCGCTCGACCAGGTCTCCACGCTGCGTGCCTACAGCCCCGAGCTCACCGGCTGGTTCGACGACTTCGGTCACTCCGGCTTCCCCGACGCCTTCGGCGGCATCGGCAGGATCTCCACCACTCTGAACGCCTTCTCGCCGGGCGTCCCTGGGGTGAACGTCTGCGGCATCCTGGAAATCCTTCCGCCGCCGGCTGGGAGCGGCGCCTGCAGCGCGCTCAACGGCGACGACCTCTACAACGCCCTCGGCGCGAAGTTCCTACGCCGCTGCCCGGGCGCCAATGAGCGCGGCCTCACCGAGGATCAGCTCACCCAGGGCGGCACCGTCGACTGCGACCCCAACGAGACCCCGATCGGGCCATGAGGCGGATCGCGGTGACACTCGCGCTGCTCGCCGTCCTCGCCGGGACCGCGGTGACCATGGCCGGCGCCGACGACGGCCGGACCTACAAGGTCGAGCTGTTCAACGCCTTCGGCCTGGTCAAGGGCTCGGAGCTCCGGGTCGCGGGAGCGAAGGCGGGCACGATCACGGACCTCGACATCACCCTGCAGAAGACCGCGATGGTCACCGTCGAGGAGGACTCGAAGTTCCCGGAGTTCAAGGCCGACGCGAGCTGCTCCTCCGAGCCCCAGTCACTGATCGCCGAGTACTTCCTCGACTGCCAGCCCGGCAGCTCGACCCAGGCCCTCACGGGGCCGATCCCCGCGGCTCGCAACAAGACCACCGTCCAGCCCGACCTCGCCCAGAACACCCTGCGCGAGCCGTTCAAGGACCGCCTCACCCTGCTGATCAACGAGTTCGGCACGGCCCTGGACGGCAACGCGGAGAACCTGAACGCCGCGATCCGCGCCGGCGCCCCTGCCCTCCAGCAGCTCAAGCAGGTGCTCGACATCCTCGGCAACCAGAACCGGACGATCGCCGAGCTCAACACGAACGCCGACGCGATCTTCGCCCAGCTCGCCGACCGGCGCGAGGACGTCGTCCACTTCATCGACAACGCCGGGCGGACCGCGGCGATCTCGGCGGAGCGCTCCGACGACCTGGCCAAGAACTTCGACCTGCTGGACGACTTCCTCTTCGAGCTGAAGCCGACGATGGCCCAGCTCGGCAAGCTCGCCACCTACGGCACGCCGCTGCTCACCGATCTCCACGCCGCGGCTCCCGGACTCAACAAGCTGGGCAAGAACCTCCCGAACTTCAACAACGGCGCGCAGCAGTCGCTCACCTCGCTGGGAGGCGCGGCGCACGTCGGCAAGTTCGCGCTCGCGAACTCGAACGAGGAGATCGCCGCCCTCAACCAGACCAGCACCAAGGCCTTCCCGGCGGCGGACCAGGTCGCCAAGTTCCTCGAGTCGATCGACGATCCAACGCAGGCCGTCGAGGAGGATGCCTGCGCGCGCTGGGACCTGCGGGAGCAGCCGGGTGAGGCGGACCGGCGGGTGCAGGCGCTCGACCAGAAGCTCGGCACCACCCTGCACGGCGACCAGACCGTCACCTGCAAGTGGGGGAACGCCCCCGCCGGCTCGAACCCGAGCGGCGGCAACCCCGGCTTCACGGGCATGGAGGGGCTCCTCAACTACGCCTACGTCCAGACCAACTCGCTGAACCTGTTCGACAAGCTGGGCCACGCGCTCGGCATCACGCTGGTGTCGGCGCCCGGCGCACCCTCCAAGTGCGGCTATCAGACCGGCCCCGAGGTTCCGGCCAAGGGCGGCGGCTCGACCACCAACCCCGCGGACTTCGCCGAGTGCGCCGGCATCCTGGGCGACCGCCAGCCCGGCATCAACTACGGGCGCCAGCCGGCCGGGCTGTTCGGCAACCTGCCCCGCTACGACGCCTCCGTCTGCCCCGACGGCAGCACCGTTCCCTCGATCTGCGACCCGGCGGTCCACACCCACGCCGCGACGGCCGCGCTGAAGACGAGCCCGTCCCAGTCATCGCAGCCGCCCCAGGCATCCCAGCCCGCCCAGCCGCAGACCCCGCAGCAGAAGCAGCAGCAGAAGCAGCTCGACAAGCTCCTCGACACCGTCAAGAAGCCGGGCCAGGCGACCAATGACACGGTCCAGAAGCTCCAGGACCTGCTGAACCTGCCCCAGCTGCCGCAGCTCCCCTCGATACCCCAGGTCGTCAACCCGAACGCGACCGGGTCGAGCGGGTCGTCCACCGACAACCTCCTCAACTTCCTCCTCGGGCAATGAACGGACGCGGAAGAGTCGGCTCGCTGGCGGCGTCGCCCACGATGGTCGGGGCGATCACGACGCTGATCGTGATCGTCGCGGTCTTCCTCGCCTACAACGCGAACAACGGCCTGCCGTTCGTGCCCACCTACAGCGTCTCGGCGGAGATCTGCGACGCCGCGCGCCTCGGCCCCAACAACGAGGTCAGGATCGGCGGGAACCGGGTCGGCGTGGTCGAGTCGATCGACACGGTGCCGGCGCCGCCGAACAGCGGCTGCCAGGCGGCGGACGGGTCCAGCTCCTCGACGGTCGCCAAGCTCAACCTGAAGCTGGACAAGAGCGCGGATCCGATCCCGGCGGATTCGACGATCCGGGTCCGCTACCGCTCCGCCTTCGGCCTCAAGTACCTCGAGATCAGCCGCGGGACGAGCGCGACTGGGCTGCCCGCCGCCGGAACGCTGCCGGTGTCGCAGTCCCAGCAGCAGGTCGAGTTCGACGACGTCTACAACACCTTCGACACCGCGACCCGCGAGAACAGCCGCCGCGTCCTGCAGGGCTTCGGCGATGCCTTCGCCGCTCGCGGCTCCTCGCTGAACGAGGCGATCAGCGCTCTCAACCCGCTCTTCGCGAATCTGAAGCCGGTCTCCAAGGCCCTGGCCGATCCGGCGACCCAGCTCGTGCGCTTCTTCCCCGAGCTGGGTGACGCGGCCCGCATCGTCGCCCCGGTCGCCGTGGACAACGCCCAGCAGTTCACCAACGGGGCGATCGCCTTCGGCGCGATCTCGTCCGATCCGGAGTCCCTGCGGGACACCATCTCGGGCGGTCCGCCGACCCTCGAGGCCGGCCTCCGCTCGCTGCCCGTCCAGCGGCCCTTCCTCGCCGACTTCGCCGAGTTCTCCAGGCTTCTGCGCCCGGGCGTCCGGGAGCTGCGCCGGGCGCTTCCCGACCTCAACCAAGCGGTGCTGCTCGGCTCCCGCGTGCTGCCGCGGACCGTCCCGATGAACCAGGACCTCGAGGACGTGATGACGCGGCTCAACGAGCTGGTCGCCGATCCGTCGACGCTCACCAGCCTCACGCGGCTCGGCGACACCTTCAACCTCGTCCAGGACGCCGGGCAGAAGATCGTGCCGGCCCAGACCGTCTGCGGCTACTTCAACTACTGGGTCACGTACCTGACCAGCCACTTCGAGCTGCCGACCCCGTTCGGCTTCGCGGAGAGGGTGCTCCCGCCGGGCATCGCCGGGACGCTGGCCCCGCCGAATGAGTGGCCACGCAACCCGATGGACAACTACTCCGGCGGCCAGGCCGACGGGCGCGTGGCGAGCAGCGCGCTGGTCCCCTCGGCCGACCGGGGCGTCTTCAGCCCCCTGAACAGCAATCCCACGGCGCATGACGGCATCCCCATCCTGCACGGCAACCCATATGGGCCGTCGATCACCAACGGCCAGCCGAACTGCCAGGCCGGCCAGACCGGGTACGCGCTCGGCGAGGCCCTGCTGCCGGGCCAGGAGGCCAACAACCCGACGTTCGGCGTCACCCAGGTCGCCGGACCCGGCTCGCTCTCCGGCGTCCCGTCGCTCGGCAAGACCGACATGTTCCTCACCCAGAACGGCGACCGCATCTTCTGGGACGCCGCCAACAATCCGCCGGAGAGCCCATGAGTCCCCGCTCCCAAAACCGGCGGCTCTCCAACTTCCAGATCGGGGTGATCGCGATCGTGCTCACCTTCGTCGGCTTCTACCTGGCGTTCACGAAGACGATCCCGTTCGCCGGCCACGGCTACCAGCTCAAGGCCGTCTTCGCGGACGCCCAGAACATCCGCGCCAAGAGTCCGGTCAGGATCTCGGGCGTCGACGTCGGCGAGGTCAGCGACGTCCAGCACGTGACCGACGCGAACGGGCAGGGCGAGGACGCCGCCGTGGTCACCATGGACATCAAGGACAGCGCCCTGCCGATCCGCCAGGACGCCACGATGCAGCTGCGGCCCCGGCTCTTCCTCGAGGGCAACCTGTTCGTGGACCTCCACCCGGGCAGCCCGAGCGCGCCAGAGCTCGACAGCGGCTCGGTCGTCCCCGAGAACCAGACCTCCACCTCGGTCCAGTTCGACCAGGTGCTCACCTCATTGCAGGCGCCCGTCCGGCAGGACCTCCAGATCTTCCTCAAGGAGTTCGGGGGCGCGCTCGACAAGTACGGGGGAGCGAAGGGCCTCCAGGAGTCGTTCCGGACCTCGCCGGCAGCGTACGAGTACACCTCGCAGGTGAACCAGGCCCTCCTCGGCACTCAGCCCGGCGACCTCGCCGGCTTCGTCTCGAACCTCGACGTCGTCGCCCGCGAGCTGAACTCGAACAGCACCGCGCTGCAGGGTCTGATCACCAACCTGAACAGCGTCAGCGGCGCCTTCGCCGCGCACCAGGCATCGCTACGCGAGGCGATCATCGAGCTGCCCCGGACCCTCGCCGCCGGCCGGCCCACCCTCTTCAAGCTGAACCAGGACTTCCCGGCCCTCCGGGCCTTCGCGCGCGAGGCGCTCCCGGGCGTGAAGGCGTCCAACGCCGCGCTCGATTCGGCGAATCCGTGGATCGGCCAGCTCCGCCAGCTGGTCTCGCGGGAGGAGCTGCGCGGACTGGTCAAGGACCTCGGCCCGACGATCCCGGATCTCGCCGCGCTCAGCCACGACACCCTGCCGTTCCTGGAACAGGGCCGTTCACTCGCCTCCTGCTTCAACAACGTCGTCATCCCCTGGAGCAACACACCGATTCCGAACGTGAACGGGCCGAGTGACTCAGACAGCGACCCGCCCGCGGGCAAGGTCTACCAGGAGACCGCCTACGGGTTCGCGGGCGTCGCGGGCGAGAGCCGCTCCGGCGACGCGAACGGCCAGGAGTTCCGCGTGCTCGGCGGCGGCGGCTCCAACACGATCGCGCCCTTCACCACGCCCGACCTCTCCGGCCAGGTCACCGGAATCGCACCTTTCGCCTTCGAGGGCTCCCAGCCGGCCAAGCAGTCTTCGGCGAAGACGCCGTTCCGGCCCGACGCGCCCTGTGAGACGCAGGACCCACCCGATCTCCGCGCCGGAGCGCTCGGCCCCGCGCCGGCCACGAAGTCGAGCGGCCAAAGCGCCACCTCCATGTCGCCTGAACTGAAGTCGCTCGTGCAGCGTTACGGGAGCATCCTCAAGCAGGTCTCCGACGCCAAGCAGCTGAAGGGATCCGGCTCCCCAAGCGCCGCGAAGCAGCTGCTGGACCACGCGACGACGCTGTTCAGCGGCTGGTCGAAGGACTGGACGGCCTTCCAGAAGGCGCACGGCGTCACGCCTACGGTCGTGCCGAACCCGGTCACGGGGGGGAAGCGCTGATGAGCAAGGCGATCCGCGACCACCTGCGCGACTTCCTGGCCATCCTCGGGCTGCTGATCGTCGGCCTGGTCGCGACCTACATCATCGTCCAGAACCAGCGGCTCCGGATCCCGCTGCTGGAGGAGAAGCCGTTCGAGCTCAAGGCCGATCTCTCCACCGCCCAGGCGGTGACGCCGGGACAGGGCCAGACGGTCCGCGTGGCCGGGGTGCGCGTCGGCGACATCTCCTCCGTCGACTACGAGAACGGGCATGCGGTCGTGACGATGGCGATCGACCGCAAGTTCCTGCCGGTCTACAAGGACGCGACCATCCTGCTTCGCCCCAAGACGGGCCTCAAGGACATGTTCCTCGAGCTCGATCCGGGCACGAACTATGACCCGAGCTCGAACCACGACGAGTACCAGGACGGGGACTCGATTCCGGTCGCCAACACCGCGCCGGACACGAACATCGATCAGATCCTCTCCGCCCTCGACGGCGATACCCGCGCCTACCTGCGCCTGCTGCTCACCCAGGGCGGGCAGGGTCTGAACGGCCGCGGCAAGGACCTCGGCAAGCTGCTCGGCAGCCTCGGCCCGATCAACCGCGGGCTGGCCCGGATCAACACCGAGGTCGCGAAACGCAAGGAGAACCTGCGCACGCTGATCCACAACATGAACCTGCTTTTCGGCACGGTCGGCCAGGACGGCGAGGGCATCCAGCAGCTGGTCTCGGCCTCCAACCAGGCGCTGGGCGCGATCGCGACTCAGACGCCCGACGTCGAGCGCACCGTCTCGCTGCTCGGCCCGACGCTGCGCACGACGCGCGTGGCGCTCGAGAAGACCGGTCAGCTGGCCACGGTTCTCGGCCCCTCCATCAACAGCCTGCGCCCCTTCGCCCGCAAGCTGAAGCCGATCAACGACTCGCTCGCGCACCTCTCGAAGACCACCTATGACCCCGTCAAGGACGAGATCCGCCCGTTCGTCCGCAACGCCCGCCAGCCGGTTCGCAACCTGAGGCCGGCCGCGAAGAACCTGGTGGCCGCCACCCCGCGCCTGACCAACGTCGGCAGCGAGCTCAACAGGCTCTTCAACATGGCCGCCTACAACCCGAAGGGTGCCGAGCAGCCGGGCACCGCGGGGCGGGACGAGGGCTACCTCTACTGGCTCGGCTGGCTCGCCCACGTCGGGAACAGCACCTTCTCGTCGCAGGACGCGCACGGTGTCTACCGGCACGTCTACGTGGTGGCCACCTGCGGAACGCTCAAGTCGATTGTGCTGTCCAGCCCGCTGGCTCCTCTGGTCACCGGATTCGACAAGTTGCTGGCGCCGCCCCTCGGTACCGGAAGCGTGTGTCCGGCATGAGGCTGATGAACGGAGAGAGCGCGTAATGCAGAAGCAGGCACCCTCAGCGGGACGCATCCTCGTGGCGGTCGGCTTCACGCTGTCCTGTTTCGGGCTGCTGCTCTTCCTCTGGGTGACCTTCGGCGGGCCGATCCCCTTGAAGCCGGAGAGCTACCGGTTCACCGCCGACTTCCCTGAGGCGATCACCCTGCAGAAGGAGGCCGACGTGCGGATCGGCGGTGTCTCGGTCGGGAAGGTCAAGGACATCGGTCTGGCGCCCGACAGCGAGTGCCAGAAGGACCCGACCACCTGCAACACGACGAGGGCCACGATCGAGATCGAGCCGCAGTACGCGCCGATCTCCTCCGACGCGAGGGCGATCCTGCGCCAGAAGACGCTGCTCGGCGAGACGTACGTCGAGCTCACCACCGGCAGCCAGACCGCGGCGCAGAGCGGCACCGACACCACAAGCGTCATCGAGAACGCCAACGCCACCCAGGCGCAGTCGAACACGATCGACGTCGGCCAGCTCTCGGGTGACGACGCGCCTCAGCCGATCCCCGAGGGCGGCCATCTGGCGCAGACCCAGGTCCAGGACCAGACTCAGATCGACGAGATCTTCCAGGGCTTCGACGAGCCGACCCGCCAGGCGTTCCAGTCCTGGATGCAGAACGCGGGCATCGCGATCAACGGCGAGGGCCTGTCGCTGAACGATGCGTTCGGCAACCTCGGGCCCTTCGCGTCGGACGCGAGCGACGTGCTCGGCACGCTGCGCCGCCAGGAGGAGTCGCTGCGCACGCTGGTCCACGACACGGGTGACGTCTTCGCGGCGCTTACGGAGCACGACCAGGCGCTCGCCGGGGCGATCGTGGGTGCGAACCGCACCTTCGGGGCGCTGGCCTCGCAGAGCCGGGCGCTGTCGGACACCTTCAAGATCTTCCCCACGTTCGAGAACGAGGGCCGCCTGACGCTCGACAGGCTGAAGGGCTTCGCCGCGGACGCCCAACCGGTCTTCCACGACCTGAAGCCCGTCGCCCGCGACCTCAGCCCGACCCTCCGTGACGTGCGCCGGCTCGCGCCCAAGGCGCGGAAGCTGTTCAAGAACCTCGACCCGCTGATCAAGGCGTCCGCGACGGGGTTCCCCTCGCTGAGCAGCTTCCTGCGCGAGCTGCGCCCGGTGATGGACAACTTCGACCCGTTCCTGGCCAACCTCAACCCGGTTGTCCGCTGGCTCGACTACCAGGCACCGGTCGTGACCGACTTCCTCTCCAACCCCTCATCGTCGACCGCCGACTACATGCCGTTCCAGGCCGGGCAGGGGGCCCCGCTCCACCTCTCGCGGCAGATGACGATCTTTACCTCCGAGTCGCTCTCGATCTATCCCCAGCGGCTCAACACGAACCGCGGCAACGGTTACCTGCAGCCGTTCGCGATCGGCAGCTTCTTCCCGACGACGCAGGCCGAGATCTTCCCGAGCCACGACTGCAACAACACCTTCGGCGGCCAGCCTGTGACGCACAACCCGGAGTCCAGCCCGCCACAGGAGGAGAGCGGCCAGTTCCCGTTCTCGTCGGTGATCAGTCCGACCTCGCCCGACATGGTCGGCCCGAACTTCCCGGGCGGCACGCCTGCCTCGCCGGGCCCCTCCGCGTACGCAGCCTGCACGATCGCGCCGGACTTCCCGGCGGCCTTTGGGGGCGGCAAGATCCCCGAGGTCCTGCCCGACCAGTAGCCCTGAATAGGATCTCTCGCGTGGCGTACTTCAAGGACGCCCAGGAGGTCTACGACACGATCGGAAAGCTGTTCGCGGAGCTCGCCGCCGACGATGAGTTGGCACCCAAGTTCCGCGAGGCGAACACGATCGTTCAGTACCAGCATCGCGACCCCGAGTCGACGATCACGGTCCGCCTGAAGCAGGACGAGCCGACCGACGTCGATTTCGGAGAGACCGAGATGGAGCCGGACGTCGTGATGAGCATGGAGGCGGACACGGCGCACCGCTTCTGGCTCGGGAGGGTGGACGTGACCACCGCGCTCGCCCGGGGCCAGATCAAGGCCAGCGGCCCGGTGGCGAAGATCCTCAAGCTCGTGCCCTTGACCAAGCCCGTCTTCCCGCGCTACAAGGCCCTGCTCGAGGCCCAGGGCCGCGACGATCTGGTCAGGATCGATTGAGCGCGAAGGGGGATGCGCAGGAGTGGGCCGCGATCGTCTCCGGCCTGGCGGAGGAGCGCGGCCTCCGCTACGAGCCGATCGGCGGCATCAATCCCGTTGGAGCGCCGGTCGCGCTCTGTCCCGGCGGCACCAACCGCATCACGGGTGAGCTGAGCGACGGCTTCTTCGGCTCCTCATGCGACGCCGACGAGCACGAGGAGGGGGGCTTCGGCCGCAAGGCGATCCTCCCCGGCGCCCTGCTGGTCAAGGCGCATATGCCGGACCTGGCGACAGTCGTCCCGGTCTTCGACGTTGAGTCGCTCGAGCACACCGCCGGTGACACCGTCGACCGGTTCTCGCGGCGGCGGGTCGAGTTCGAGAGCGTCGACTTCAACAAGCGGTTCATCGCCACCGTGCCGAAGGACCACGACCCGGTCGCGCTCCGCGAGCTCTTCAGCCCCGCCTTCATCGACTGGATCACGCGGATTCCCGCCGAGGTCGACTTCGGAATCACTGAACAGCAGCTCTTCTTCAACTGGAAACTGCGTCAGCGCTCGAAGGAGGAGCTCAAGGAGGCGCTGCACTCCGCCGGCGGCATCTTCGACCGCCTCCATCGCGAGATGGAGGAGAACAACCTCGACATCTACAAGGCCGGCCCCTGGAACGCGGGGCTGGAGCCGTTCCCCCAGAGGGCCGGTTCCTAGGACCGCTCTCGGAGACGCCGGCGGTAGGTCCGGTAGAAGCCCGGGCCCTTCTTGACGAAGTCCTGGAAGCGCGTGAGGCGGCCTTCTGGTATCTCGAATCCGCCGACGACCCTCCTGGGGACGAGCCGCCAACCCTCCTCCGCAGGGGCGAGGTTCCCGCGGACCTGCATGTTGCGCTGCCAGGTGAAGTCCGGCGCGTGGCGGTGAACGGTGAGGCAGGCGCGGCCCTCGATCAGCGGCAGGCCCGCCGGTTCCGCAGCGATCGCGATCTCCTGCCGCGACGCGTCCGCGGTGAACGGCACGCGCACGGAGATCGGAAATCCGTCCGGGCCCATCCAGCTCAGCACGGCCGTCTCGTGCTCGTCCAGGAGGTCCATCCGCCGGTCCCAGGCCGCCGCGCCGCCCGAGGGCTGCCCATGCGGCTCCGGTGGCTCCTCCGCATGGCCCGAGCGCACCTCCTCCAGGTGGGCATCGTGCACCACGGGCTCCTCGGCCAGATTTCCCTCGGGCCAGACGAAGACCCGTTCGGGTCTGACCTTGACGTAGAGCCGCGCGTAGTACCAGTTGAGCAGGCTGCGCATCGGCTTCGGCGGGTGCATCTTCCTGGTGGCGGGCAGCTTCACGATCGACTCGCGGTAGTAGCGGTCGGCGTTGGCCTTCAGGTCCTCGTCGTCCACGGTCGCCGTGCCCTGGACGAGGACCTTGATCCCGGTCTCGACGCCCGAACCGGTCGCGTCGGAGAACAGCAGGGAAACGCTCGGATGGGCGCGGGCGTCGTCGGCCTTCTTCGGGTAGCCGAGGCCGGTGGTCACGTCGATCGTGGGCCCGCTGCCCTCGTAGTAGGGGGTGACCGGCCAGGTGATCGGCTGCTTGCGCGCATCGACCGTCGTGAACTCGCAGGTGATGAAGCGTTCGAAGGCGTCGCGGACCTCTGCCGGCAGGGTGCTCGTCATCTGCGTTGATTCTTACGGAAGCTCGTCCGGCAGGACGATCCTCCGCTCCTCGCCCTCGCCTACTACCTCGGGCTCGACGGGCTTCACCTCTCGGCGCCGCGCTGCGTCCAGCGCTTCGGCGGCGCTGGCGTAGCCGATCAGGGACTCGAGGTGCTTGATCGTCGGGAACACCAGCGGCAGTTCGCCGGCGCGATGGCTGTCCAGGGCGGCCTGGGGCTCGAACCACCCGGCGTCCACCGTCTCCGCCCCGTCGGCCTTCGGCGGCGAGTGGGCCGGCGCCAGGGCGAGGTAGAAGCGCGTGTCGAAGCGGATCGAAACGACCTTCGGAGTGATCCAGCGCGAATAGGCGACCAGCTCCTCGGCCGGGACCTCGATGTCCGCCTCCTCGGCCAGCTCCCTCACGGCCGCGGCCCGATGGGCCGCCTCGCCATCCCCGTCACCGGGATCCACGGATCCCCCGGGGAAGACCCAGACGCCGGGCATGAACCGCGCCTCGGGATTTCGGCGCACGAGCAGGACCTGGAGGCCCCGTTCCGCGTGCTTGCCGCCCCTGCGGAGCAGGATCACCGTCGCGGCCGGTCGAGGAGCAGCGGGTTCCACCTGCCGAGACCGTACTCGTTACCCTGCCGCCCGATGGAAGCGGAGACCACCACCAAGCAGCTCTACATCTGCACCTCGTGCGGATTCATCTACGACCCCGACGAGGGTGACCCGGACGGCGGGGTACCGCCCGGAACCGCATTCGACGACATCCCCGACGACTGGTTCTGCCCGGTCTGCGGGGCCCGCAAGGCGGACTTCGAGCCCTACGAGGAGTAGGTCAGTCCAGGGCGGCCTCGCGCCGCCGTCGGTTCAGCTCGCGGCCGCCGAGCCAGCCGAGCGCGAGTAGCGCCGTGAGCGGCACCAGCACCGCGAGGGTGACGAGCGTCCCTCCAGCGATCGCCTTGAGGACGTCGACTGAGTCGTCGGCCGCGTCGCCGATCGACCAGTTGCCCTCCCCATCGGCCCGGATCTGCACGGTCACCGGCGCGTAGGTAACGCGCCCCTTCAGACCGCGGAGCGCCTCACGCGCTGCGACCAGCTGCTGTCGCGCCGTGACGAGCTGCTGGCGGATCGATGCGGCCTCAGCCGGATCTGTCGCGTTGCGCAGTTGCGTGAGCAGCGAATCGACCTTGGCGCGCGCCTGGTGGTAGGCCTTGCCGGCGTCGACGTAAGCACCGGTGACGTTGGCGCTGCCCTCGTCGCGGCTCACCACCCGGCCCAGCCCGGAGAGATCGTCGAGCGCCTCTCGCAGCTGCGCCGCCGGAATGCGGAGCTGGAAGAAAGCATGTCCGTTCGATCCGCCGACGTGCATGTCCGAGGAATCGACGAACCCGTCGTAGCGATTGGTCACATCGACGACTCCGTCCGCGGCGCCCTGGAGGTTGCCCGCATCGGTCGAGAGGCCGAGGGAGGCGGATAGCTCCTGGATCTGCTGGTGACCAATGCGAGGACGGCTGCCAGCCACTCCCGGCGGGGCGCCTGTTTCACCTCCGAGCACCTGCGACGTTGGTCCCTTGCTGATCTCCGGCCCCGCCTTTGTGCCAGGCGCAACGGCGGTGCTTGCCGGCGGTGTGCGCGACTCCGTCTGGAGCGTCCCACCGTTTGATGCGGTCTTCACGCCCGTGTTCGAGACGACGACCGCGATCACGGCGATCGCGGCCAGGCCCGTGAGGACCGGAGCCAGCAGTCTCCACGAGAGCTCGCGATCGCCCGCCTCCGGCTTCGCGGCCGGGAATCCGGCGGTCGCGCGCCGATCCAGCGTCGCGGCGAAGCTCGGGTCTGGTGTTGTGCGCAGGGCACGCAGCTCCGCGCCGATCTGCTCGTCAGTCAGCCTCATCGATGGACCTCCTCAGCTTCTCGATCACCCGGTGGAGCCGGGTGCCGGCATTCGTCTCGCTGGTGCGGATCACGTTCGCGATCTCCGCGTTGGAGAGGCCGCCGAAGAATTTGAGCGCGACCAGCTCGCGCTCGCGGCCGGTGAGCGAGTCGAGCGCGCGTTGCAGCACCGCGCGGTCCACCGCGGCGTCCGCGGGATTCGTGAAGGAGTCGGCGGCGACCGCCTCGGGAACGGCGTCGTGGGTGATCTTGGTTCGCCTGCGCAGCTCGTCGAGGGCGGCGTTCCGGGCGATGCCGAACAGCCAGGCCCGCGGCGTGCCGCGTTTGCGATCGAGTTGCCGCCGCTTCCGCCAGGCGCGCTCGAACGCCTGCGAGGTGACCTCCTCGGCGGCGGAGCGATCGCGCAATAGGCCCGCGACGTAGGCGTAGACGTCGTCTCGGCTCTCCCGGTAGAGGGCCTCGAAGGCGACCCGAGGCTCATCGACCTCCTCCCTTGCGGTGGCGACCGCGGCCGTGCTCACATCGGTACTACGGAGCTGCGGGCTCTCCATCACACTTGCGAGCGCAGATGGTCAGAAAACCAACCCGGTCCACGGAGATGGAGCGCGAAGCCCGGCGTTACGCAGAGCTGCATCCACTGGAGCGTGACAAGGTTTTGGAGGCGTGCGAGCGGACCGGGGTATCGATCGATCGGGACCGCACCGAGGTGCTTATCTGGGGAGACGCAGCCGACGTACCACCTCATCCCTTGTGGATCCACCGGAACAAGGACGGCGAGTGGGAGGCGAAACGAGTCGTCTTCTGAGTCAGGCCGCCTCGAGCAGCGCCGCGTCGAGGCGGCCCTTGGCGCCGGCGTCGAGCTCCGCGACCGGATAGGCAGCGCGGATCGACTGCGCCACGACCTGGACGAGACGCCGCAGGTCCTGCTTCGAGATCGAGAGCGGGGGCATCAGCACGATCACGTCGCCGAGCGGCCGGACGATCACGCCGCGCCGGCGGGCCTCGAGGACGACGCGATGCCCGAGCCGCATCTCGGGGTCGTGCTCCCCAAGGTCGATGCCGACCATCAGGCCGCGCTGTCGCACCTCCTTGACCTCACGCATCTTCTCGACCTGCGAGAGCCAGCCCGAGAGCAGCCGGATCTTGGGCTGGATGCGAACGAGGGTCCGCTCCCGCTCGAAGACGTCCAGCGAGGCGAGGGCCGCCGCGCAGGCGAGCGGGTTGCCCGTGTAGGTGTGGCCGTGGAAGAAGGTCTTGTACTCCGAGCTCGACCCCAGGAAGGCCTCGTAGATTCGCTCGGTGGCGAGCGTCGCGGCGAGCGGCATGTAGCCGCCGGTAAGGCCCTTGGCTACGCACAGCAGGTCGGGTGAGACGCCCTCCTGCTCGCAGGCGAACATCGTCCCTGTCCGCCCGAATCCAGTGGCGACCTCGTCGCAGATCAGCAGCGCGCCGTGGCGGTCGCAGAGCCGCCGTACCGCGCGCAGGTAGCCGGGCGGATGGGTGAGCATCCCGGCCGCGCCCTGGACGAGCGGTTCGAGGACCACCGCGGCGACCTCCTCCTCACACCTGGCGAGCAGGCGCGCCATGTCGTCGACATCGCCGGGCTTCGCCCGGTGCGCCTCGAAGAGCAGCGGCTCGAAGGTCCCATGGAAGAGCGGCATGCCGCCGACGGAGACCGATCCGATCGTGTCCCCGTGGTACGCCTCCTCGAGGCAGATGAACGAGGTCTTCCGGACGTGCTGGCCGCCGCGGTGCTGCCAGTACTGGAACGCCATCTTGAGCGCCACCTCGACGGCCGTCGACCCTGAGTCCGAATAGAAGACGCGGCTCAGCCCGGCCGGGGCGATCTCGACGAGCCGGGCGGCGAGCTGGGCGGCGCCGGGGTGGGAGAGGCCCAGCATCGTCGAGTGGGCGACCCGGTCGAGCTGCTCGCGGACCGCCGCGTCGATCTCCGGATGCCGGTGCCCGTGGACGTTGCACCAAAGGGAGGAGGCGCCGTCCAGATAACGGCGTCCCTCCACATCGATGAGCTCGGTCCCCTCGGCCGCCTCGATCATCAACGGCTCGTCGGCCACCCAATCGCGCTGCTGCGTGAAGGGGTGCCAAAGGTGATCGTGATCGAGGCGGGCAGCCTTCTCCATTCCCTGGGCGCAACATATGACCGGCGCCGGATGGAGTCGCGCGATTTCGGTGCACCGGGGCGCGCTGCGCAGTGTGACGGTTATCACAGATCGTTGCGGTAGAGAAAAGGTTGCAAGCGTGTAACCTTTTCTCATATGGAAGCAGCGACCAGCACCAAGAGCAGTCCGAGAGACACCGAGCTCGCGCTGAAGCTCGGTGCCTTCCTGCTCCGCTGCATGGGCGGGGCGAGCAGCGAGGTCTTCCGGGTAATCGACGACAGCGGCCTCACCTTCAGCCAGATGAAGGTCCTGGTCGAGCTCGACTCTCCCGACGAGGACGCCCGCACTGTCACCGCCCTCTCCGACGAGCTCGGGATCTCCCCCGCCTCGGCCAGCCGCGCCGCGGATGGGCTGTACCGCAAGAAGCTCGTCACCCGGGTCGAGGACCCGGACGATCGGCGCGTTCGCCGCCTCGCACTGACGTCGCGAGGGCGCGAGCTCGCCGACCGAATCATCTCCGCCCGTCTGGCAGGGCTCGAGGAATTCACCGCCTCGCTCGCCGGCGAGGAGCGGCAAAAGCTTGAAGCGGCTCTCGAGGCGCTCCTGAAGCGCCCCGAGATCGCCGAGATCTACGCGAACTACGAGAGGAAGGTGAGCCGATGACGCGCTACCGGCACCTGGTCACGGACGACAACCGCAAGTGGTGGACGCTCGGAGCGATGTGCTTCGCGCTGTTCATGGTCATGCTCGACAACACCGTCGTCAACGTGGCGCTGCCGTCGATTCAGCGCGAGATCGGTGCCCAGCTCTCGGCCCTCGAGTGGGTCATCAACGGCTACACGCTGACTTTCGCGGTGCTGATCGCCACGGGCGGCCGTCTCGGTGACATCTTCGGCCGCCGCCTGATGTTCCTGGCCGGCGTGATCATCTTCGCCGTCACCTCGGCGACCGCCGGCCTGGCGCAGGACCCGGCGATGCTGATCGGCAGCCGCGCGATCCAGGGGATCGGGGCGGCGCTGATGATGCCGGCGACCCTGTCGATCATCACCCACGCCTTCCCGGCCGCCGAGCGCGGGAAGGCGATCGGCACCTGGGCCGGCGTTTCGGCCCTGGCCCTCTCGATCGGCCCAGTCATCGGCGGCTTCCTCACCGAGTACGTGAGCTGGCGCGCGATCTTCTTCATCAACCTGCCGGTCGCCGTCGGCGCCGTGGTCGCCACGGTCTTCGCCGTCACCGAGTCGCGTGACGAGACCGTCGACCGCCGGGTCGACTACCCGGGCGTGATCTCGCTGACTGCGGCCCTGACCGCGATCGTCCTCGGGTTGATCGAGGGGAACAGCTGGGGCTGGGGCTCACCTCAGATCCTCGCCTTGCTGATCGGAGGCGCCATCGGCATCGCCATCTTCGTGGCGATCGAGCTGCGGGTCGCGGCTCCGATGGTCGAGTTCGCCCTCTTCCGCACCCGCCAGTTCATCGGCACGAACCTGATCGCCTTCATCATCACCTTCGCCATGATGGGCACGTTCTTCTTCATGGCCCTCTACATGCAGGACATCCTCGGCTACAGCGCACTGGAGGCCGGGGTCAGGTTCCTGCCGACGACGATGGTGATCGCGGTGATCGCGCCGATCTCCGGCAGGCTCGCGGATCGTTTGGGCCCGGCCACCCCGATAAGCGCCGGGCTCGCGGTGCTGGCCGTCTCGATGTTCATGTTCGCCGGCATCACGACGAGCACGACCTACGGCGCCCTGATCGTCCCGTTCGTCCTGATGGGGATCGGGATCGCCCTGGTGATGTCGCCGATGTCGACGGCCGCGATGAACTCCGTGAGCGTGATGAAGTCCGGCGTCGCCTCGGGCGTCCTGCAGATGTCGCGCATGGTCGGGGCCTCCGTCGGAGTAGCCGCGACCGGAGCGATCTTCCAGTCTCAGCTCGGCAGCGGCTTCAACCCCTCCCAGCTGGCGACAGCGCCCGAGCAGGCGCGCGCGACCTTCGTCGACGCTCTCGGCAGCGCGATGCTGCTGGCAGCGATCGTGGTGGTCGCCGGGCTGGTGGTCTCGCTCTCCCTCGTTCGCGGCGCCCGCGCCAAGAGGGGGGAGGCTCAGGTGGCCGCTGCGGAGGAGAGCCCAGGCTCCGCTACGCCGCTCTCAGCCGGCGCTCAGGCTCGCTGAGCGAGAGCGCAGGCCAGCTCGCCGGCCGGGTCAGGTCGAGGCGCGGCAGCGTCTCGACCTCGACCCCGCCGATCAGCGAGATCGTCTCCAGATTGGAGCGCTCCATCCTCGACGGCTCGGCCGGCCAGTCGTTGAGGACGACCTTCGCGACCTCGAGGTCGGCGCCCCGGACCGCCTCGATGGTGAGCAGGGTGTGGTTGATCGTCCCGAGCCCCGGCGAGGCGACGATCAGCACGGGCATTCCCAGGTCGCGAGCCAGCTCGCGGACCAGGTAGTCCCCGGTCAGCGGCACGAGAAAGCCGCCGACCCCCTCGCAGACGAGCATGTCGCGCCCTTCGGTGGCAGCGAGTGCGGTGCCGCGCAGGCGGTCCGGATCGATCGGTTCGCCGGCGAGCTCCGCGGCGAGATGGGGGGAGACCGCCGGCCCGTAGCGGTAGGGGGCGATCTCGTCGTCCCCCTGTGACGATCCCGAGGCGAGGCGCAGCAGCACGTGGTCGGGAAGCTCGGCCGCCGATTCCCAGACCTCGGGCCGCAGGGGATGGTCGTCCAAGCCGCTGACCGCCGGCTTGAAGACTGCAACCCGCGCTCCGGCGACGTGCGCCGTCCGAGCGACAACAGCGGCGACCACGGTCTTGCCGACCTCGGTTCCGGTGCCCGTGACGAAGACCCCGCGCATGACTCAGGCGGCCATCGCCTGCGTGGCGCGAGGCGAGAGGCCGAGATCGCGGGCCGCCGCGCCGATCATTCTCGCCGCCCGCCGCAGGTCGGCGACTCGGTGTGTGGCCATCGTGGTCAGGCGCAGGCGGGACGTCCCCGGCGGGACGGTGGGCGGTCGGATGGCTTGCGCGAACAGGCCCTCGGCGAGGAGGCGTTCGCAGAGCGCCATCGCGTCATCGGCCTCGCCGACCACCAGCGGAACGATCTGGGTCTCGGACCCGATCGGCTCGAGGCCGTGGGAGCGCAGCCCGTCCCGCAGGGCGGCCGCGTTCGCCCGCAGCCGATCCACCCGCTTGGGGGTCTCAGTCAGGAGCTCGAGCGCGGCCTGGGCCGCGGCGACAGCCGGGGGAGGAGGGGCGGTTGAGAAGATGAAGGGCCGCGCGGAGTTGATGAGGAAGTCCACCATCTCCGCCGAGCCGCACACGTAGGCGCCGTAGCCGCCCAGGGCCTTGCCGAGGGTCCCGACGATGACGTCCACCTCGCCGGAGAGACGTGCGGCCGCGACCGAGCCGCGCCCGCCCGGCCCGATGCAGCCCGTCCCGTGTGCCTCGTCGACGAGCAGGCGGCAGCGGTGGCGACGGGCGAGATCGGCGAGCTCCGGAAGCGGCGCGATGTCCCCATCCATCGAGAAGACGCCATCGGTGGCGATCAGCGCCGCGCGGTCCCCCGCTCGCCGCAGGCCCCACTCGAGATGCTCGGTGTCGCGGTGCCGGTATACGAATGTCTCCGCGCCCGTCAGCCGGCAGCCGTCGATGATGCTCGCGTGATTGAGCTCGTCGGAGAAGACCACCTCTCCCCGCTGCGTCAGTGCCGCGATCGTGCCCGTGTTCGCGAGATACCCCGAGCCGAACAGCAAGGCCGCCTCGGTTCCCTTGAACTCCGCCAGCCGCGCCTCGAGCTCGGCATGGATCGACATCGAGCCGGAGATCAGCCGGGACGCCCCAGCGCTGGTCCCGAGGCTGATAGCCGCATCCGCGGCCGCCTGCCGCAGCCGGGGATGGTCAGCCAGCCCCAGATAGTTGTTCGAGCAGAGCACCAGGACCGGGCGGCCGTCGAGCACCACCTCGGGGCCCTGGGGCCCGTCGACCACGCGCAGGCGGCGTCGCAGCCCGCTCGACTCGAGCTCAGTGAGGCGCTCGCTGATCTCGAGCACTAGTCGCCCCAGCCGGCGGGCGCGGCGTCCCGATCCACGGATGGGCGCTCCGGATACGCCGGAACCTTGCCCTTCTTCTTGACTACCCGGAGCTGCGTCGAGGGATCCCAGAAGTTCGCTTCCGCCTGCTTGTCGATCAGCTCGTCGATGGGGGTGACGGGGGTCTCGCCATCAAGCCAGCCCGAGCGGTTGTCCGGCCTGGGATTGGCGCCGTTGTCCGGCTGACGGGCGACGTTCAGGCCGAGCTCCTCGAACATCTCCCGGTCCTCGGCGGGCTCGACGCCCAGGGTGGTGAGGAAGTTGCCCATCATCACGCCGTTCAGGCCGGCCTTGACGGCGAGCGGGGCCAGGTCCTGGAGGTTCTCGACGCGGCCGCCGCAGAGGCGGAAGAGCGCGTCCGGCAGGATCAGCCGGAAGATCGCCACCCACTTGACGACCTCCCAGGGGTCCATCAGCTCGCGCTCGCTGAACTTCGTCCCGGTGCGCGGGTTGAGGAGGTTGATCGGGACGGAGTCGGGGTCGATCTCGGCGAGCTCGAAGGCCATCTCCACCCGCTGGCGAGGCGACTCGCCCAGGTTGAGGATGCCGCCGACGCATGTCTCAAGGCCGGCCTCCTTGACCGCGTCGATGGTGCGGATCCGCCCCTCGTACCGGACCGTGGTGGAGACCTCGGGGTAGTACGACCGCGACGTCTCGACGTTGTGGTGCACCCGCTGGATGCCGGCCTCCTTCAGCTGCTTGGCGCGGTCGGCAGACATGTGCCCGATCGAGGCACAGCGCTTCAGGTTGGTTTGCTCCGAGACCAGCCGCGCGCCGTCCAGGATCTTGGCGAAGTCGCGCTTGGAGAGACCCTGGCCCTGGGTGACCATGCAGAAGCGGTGGGCGCCGGCCGCCTCGGCCGCCTTGGCGTGCTCGAGGATCTGCTCGGGCTCCATCATCGCGTGCATCGGCGTGTCGGCCTCGGCGTAGCGCGACTGGGCGCAGAAGCCGCAGTCCTCGGCGCAGCCGCCGGACTTGGCGTTGACGAGGGAGCACATATCGGTCGAGTCGCCGAAGCGCTCGGTGCGGACCTCCCAGGCGCGCTCGACGAGAGCACCGATCTCGTCGTGGTCGGTCAGGGCGCCGAGCTCCAGCGCCTCGTCGAAGCCGATCAGCGGCGGCACGCCCGAAAACTTATGAGCATGCTCGGACGCCTAGTCCCAGGAAAAATCCTCGACGATCTCGGCGTCGCCCTTGGCGCGCGGGCTGAAGGCGAGGATCTCCAGTCCGTCGTCACCGGCCTCGAACGACCTGATCACCGAGGGCCCGATCCGGATCGCATCGAGTGGGCCGACCTCCTCGATCTGGTCGTCGAGCTTGATGCGACCGGACCCGGAGATGACGACGTAGATCTCCTCCATCTCCTTGTGGCGGTGGGCGATGGCGTGTCGCTTCCCCGGCTTCACCCGCTGGAGGGAGAATCCGGTGTGCTCGGCGTTCAGGTCGCCGTGGGCGAAGCGGGCTTCCTGGATATCGCCCAGGCCTTGGCTCGCCGCCATGTCCTCGACGTCCTTCAGGTTCTTGATCGTGTAGTCCATGTCCGGGAACCTACCCGGCAATGCAGGGTCTTATCGCCGCGGCCGTCGCCGGCCTCCTGATGGCGGGAGGCGGCGAACGGGGCATCACGCAGATCAGCAGTCCGCTGGCCATGAGCGATGACCAGATTGCGGGGGCCCGCGTGATCACCGGCTTCCCGGGTCAGCATCCACCGCCGGCCCTGCGGCGGATGATCTCGGACGGCCTCGTCTCCGGCGTGATCCTGTTCGACGGCAACGCCGGAGGACGAAGCTCGGTCCGCAACCTGACCGCGGAGCTTCAGGCGATCCCTCGCCCGGCCGGGAGCCCGCCGCTGCTGATCACGGTCGACCAGGAGGGCGGCTTGGTCCGGCGGCTGCCCGGACCGCCCAGGCCCTCCGCGCGCTCGATCGGGGCTCGCGGCGAGGGCTTCGCACAGCGGCTCGGGAGCGCGACCGGCCAGAGCCTCCGCTCGATGGGGGTCAGCGTCGACCTCGCGCCGGTGCTGGACCTCGGCCGTCCCGGGCGTGCGATCTTCGACGAGGGACGCACCTTCGCGCGCAAGCCGGGAGCGATCTCCCGGATCGGGGTTGGGTTCGCGCGCGGGCTGGCGGCGGGCGGGGTCGCTGCTACGGCCAAGCACTTTCCCGGCCTCGGAGCGGCGCGGATCAACACCGACAACGCCGTCCAGCGGATCCGGCTGCCGGCCGCGAAGCTTCGGCGGAACGACGAGCGGCCGTACGCGAGCTTCACCGCGGCGGGCGGGGCGATGGTGATGCTGAGCACCGCGATCTATCCGGCGCTCTCGGGGAAGCCGGCCGCGCTCGCGCGCGCGATCGCGACCGGCGAGCTCCGCGACCGGCTGGGCTTCCAGGGCGTGTCGATCTCCGATGCTCTCGGTTCAGTCTCGGCCCGCGCCGTCGGCGGTCCCGCCCGGACCGCGATGGCGGCGGCCCGCGCCGGCACGGACCTCGTCCTCTTCACAAGCCTGGGCGATGCCGCCAAGGCCCAGCGAGCTCTGGCTCACGGCCTGAGCGGCGGATCGCTCGATCGGGCGGAGTTCGATGCCTCGGTCAACCGTGTGCTGGCGCTTCGGTCTCGCTTCGCAGGCTGACCGCCAGAGGACCCGGCTTCCAATACCGTTGCGGGCCGAGGGACGAGGGATGAGGACAGCGGGAATCTGGAGGTCGATCGTCGCGGTGGCGGTGCTGCTCGCCATCCCGGGCGGCGCGAGCGCAGCGTCGGCGAGCCCCATGGCACGCGCGGCGGTGAGCGCGGAACAGGCGAGGGACCTCGGCAAGCAGGCCTACGACTACGGCTTGCCGCTGCTCGAGTTCCTCAGGGTCCGGGCGGAGGAGACCAGCGTCCGGTGTCCGGACGGGATGGGGAACGCCCCGGTCAACTCGATCTCGAACGCCCGGGGATTTGCGAGGCCGGAGGACCGCACCGTCGTCGCCCCGAACACGGACACCCTCTACTCGATCGCGCACCTCGATCTCGCCCGCGGCCCGATCGTGCTCAGCCATCCGGGCATGGGCAAGCGGTACTACAGCTTCGAGTTCCTCGACCCGTACACCAACGTCATCGACATCCGCGGGACCCGGAAGGACAGCGGCGCCGCCGGGTCGTTCGAGATTCGCTGGAACCACGCACCAGGAAAGGCGAAGCGCCCCTCTCACACTCCGCTGATCAAGTCGAAGTACCGGCGGGTCTGGATGATCGGCCGGACGCTCGCCTCCGGGCCGGCCGACCAGCGCAAGGCGCGGAAGCTGATGGCCCGCTACCGGCTCGTGCGTCTCGGCGGGAAGGCGCGCCGCTTCGCCAAGGGGTGCAAGCCGGGAACGCCGCACGACTACACGACGCCCACCGACGGCTCGGGCTTCATCAGCGCCCTCAACCGTGCCCTCAAGCGAAACGAACCGCCGAAGCGCGACGCACCGCTGCTTTCCCAGCTGCGGCCGCTCGGCATCGGCGCCGGCCTCTCGCCCGATCGAGCAGGCCTGCCCTCGGACGTGCTCGCCGCCCTCTACGACGGCGTCTCACAGGAAGCCGTCTCGCTGCCGGGCAGCACGCGGCTGATGGTCTTCAACCAGGCGCGGCAGACGGCCGGCTGGCTATTGCCCGCTTCGAACATCGGGAACTACGGCACCGATTATCTCTATCGCGCCCAGATCGCGGTCGTCGGGCTGGGGGCGAACACGCCGAACGAGGCGATCTATCCGACCGGCATCGCGGACGCGACCGGGGCGCTCTTCAGCGGTGCCAACCGCTACCGCCTCACCTTCCCGCCCGGCCAGGAGCCGCCTGCCCGGTACTTCTGGTCTCTCACGATGTACGACAGTGACGGCTATCTGGTCCCGAACTCCATCGGCCGCTACGCGATCGGCACGAGCCATCCGCCATTGCTGAAAGGGGCGGACGGCTCGATCGTGATCGCGATTCAGCGCGATCCACCGACGGAGACCGGCGTCAATTGGCTTCCGGCGCCGGCCAGCGGTTTCAGGCTCAGCCTCAGGCTCTATGGCCCGAGCCCAGCCGCACGCCGGGGGACCTGGCGGCCCCCCGGCGTGGTCAAGGTCGGCTGAGTCTCAGTAGCGGCCGACCGCGAGCCGCTGCCGCACCTGATTCAGCCAGGTCGCGTCCGGCCCGGCTGCACGGGCCCTGGCTGTCTCGGCCGCGGGCAGGTCGGGCCTGCCGGCGGTGAACAGCCAGGCGTCGAACAGATCGTCGAGCTGCTGCCCACTGGTCTGCTCGGCGAAGGCGATGAACTCCGGCGTCGTGCCGTTGCCACCACTCTTGCTCGCCGCCCAGCCGGGGAGGATCGCGAAGAAGGCGTCATCGCCGACGCGCTCACGAAGGGCCTGCAGCGTCATCGCTCCGCGGACGTATTGCGAGTCGCCGAACAGGTCCTCGATTCCCGGATCCGCAACGACGACCTGCCAGAACGGATCGTCGGCCGGAATCGACTCGTTACGCGGCTTCTTGCAGCGCCTCGACCTCGCGGGCCTCGGCGAGACGGCTGAGGCCCCTCTCCTCGAGCTTCTTCACCTCGCTGGGCTTGAGCTCGAGGCGGCGCCCCGTCTCCCGGAGCGGTGTGGGCTCATCGCCGTTGATCCCGTAGCGAAGCTGGATCACCTTGCGCTCGTTCTCGGGGAGGTCCCGAACCGCCCTGCGGAGCGCCTGGTCTCGGAAGCTGAGCGCGACCTCCTCGGACGGGCCGACCCGTTCGTCCTGGACGAACTCGCCCATCGCAGAGCCGTCCTCCTCGCCGACCGGCCGGTCGAGGCTGGTCACGACCCGGGTGAGATCGCGGATCTCCTCGACCTGCGCCGGCTCGAGCTCGGCCTCCTTGGCGATCTCCTCGGTGGTCGGGTCGCGGCCGAGCTTCGTCGCCAGCTCGCGCTCGATTCGCATCACCTTGCGCTCGCGCTGTGCGACCTGGTTCGGCACGCGGATGGTGCGCTCCTTCGACTCGAGCGCGCGCTGGATCGCCTGGCGGATCCAGAAGGTCGCGTAGGTCGAGAACTTGTAGCCCTTGCGCCAATCGAACTTCTCGCTGGCGCGGATCAGGCCGAGGATGCCCTCCTGGATCAGGTCGAGCAGGTTGAGGTCCTGGCGCATGTAGCGGCGGGCGTTCGAGACGACCAGCCTGAGGTTCGAGTTGATCAGCCGCTCCTTGGCCTCGAGGTCGCCCCGCTCGATCGCCTGCGCGAGCTCGATCTCCTCCTCCTTGGTCAGCAGCGGGTAGCGCCGCATCTCGTTGAAGAAGAGCTGCAGGGCGTCGGTGGTCTGCTCGGCGAGCTCGCCGTTCTTGTACCCGGCGGGCTCCTCGGCGTCGCGGCCACAGTCGTCCTCGATCGCCAGGCCCGCGCCCTCGATGCGCTCGTGCACGAGATCGGCCTCTTCCTCGGAGAGGTTCAGTTCCTGGACCAACGAGTCAACCTCCGAGAGATCGACGCACTCCACCGGGCGCCCGGCCTCGATCAGGGCCGCAACGCGCACCTCGACGGGTGGGTCGAGCTCAACTGCTGTCGGGTTCATTTCCTCCGGCATGGTTGCCCTCTACACAGGGTCCCAAACGAGGGCCCTCGGCGCCAGGACGAAAGCTCGAATCGGCTTCGCTAGTGTGCGCATTCGCGTTCTGAAGGGGGACGCGGACCGGCAGGAAGCTCGCGCCGACAAGGAGGTCCGTTGAGAAGGCTCGCAAGCATCGTCACCGGTCGCCGCAGCAAGTGGGCGATCCTGGTCGGCTGGATAGTCGTCGTCTTTGCGGTGTTCCCGCTCGGTTCCAAGCTCGCCGACAAGACGACCGACGACACCCAGTCCTTCCTGCCCGCGAGCGCGGAGTCGACGGAGGTCGTCAAGAGCCTCGACAACGACTTCGACCAGGGCGAGACCGACGATGCGATCGTCGTCTACCAGCGCGATGGCGGGCTGACCGCGGCGGATCAGCAGAAGATCCGCGCCGACGCACAGAAGATCCAGGCGGCCCCGCCAGACAAGATTCGCCTCGTCGGGACCCCGCAGGTCCCCTTCACGCCGGGCGCCCCGCCGGGTCTCGTTTCCAAGAATGGGGACGTCGCCACCGCCGTCTACTCGACCCCCACCGACTTCGATAAGGAGGCCGACTGGGGCCAGGCGATCCGCGACATCACCCATGCGGACACGGCCGGGATGCAGGTCTATGTCACTGGCGGCGTCGGCTTCAACACCGACGCCAACGATGTCTTCAGCAACATCGACACCAAGCTGCTTCTAGCGACCGTGACCCTGGTGCTCGTCCTGCTGGGCGCGATCTATCGCTCGGTGCTGGTCGCGCTCACCCCGCTGATCGTCGTGTTCTTGGCGTACACGCTGGCGCAGGCCTTCGTCTACCTGCTCGCCGAGTCGGGCGCGACCGTGTCAACCAACGCGACCTCGATCCTGATCGTGCTGATGTTCGGCGTCGGGACCGACTACTGCCTGTTATTGGTCTCGCGCTACCGCGAGGAGCTTCGGCGGACCGAGGACAAGCACGACGCCATGGCGAGGGCGGTGAGGCGGGCGGGGCCGGCGATCCTCGCGAGCGGCATGACCGTCGCGCTCGCGATGCTGGTGCTCGCTCTCGCCGACAACAAGGGGACCAGCTCACTGGGGCCGGTGTTCGCGATCGGTGTGGCGTGCGCCCTGATCGCCGGCCTCACGCTGTTGCCTGCGCTGCTCACGATCTTCGGTCGACGCGGGTTCTGGCCCCGCCGGAGCGTCGTGGCCTACGACCCGGCCCATGCCGAGCGGGAGAGCGGGGGGCTGTGGCGACGCTTCGGTGACCGGGTCCTGCAGCGCCCGGCCCACGCCCTGATTGTCACCTGCGTGGTCTTCATCGCCGGTACGTTCGGCCTGCTCGCCTACAAGGTCGATTACTCGACCACCAGCTTCTTCAAGCACTCGGTGGAGTCAGTCGAGGGCTTCGATGTGTTGCGAGGCGCATTCCCAGCCGGGACGTTGGCGCCGACAACCGTGCTGGTCGAGAGCGATAGCGGGCCGATCACCCCCGCCGAGATCAGCGGCATCGCAGACAGGCTCGAAGCGATTCCCGGGGTCGCCGTGGCGCGGGATACCGGCATTCGTTCGACCAACGGTCAGATCGGGCAGATCGACGCGGTGCTGAGCAAGGACCCGTTGGACAAGTCAGGCCTGGACATCGTGCCTCGCATACGGGACGCCGTCGCGGATATCCCGAACGCGACGGTCCTGGTTGGCGGCACGAGCGCGATCAATTACGACGTAGACCAGGCGAACCAGCACGACCTCGAGATCATCGCCCCGCTCGCTCTGTTGGTGATGGCGATCATCCTGGCGATCCTGCTGCAGGCGCTGGTCGCGCCGCTCGTTCTGCTCGCCAGCGTCGTCCTCTCGTTCGCCTGCACCCTCGGGGTCTCGATTCTCTTCATCCGGTTCGTCGTCGGCGACGCCGGATTCGATTCTTCGATCCCGATCTTCGCCTTCATCTTCCTGGTCGCGCTGGGGATCGACTACACGATCTTCCTGATGGCCCGGGTCCGCGAGGAGGCCCGCAGACACGGGACGCGTGAGGGCATGCTTCGCGCTCTCTCCGCAACCGGGCCCGTGATCACCAGCGCCGGGGTGATCCTCGCCGGCACCTTCTCGGTGCTGATGACGCTCCCGGTGAGCTTCACCTTCGACCTCGGATTCATGGTCGCCCTGGGCATTCTGCTCGACACCTTCATCGTGCGGACGATCATGGTCCCGGCAGCCGTCGAGGTGATCGGCGACAAGATCTGGTGGCCGTCCACCGCTCGCGCCGGCGGGCGCCTCCGCGAGGAGACGGGAGAGCACGCGATCCCCGAGCCCGCCGAGGCGGGCTGACGACCTAGCGCCCCTTCCAGACGGGCTTGCGCTTCTCCGCGAAGGCCGCGACGCCCTCGCGGAAGTCCTCCGAGCGGAAGCAGGACTCGCGCAGCTCGATCAGCTCGCGCTCCTGCTCCGGCGTCAACCGAGGGTAGGAGTTGAGGGTGTCGATCGCGTGCTTGTTGCCGCGCATCGAGAGCGGCGCGTTCGCCGCGATCTCCGCGGCGAGCTCGACGGCGGCGGATTCGAGCTCATCGTCGTCAGTCACCTGGTTCACCAGGCCGATTTCCTCCGCGCGCTCGGCCGTGACGTTGTCGCCGGTCAGGAAGAGCTCCTTGGTCCGTGGCACTCCGATGGCGTCGATGAACCGGCGCAGCCCGGTGTGGCCGTAGATCAGCCCCAGCTTCGCGGGGGGCATGCCGAGCTTGGCGCCACGGGCGCAGATGCGCAGGTCACAGCAGAGGGTGAGCTCGAGCGCGCCCCCGAGGGCGTGCCCGTTGATCGCGCAGAGCACCGGCCAGGGGTGAGCGGCCACCGCGTCCAGCCCTCGCGCGAACGGATGCGCGACGAGGGACTCCGCCTCGGTCTCGAACTCGTCCTCCGAGAACCCGCCGATGTCATAGCCGGCGGAGAAGATGCCGCCCGCGCCCGTGAGGATCACGCAGCGGACCTCGATGCCGCGGTCGAGGTCGGGCATCGACTCGGCGATCGCGCTGAGGGTGTCGTGATCGAGTGCGTTCCGCGAATCGGGCCGGTTGAGCGTCAGCCTTGCGACCGCCTCCGCGGGCTCGTCTAAGAGCAGCTTTCCCCCAGCCAGGCTCGTCAACCGGCGACTCCTCCGCTTCGCGTCCGGGGTCGCCTGGTCATCGGTTGAGGCTATTCGAGGACGACCAGGACGTCGCCCTCGGAGACCGACTGGCCCTCCTCGACGCGGATCTCGGCGACCTTGCCCGCGTCCTCCGCCTCGACCGGCATCTCCATCTTCATCGACTCGAGGATGACCACCGTCTCGCCGTCATCGACCTGGTCGCCAACCGCGACCTCGATCTTCCAGACGGTCCCCGTGATGTGGGCCTCTACGTCCGCCACGCGCGGCGGGGACAATATCCGGCGGTGATGCGGGAAAGCGCGGCGGGGCGGGTGGCGATCGTGGCGGCCCGGAACGAGGCCGAGCGAATCGGCGCGACGCTCGACGTCCTCTCTGAGGCGCTCCCTGGCGCCCGGCTGCTCGTCGCCGACGACGCCTCGTCCGACGGGACGGCGGAGGCCGCGATGCGAAAGGGCGCCTGGGTGATCAGCCGGGGGCGGCCGCACGGCAAGGGCGCGAACGTGACCGCGGCCGCGGAGGCGGCCGTTGGCGAGTTCGACGACCAGGCGATGATTCTGCTCTGCGACGCCGATCTCGGGGCCGGCGCCGCGCGCCTCACGGCGCTGATGGACGCGGTTGAGAGCGGCAAGTGCGACCTGGCGGTGGCGGCCTTCGCGGAGCCCCGGGGTGGCGGCTTCGGCATGGCGCTCGGATACGCCCGCAGGGCGGTCGAACGGTCGTGTGGGGCTCCGCTGGCGGCGCCGCTCTCGGGCCAGCGCGCGATGCGGCTGTCGACGCTTCGTGAGCTGCTCCCGTTTGCGGACGGCTGGGGGATGGAGACGGGCATGACCATCGACGCGGTGCGGGGCGGGTTCCGGGTGAGGGAGATCGAGCTGCCGCTCGAGCACCGGGCGACGGGACGGACGCCCGCGGGCTTTCTGCACCGCGCCCGGCAGCTGCGCGACATCCGCCGGGCCGCGCGGGCGCGTGCCAGGTAGCGTCCCGGCCCGATGATCCTGGCGATCGACCAGGGGACCACCGGGACGACCTGCATCGTCTTCGACGACGAGGGCCGGGCGACGGGGCGCGCCTACAGCGAGTTCGAGCAGCATTTCCCGCGCCCCGGCTGGGTCGAGCACGACGCGGACGAGATCTGGGAGTTGACCAGGAAGGTCGCGGTGGACGCGCTCGCGGACGCGGCGGTGCAGGGATCCGATCTGCGGGGCATCGGGATCACCAACCAGCGCGAGACCGTCGTCGCGTGGGACCCGAGGACCGGGGAACCGGTCCACCGCGCGCTTGTCTGGCAGGACCGGCGCACGGCCGCCCGCTGCGACGAGCTCCGCGAGCAGGGGCACGAGGACCTGGTCCGGGAGCGGACCGGCCTGGTGATCGACCCCTACTTCTCCGGGACGAAGATCGAATGGCTGATTCGGAACGGCGACCTGCCCGAGGGGACCGTGTTCGGGACGATCGACTCCTGGCTCGCGTTCAAGCTCACCGGTCGCCACCTGATCGACTACTCGAACGCCTCGCGGACGATGCTGTTCGATATCCGCAAGCTCGCCTGGGACGAGCAGCTCTGCGCCCTGCTCGGGGTCGATCCGGGATCGCTGCCCGAGCCCGTGCCCTCGGCGCAGGTCTACGGCACCACCTCGGTGTTCGGCGGCGAGGTGCCGGTGGCCGGCATCGCCGGCGACCAGCAGGCGGCGCTCTTCGGGCAGGCCTGCCAGGAGCCGGGCGAGACGAAGAACACCTACGGCACCGGGAGCTTCGTCCTGCTCAACACGGGCACCGAGGCGACCGAGCCCAAGGAGGGGCTGCTCACAACGGTCGCCTGGGGGATCGGAGACACGGAGGTCGACTATGCCCTCGAGGCCGCTGTCTTCGTCACCGGCGCCGCGGTGCAGTGGCTGCGCGACGGCCTGCGGATCATCACCCACGCTGCCGAGACGGAGGACCTCGCCGCCTCACTCGACTCGAACGACGACGTCTACTTCGTCCCGGCACTGACGGGTCTCGGCTCGCCGCACTGGGACCCCTACGCGCGGGGCACGATCGTGGGGCTCACCCGCGGCGCCACCCGTGCGCACCTCGCCCGAGCGGCCCTCGAGTCGATCGCCTACCAGACGGTCGACGCGGTGCGCGCGCAGGAGGCGGCCTCGGGCGAGAGCGTGCCCTCGCTGAAGGCCGACGGGGGCGCGGTCTCGAACGCCTGGCTGATGCAGTTCCAGGCCGACGTCCTGGGCGCCCCCGTGATCGTCCCCGAGGTGGCCGAGACCACCGCCCTCGGTGCGGCGTATCTGGCCGGGATCGCGACGGGGCTGTGGACGGTGGAGCAGGTCCGGGAGATGTGGCGCGAGGCGGCGCGGTATGAGCCCCGGATGGACGAGGCCGAGCGGGATCGGCTGCTGGGGCGCTGGCGAGAGGCCCTCGAGCGCTCGCGTAGCTGGAGCAGTGGGGGCCAGGCGTAACCCGGCCGTGGGGATCGGGTAGGAATCAACACGTACCGCCGTCCTCGACGGCTTTTTTTTCGAGAGATATGCCCAAGGTGAACCCCAGCGACATGAAGCCGCAGGTCTACAAGGACCCGCGCCCGGCCGAGATGTTCACGCAGTACCACCTCAGCGCGCGGCGTGGCGTCGGCTGGATCTACGACCTCGCCCGGATGGTCCTCACCATCCCGACCATCCTCATCTACCGGGCGCGCGCGATCGGCGTGGAGAACATCCCCCAGACCGGCCCGGTGATCCTCGCGCCGAACCACTTCAGCCAGTGGGACCACTTCTTCGCCGCCGTCTACCTGCAGCGGAAGGTCCAGTTCATGGCGAAGTCGCAGCTCTTCACCAACCCGGCGATCAAGTTCATCTTCAAGCACGGCGGCGCCTTCCCGGTGAGGCGGGGTCATCACGACGAGGAGTCCTTCGTCACCGCCAACACGATCCTCGACCGCGGCGGCACCCTGCTCATGTACGCCGAGGGCGGCCGCTCTCGCACCGGCGACCTCGGGGAGCCCAAGCGCGGAATCGGCAAGATCGCGCTGGAGAGCGGCGCCCCTGTCATCCCGGTCGCGATCCACGGCTCGGCCCACGTGCGGGGCTGGAGGCGGTTCCGCTTCCCGAAGGTGACGATCCAGTATGGCGAGCCGGTCACGTTCCCGGTGCAGGCGGCTCCGGACCGCGAGCAGCAGCAGCAGGTCGCCAACCAGATCTTCGACCGGGTCCGCGCGATGTACGTCGACCTCGAGGAGAACGGCAGGCGCGACGTGCTGCGAAGGCTGCGCGAGGGGCTTCCGGCGACCTCGCCCGAGCCCCCTCACGAGACGGGTCGCGCCTAGCGGCGCGTGGATCGCTACTCCTCGTAACGGGGCTCGAGCTTCTCCCAGAACTCCGGGTCGTGTCCGGGAACCATCAGCGCGTACGGATAGGTGCGCCGGTAGGCCTGCAGCTCGCGCAGCGACCGGCGGAAGTTGTGCTCGTCGGCCATCATCGTCGGCTCCGCCCGGCCCTCGAACTGCTTCCAGTCATACGCCGCGTCGCCGATGACGACGAAGTCGCGCCGCGGCAGTCGCAGGATCACCGAGACGTGCCCCGCGCTGTGGCCGGGGGTGTAGGCGAGGCGCACGGAGCCGTCGCCGAAGAGGTCGAAGCTGCGGCCGAAGGGGCCGTATGACTCGATGAAGTCGGCGTCGAAGTCGACGGTGTAGTACTCGAACGCGAAGTCGTAGTGCGAGGGGTGATAGCCCCGCAGCAGCGGGAAGGAGCCGCTGGTCGCCTCCTCCCATTCGGTCGCGCTGAGCACGAACTGTGCCTCCGGAAACACCTCGATCGCGGAGGCGTGGTCCTCATGGAGATGCGTGAGGACGACGAAGGCGATGTCGGAGTGCGCCAGGCCCCGGTCACGGAGCAGGGAGAGGATGTCCCGGCCCTCCTCCACGCGGTAGTGGCGGCCGGAGAAGCGCCCGAGGTTGTCGCGGGGGTTCCTGGCGACCGAGGGGTGGAGGCCAGTGTCGATCAGGATGTTTCCCAGGCTCGGGTGGCGGACCAGATAAGCCGGGACCGGCCGTGACTCCCACGTGTCCGGCGAGGAGCCGATCCCGAGCGCCCGCATCCGAGAGAGCAGGCCGGTTCCGGAACGGTCGAAGAAGGTCGGCGGCCAGAGCGCCTCACCCGTGTTGAGCGGCTCGATCACGACGTTGGCGCCGTCGGTTCCGCCCTCGAGTGACTCTCGCAGCGGCGTGGGCTCGGCATTCACCTTCACGCGAGCCAGCATATGCTCAGCCGCCATGGCAAACGGCACGAACTCGCGCATCTTCGCGCCCGGTTTGCTGGACGGGCGGATCTGCGTGGTTTCGGGCGCGGGGACGGGGCTGGGACGGGCCACCGCCCTCGAGCTGACCGGGCTGGGAGCCACGGTGATCGGCTGCGGCCGGCGGGCCGAGCCGCTCGAGAGCATGGTCGAGGAGGTCACCGGGCGCGGTGGCAAGGCCGAGTTCGAGGCGCTCGACATCCGCGACGAGGAGGCCGTCGACGGCTTCATGGATGGCGTGGTCGAGCGGCACGGCCGGATCGACGTGCTGGTCAACAACGCCGGCGGGCAGTTCCTGAGTCCCGCCGAGGCGATCACGCCGAAGGGCTTCCGGACGGTGATCGAGCTGAACGTGCAGGGGACCTGGCAGATGACTCACGCGGCCGCCACCAAGGCGTTCATCCCGCAGGGCGAGGGCAAGGCGATCAGCATCACCGTCTCACCCCACATGGGCTTCCCCGGGATGGTCCACACCGGCGCCGCCCGCGCCGCCGTCGAGAACATGACGCGGACGCTCTCGGTCGAGTGGGCGCGATTCGGCACCCGCCTGGTCGCGGTCGCCATCGGTCAGTTCGACACCGAGACGCTGCGCACCAAGTACCCGAAGCAGATCGTCGACAACGTCGCAGACACGGTGCCGCTGGGACGCCTCGGGACCGAGGAGGAGATGGCCTGGCTGATGGCCTACCTCGCCTCGCCCGCCGGTGACTTCTTCTCGGGCTGCGTGATCACCCTGGATGGGGCGCGGGACAACTGGTTCCGCAGCTGGCCTCCCGGTGACGCCGGCCGGGGGGAGGGCGAGCCGCTCGCCGAGGAGCGGCGCCCCAAGGACTAGCCCCGCTCGCCCCCGACGATCGCCCAAGGCCGCTCCACGGTGAGGCCGTCGCCCGACCGCTTCACCGAGAGCCCCGTCGGCTCGCCACCGTCAGCCTCCTCCTGGAGCGCGGCCCAGACCTGCTCGCGCTCGGCCGGGCCGGGCTTCGCCTGATCGAGCCAGCGCTCCGCGGGGAGCGGCTGCCGCCGCTCGGAGCGGGACTCGGCGCGAACACCGGCATCCGCCAGGACCCCCACCAGCTCATCGATCTCGAGCGCCCGTGTGTGGCTGGGGTCGCGGAGCCGTTCGATCTCGGAGTGGCGCTCGCCGACCTCCCCGGGCTCACCGATCATGTCGATCACCGAGACGGTTCCCCCTGGCCTGCAGACCCGGGCCATTTCCCGGGCGGCGGACGCCGCGTCGTCGAAGTGATGGAAGGCGAAGCGGCTGACCACCAGGTCGAACTGCGCGTCAGCGAACGGAATCCGGGTCGCGTCACCCTCGGCGAAGACGATGTTGCGGACGCCGTCCTCCCGTGCGGAAGCCGCACCGGCCTCGAGCATCTCCCGGGTGAGGTCCAGCACCACGGCGAAGGCGGCGGTCTCCGCCAGGTAGCGGCCCAGGCGGCCGCTGCCGCCGGCCACGTCGAGAACGACGTCGCCGGCGGAGACCGGAACGTGCTCCCCGATCCAGTCGAGGATGTCGCGGTCCCGGAAGATCGATCCCGGCCGCTCGAAGTTCCCGGCCTGCTTGGCGAACTCCCTCTTCGTGGTGTCGCGGTGCGCCGCGTCCATCCCTTCCCTCAGGAGTACATGCCGGTGAACTGTCCTCCGGTGACGTTGATCACCTGACCCTGGATGAAGTTGGAGTACTGCGAGCAGAGGAACGCGACCGGGCCGGCGGCGTCGGAGGGCTCTGCCGGGCGACCCAGCGGGATCGTCATCCGGGCCATCTGGCGCATCTGCTCCGGGATGCCCAGCGAGACCTCCTCGGTGCTCTCGCCGGCGGCCTGCATCGTCTCGCCCTTCTCCTTCGCCTGCGTGAGCCGGGTCTCGACGAAGCCGAAGGCGACCGCGTTGCAGTTGACCTTGAACTGACCCCATTCCTTGGCGATCGTCTTCGTCAGGCCGGTGACGCCCGCTTTCGCAGACGAGTAGTTGGCCTGGCCGGCGTTGCCCATCGTGCCCGAGATCGACGTGACGTTGACGAGCTTGCGGAAGACCTCCTCGCCCGCCTCGGCCTCCTTCTTCGCGGCCTCGCGCCAGGTCGGGGCCAGGGCGCGGATCACGCGGAAGGGCACGATCGTGTGGATGTCGAGCATCGCCTGGAACTGCTCGTCGCTCATCTTGTGGACGACCCCGTCCCAGGTGTAGCCGGCGTTGTTGACGACGGCATCGACCTGGCCGAAGGCCTCGATCGCGGCCTTGACCATGTCGTCGGGCATGCCGGGCTTGGTGAGGTCCCCAGCGAAGACGGCGGTCTCGCCGTCGATCTCCTTGGCGGCCTCCTCCGCGACGTCGCCGTCGAGGTCGTTGATCAGCACCTTGGCCCCTTCCTTCACGAACAGCTCGGCCGTGGCGCGGCCGATTCCCCTCGCTGAGCCGGTGATGATCGCGCTCTTTCCGTCAAGCAATCCCAAGGTGGTCGCCTCCTCTGGATGATGTGTGGGCGGGGATTCTTACCCAAACCGGTACGTCGCGATCCCCTGGGCGACCACCGTTCCCTCGGTGTCGGCCACGGTCACCTCGCAGAAGCTCAGCCGCCCGCCGCGCCTGGCAACCCTCGCGTCGGCGCGGAGGTCGACGGCGTCGGCCGCCGAGGCGAAGTTGATCGAGAGCGAGACGGTGGAGCCCGCGACGCTCTCCGGCACCTCGTCGGTGGCCCAGGCCGCGGCCATCGCCGCGGTGTCGACCAGCGCGCCGATCGCGCCGCCGTGGACGACCCGCCCGATCGTGGCCAGCTCGCGCTTGAAGGGGAGCTCGAGGACGGCCTCGTCGGTGCCGAGCGAGACGACCCGGATGCCGAGCTGTGCGGCGTGCGGAGAGCTCGGGATGAACTGCTCGATGATCTCGCGGCGGCTCGGGGAGTCGCTCATGCCCGGACCGTACGCGCTGGAGACGCGGCTGCGCGATTACCTCCGAGGTCAGAGGCCGAGCACGCCCTGGAGCAGCGAGAGGGCCGAGCGCGGGTCGACGCCGTGCTCCTCCTCGAACTTGTGCTGGAGGCGGTCGTCGAAGAGGGCGAGGAGCAGCTCCTCGCGGCTGGAGCCGAAGCGGCACGCGGCGCGATCGAGCGCCTCGAGCGAGGCGTTCTGGAGCGCCCCCGTGATCCCGCCCACATCCGGCAGGTCGCGGTCCTGGCAGGGATCGGCGATCTGGACGGTCTCCCGGGTGGAGTTCGCATAGGCGATGCCGTAGCCGCCGGCTGCGACCAGCGCGGCGACCGCGGCGGTCGCGACCCCCCGGCGGGAGAGCGCTCCCGCCACCCCGAGGGCGCCGCTGAGCAGGACGAGGGCCGCGAGCAGGGCGAGGCCCGAGGTGACGATGAAGGTGGACCGGAAGGCCGAGCGGACGGCGCCGGTCACCACGTCATCCAGCTGGTCGCCGAGGTGCCCCATCTCGACGGCGTCCTCCCCCTCCAGCCCGGACTTCGCCTTATCGATCTCCTTCTGCAGCTCCGCGCGCGGGTCGTCGGTGTTGAGGCCGCCGAACAGGTTGGGCGCGATGTCGATCTTGTCCTCGGGGGGAAGCTTGGCGTCGAGTACGGCGGCCGTCCCCTGCAGGCGGGCCGTGTCGATGGTCGAGGTCAGGTTGGAGGAGATCAGCGGGGCGAGGGCGGCGAGCGCCACCGCGATGCCCGCATGGCGGATCGAGAGCAGCCTCGCGGTGTCCTGGCGGGTCCGCTCGGGGATCAGCTCGCCCGAAAGGGCCGGCAGCGCCGTCCCCATTCCCGCTCCGGCGAGCACCTGGGGCACCACGGTCCACCAGGCCGAGGCGCCGGGCAGCAGGGCCAGGCAGCCGACCCCGCCCGCCACCATCAGGCAGCCGGCGATCGCCTTCGTTTCGGGGTCACCCGACACCCGCGAGGACGCGATCGCCGCCACCGGGAGGACGCTCACCGCCAGGGCCGCCGCGAGCGGCTCGATGCTCCAACCCGAGACCAGCAGCAGCACCACGAGGAAGATGACCGCGGTGAGCGACGCCGAGAGCAGGGCCAGCGCGATCGCCGGGCGCCACGGGAGCGGGGAGGAGGCGCGGTCGTCATCGCGGGCCCCGGTCGGCTCGGTGCGCGCCACCTGCAGGGCGACCAGCAACCCCGGCAGCACGATCGGCGCCTGCGCGAGGAAGATCGCGCGCCATGAGAAGGCCTGGGTGAGCGCGCCGCCGAGTGCCGGGCCGACGGCGATGCCGAAGACCGAGGCCGCGACCCACAGCCGGCGCCCGTGACCCGGCCTGCCTCCGTCGAGGAGGGCGAAGGCCGCGACCAGGCCGCCAGCTGCGCCGAGCGCCTGGACGCCGCGGAGGGTGAGCAGCAGTCCGAGCGAGTCCGACGCGCCGCAGCCGAGCGAAGCCGCCAGGAAGAGCGCGAAGCCGGCCGCCCCGACGCGCGCATCGCCGAAGCGACGGCAGAGAGCCGCGGCCGGCAACAGGGCAATCGCCAGGGTGGCGGTGTAGACGCCGAGCACCAGGGCGACGCCCTCGACCGTCGCGTTGAGATCGACCAGGATCGAGGGCAGGCCGAGCGTGACGATCGACGCGTCCGCCAGGGCGATCCCGGCGGCGAGAGCTATGAAGACCCGCCTCACGGCGCCAAACTAGCGTGCGGGCCCGGCCGGGCAGAGCCGGCCGGGCCCGCGGGTGATCGGGGAGTCGGCGGAGGGAGAGGTCCGCCGATGGGTCCTCAGCCCTCGGCCTCCCCGGCGGCGACCCTCCGGGGCAAGGAGGGCTCCACGCGGAGCAGGCGTGCGGGCCAAGTGGGGAGCCACCAGTTCCAGCGGCCCATCAGCGAGATCACCGCCGGCACGATCAACGCCCGGATGATGGTGGCGTCAATCAGGATCCCGGCGGCCAGTCCGGTCGCGAGCATCTTCACATCCGTCTCCGGCCCGGACGCCATCGACATGAAGGCCAGGAAGAGGATCAACGCCGCGCTGGTCACCAACCTGCCGGTGCGCCCGATGCCCTGCACCACGGCCACATTGGTCGACCCGGTCCGGTCGTACTCCTCCCGCATCCGGCTGAGGATGAACACCTCGTAGTCCATCGAGAGACCGAACAGGAAGGCGAACACGATCAACGGGATCCACGACGGGAGGGTGCCCGTGGCCTGGATGCCCCAGATCGCCTCTGACCCGAACCCCTCCTGCCAGATCAGGACCACCACCCCCCAGGCGGCGGTCACGCTGAGGATGTTGAGGACGATCGCCTTGAGCGGCAGCAGCAGCGAACGGAAGGCCCGCGCCAGCAGGATGAACGTCGTGATCGCGATCAGGGCGATCATCAGGGGGAAGCTGCCGTAGACGGCGTTGATGAAATCGTCGCTGGCCGCCGGGCCGCCGCCCACTCGGACATCCGGACCCGCCGCGTGTGCGGTGTCACGAACGGCGTCCAGGGTCGCACCACCCTCGTCAGTGCCGCTGTCGGGGACCGGGATCGCCTCCACGATCGCCGTCCCATCGCGGCGCCAGCCGTCCTTGGGGGCGACGGCGCCGTGGATGCCCTCGACGTTGTTCAGGTCGGCCGCGACCTTGTCCGGGTCGGTCCCGCCTGAGACGAGGATCTCGTGCGGGAGGATCGACCCCTCGCCGATCCCGGCATCCTCGAGGGCGGTCAGGCCCTGCTTTGCATCGCCCTGCTTGGCGATCGTGTCGGCGTCGGAACTGCCGAGCTGGATGTTGGTGGCGGCGAAGGCGAGCGCCAGGATCACGGCGAGGCCCGCTCCCGCGCCGAGCCAGCGCCGCCGCGACACGGCCTGCGCCCATCCCGTCCAGGCTCGGCTCGCCTTGTCATCGGTTCGCCGGTGCGGCCAGTCGAGCCGGGCGCCGGCCTTCGAGAGGATCACAGGGAGGAGGGTGATCGCGACCAGGGTCGAGACCAGCGGGATCAGCATCCCGCCATAGCCCATCGAGCGCAGGAAGGGCAGCGGCAGCGCGATCAACGCGAACAGGCCGATCGCGACGGTGATCCCGCTGAAGACGACCGCCCTGCCGGCCGTCTCCATCGCGCGCTGCACCGCCTCGTCTCCTTCGTGGCCGTGGCTGCGCTCCTCGCGCCACCGCGAGACGACCAGCAGCGAGTAGTCGATCGCCACGCCGAGCCCGACGAGGGCGACCAGGAACTGGACGATCGGCGAGACGTCCGTGATCTCGGTCAATCCGAGCAGCAGCAGGAAGGTGGTCATGATCGAGACGATCGCCATCCCGATCGGGACGATTGCCAGGAAGGACGCGAAGACGAACGCCAGGACTACGAGCGCGCCGGCGCCCCCGAGCACGGCCTCGAGCAGCACGCCGGGTCCGTCGTCGCCGCCGCTCTCCTCAGCCAAAGCGTCGAAGCCCGTCAGGTGGACGGGTGCTCCCCCGACCTTCGCGCCAGCAAGTGCGGCCTTCGCCTTCTCGGCCGCCTGCGCGTTGCCGCCGAAGGAGGAGTCCGGATCCGGCGGTGGATACGCGATGGCGAAAGTGGTGCGGCCGTCGTCAGAGACAAACGCCTTGCTCTGCGTGGACGCGTAGGAGGCGACGCGAGAGCCGGGCAGCGCCTTGGCGAGCCGCGCGTCCACCTCTCCGAGGTCGCTCTGCACTCGGGACGAGTCGATCGACTCGCCGTCGGGCACCGTGGCCACCGCCAGCAGCGGACTCGAATCCCCGCCGGTGCCGTTGTACTTCGCGGCGATCGCCTGGTTCGTCTCCCACCCCTCCTTGTCGGGCACGGAGAACTTCTGGTCGAGGGCGCGGCTCGCCGGACCGGCGGCGGCGATCCCCGCGATCGTCAGCAGGATCCAGCTGATGACGACGGTCTTCTTGTGTGCCAGGACCCAGCGGGTGAGTGATGCCACGAGGTTCCCTCCTGTGAATTTGCGATTGCCTCTACGACGTTCGAGAGATCGCAGAATGGACACCTCGGCCCCCACCTTCAATTGGGGATGACCCCTACTCGGCCCCCAACTAATCGCTAAGGGGCGAGACCTACAGCCCGAGCGCAGCCCGTGAAACGGTCTCGAGGACCTGCTGTTGGTAATAGACCGGACCGCCGCCGTCCGCGGTCACGCCCGACGGGTAGTGGGTGGAGACGCCGAGCGTGTACACGTTCTGGTTCGAGATCGCGAGGCCGAAGTAGTCGCCGATGAAGGCGCGCGAGGTGCAGGGATCCTCGTGGTTCGCGCAGGCCATCTGGTCGATCCCGCCGATGGTCTGGTCCGGTTCCTCCGGATCCCAGGTGAACTGTGAGGCTCGGACGTTGCCCCCGACCGGCACGGCGCCCGCGCCGGAGTCCCTGAACGCCTGCAGCGAGACGTCGATGCAGAAGTTCTGCCGTCCGACGTCCTGTGGTCGGACACTCGGGTCGTTCGGACACGCCGAGCGACGGTCGTAGAAGTTGACCGCGACCGCCCCGCCGGGCCCGGCCGCGACCTGCGGCTGGAACTGGTCGGTGGCGGTCGGGTTGGCGTTGTCGTTGACCACCATCGGCGACGTCCAGTGATCGCCGAAGTCGGTCGACTGCGAGAACTTGACGTCGTACTGGCTGCCGTCCCAGTCCTCCCAGACGACGTAGAGGTGGCCGCGATAGATGGGACTGGCCGTGAAGTGCTCGAGGATCCCGTCGCGGAAGGTGGTGTTCGGTAGGCAGCACCCGGGGAGCTGGCTTGCACTGGCGACCGGCATGAACTTCGACCAGGTCACGCCGTCATCGGTGGACCGGGCCACGTAGATCGTCTTCTGATCGTTGCTATTCGGCTTGTCCGCGGCGACCGCCACGTACACGTTCCCCGCGGCGTCCACCGCCGGGTAGACGTACTCGACGACTGACCCCGTGTTGCTGGGCGCTGACAGGGTGATGGCCTTGGAGAAGCTCTGGCCGCGGTCGCGCGAGGCTGCGAACCTGATCTTGGTGTTCTGGCCGTCGTAGACGGCCCAGGCCGCGTAGACGTGGTCCTGGAAGCGGTTGCCTGGGATGTGGTTGACGGCAACCCACTGCTTGTCCTCGACGCGACCGAGTGTCTTGGTCGTCGAGTTGGAGAACTGCTCGAGGGGCTGGCCGCCGTTTCCCTTCACCCAGTGTCGCCCCAGGTCGTCGCTGTAGGAGACTGCGATGTTCGAGTTGGGATGCAGGTTCGCCCAGAACGCGTTGAACGGCAGGGTCACCTGGTAGACGCGACCATGCGTGTCGAAGTCGGCGTTGGGGTCGGTGTTGTTGGTCCAGCTCGGGGGCATCGCCTGGGTGCCGGTTGAGATGCAGTCATAGCCCTGGACCTGGTTTGCCGCGAGCGGGGTGCCATTGCTGATCGTGAAGGACCCGAGGTGGAAGTCGTAGAAGGTCGAGAAGGTCTCGAAGAAGAACTTCGAGGTCCCGACCAGATTCTCGGTGCCGGGCTCGACCGCGAGCCAGGACTCTGAGAAGTTCGAGTTGTACTGCCCACTGCGACAGGTGCCGGGCACCGGCGCCGTCTGCCCCGGCGGAACCGGATAGCCGCCCCCGGTCGAGGGCTGGCTCACCACGGTGTTGGTGGTGGGAACGCTCGAACCCCAGAGCTGCGCACTCGCCGTGCCGGCGTTGGCCGCCACGATGCCAACCACGAGAACTGCTGCTACGGCGATCCTTCGCACGGTCCCCCTGTGCAGGGTTGGTTCCGGCGAGCCTACTCCTCCTGCGCGGCGATGGCTACGGGCCGGAGAACTCGGGTGGCGAAGTCAGCACGATCGGTCGTCAGAGCCCGAGCTGCCTGCCCAGGATCTCCTTCATCACCTCGTCGGTGCCGCCCCCGATCGGGCCGAGGCGGGCGTCGCGGTAGGCGCGCTCGACGCCGTACTCGCGCATGTATCCGTAGCCGCCGTGGATCTGGATCGCCTCGTCCGCGACGTCGCACATCGCCCGCTGCGTGAAGAGCTTCGCCTGAGTGACCTCGCGCGTCGCGTCCTCGCCCGCCGCGAACTTGCGCAGGCACGCGTAGGTGAGAGCGCGTGAGGCCTCGATCTTGATCGACATCTCCGCGAACTTGTGCCGGATCGTCTGAAAGCGGCCTATCGGCCGGCCGAACGCCTCGCGCTCCTTCGCGTACTCGAGCGTCGTCTCGAAGACCCGTTGCATGCCGCCGACGGCGCCGAGCGCCATCGTCAGCCGCTCCCACTGGAAGTTGGCGATGATCAGCCGGAAGCCCTCGTTGAGCCCGCCGAGCAGGTTCTCCGCGGGCACCTCGACGTCGGTGAATGAGAGCTCGCCGGTGTCCGATGAGTGCCAGCCCATCTTCTCGAGCTTCGAGACGACCTCGTAGCCGGACATGTCTCGCTCCAGCACCAGAAAGGAGATGCCGTGATGGCCGCCCTCCTGGGTCGTCTTGCAGGCGCAGACCAGGAAGTCGGCGCGGACGCCGTTGGTGATGAAGGTCTTGGAGCCGTTGACTACGTAGCCGCCGTCGACCTTCCGGGCAGTGGTCCGCAAGGAGGCGACGTCGGAGCCGGCGCCGGGCTCGGTGATCCCGAGGGCGCCGACCACCTCGCCCTTGATTCCCGGTACCAGCCAGCGCTGCTTCTGCTCCTCGGTCCCGAACTTCCAGATCGGCGGCATCGCGATCTCGGTGTGGGCACCGAGGCCGGCGGCGACGCCGCCGCTGCCACCGGAATGCGAGAGCTCCTCGACCCAGACGGCGTCGTGCACGTAGTCCCCGCCCTGGCCGCCGTACTCGGTCTCGTACTTGAGGCCCAGGAAGCCGAGCTCTCCGCAGCGGTTGTAGAGCTCGCGGGGGAACTCCCGCGCCTCCTCCCACTCGTCGATGTGAGGAGCGATCTCCTTGCCGACGAAGCGTCGGACCGACTCGCGCAGCTCCTCGTGCTCCTCACCGAAGGGCGGGAGGAGCGCCCGCTGACCACTGTCCTTTATGACGGTGACGGGGGCCTCCAGTCCTCGAGCATCGTGTAGCCGCGGCCCTTGTGGTCGAAGCCGAGCAGGTCGCCCTGGGGGTTCTTCTTGTTGCCGTGGTGGTAGGCGCGCACCTCGGCGATCTTGCCGTCGCGCAGCTTGAACCACTCCGTTCCGCGATCGAGGCGCTTCTCACCCGACTTGGGGTCGCGCCAGGTCATCGTCCACTCGATCACGGCCTCGTCACCCTGCTCGATGCCGTGCTCGAGATACCACTGGCCGTCGATCTGCTCGACGCCGAGCTTCGAGTTCATCCCGATTCGCTCGGCCCCCTCGTGCGGCCCGAGACGCGTGTAGTAGTGGACCGCGTCGTCCGTGAAATGCGAGGCGACCAGCTCGGCGTCGCCGGTATTGAGCGCGTCGTAGTAGGAGCGGATGTGGTCGAGGTTGCTCACGGCTCGGTCGTTATATCCGTTTCAAAAAGTCGATCTGGGATCGAGGGCTTCGTCGTTAGGGTGAATGCGGCGAACGGCGCCGCTCAATCTGAGGAGGATCCAGATGAAGTTCATGGTGAGCCTGATCACCGATGGCACCGTGATGGAGAACGCCACTCCCGAGCAGATGAAGGAGTTCGGTGCACGGATGGGCGAGTACATGGCCGAGCTCCGCGATTCGGGAGCCCTGCTGGATCCAGGCGCCCCTCTCGGGCCCAGCGCGAGCGCCAGGACTCTCCGCCGCAAGAGCGGCAAGGTCGTCGTCACGGACGGGCCCTTTGCCGAGACCAAGGAGCAGATCGCCGGCTACATGGTCCTCGAGTGCAAGGACATCGACGAGGCGACCGACTGGGCCGAACGGATGCCGTTGCTCGGCGGCGCGATCGAAGTGCGCCCGATCGCCGAGCGCCCATCTGGGCCGTGAGAGCCCGTGTCGATCTGGCGTCATGCCGTTCGTCGTTAGGTTGAATGCGGCGAACGGCGCCGCCGACGATCAAGGAGGAAGAGATGAAATACCTGCTCACTTTCGCCCGGGACAAGGACCGGATGTACGAGGGAACCGAGGAGGACATGAAAGCCGGGATGGGCGCCTGGAACGCCTTCAACCGCGAGGCGATCGAAGCCGGGGTACTGATCGCGAATGAGGCACTCGAGCTGCCGAGCACCGCGACGACGGTGCGGTTCGGCGACGGCGGCGAGCTGAGCGTGACCGACGGCCCGTTCACCGAGACCAAGGAGCAGCTCGGCGGCTTCTGCCTGATCGACGTCGACAGCTTCGAGGAAGCCCTCGGCTGGGCGAAGAAGGTCCCGCTGGTGCCGGGCAGCCTCCTCGAGGTGCGCGCGGTCAAGGATCTGACGCCGTTCGGGTATGACGGATCGGCGACCCCCGGCCCAATTGAGGCGAAGGCCTAGAGCCCGTAGCTCCGGCCGATCACCTCGAGCATGATCTCGTCGGTGCCGGCGCCGATCCGGTTGAGGCGGGCGTCGCGGTAGGCACGCTCGACCTCGTACTCCTTCATGTAGCCATAGCCGCCGTGGATCTGGATGCACTCGTCGGCGACGTCGCAGATCAGGCGTGAGGCGAAGAGCTTCGCCTGGGAGATCTCACGGACCGGGTACTCGCCGTTGCCGAAGCGCCAGGCGGTCGTGTAGACGAACTGCTTGGCGGCCTCGATCTGGGTCGACATCTCGGCGAACTTGTGGCGGATCGCCTGGAAGCGGCCGATCGGGCGGCCGAAGGCCTCGCGCTCCTTGGCGTACTCGAGGGTGCGCTCGAAGACCCGCTCGGCTCCCGACACGCAGCCGATCGCACCGACCAGCCGCTCGCCCTGGAGCTCCCAGGAGATGTGGTAGAAGCCCTTGCCCTCCTCGCCGAGCATGTTCTCCGCGGGCACGCGAACGTCCTCGAAGGCGAGCTCGGCGGTGTCGGAGGCGTGCATCCCCATCTTCTCGAGCTTCCGCGAGACGCTGAAGCCCGGCACGGGATTGCCGTCGTCGTCCTTCAAGTCGACGACGAACAGCGTGATCCCGTCGTGGCCCTTGTCGGGATCGGTCTTCGTGACCAGGACGATGAAGTCAGCGCGCGCCCCGTTGGTGATGAAGATCTTCGAGCCGTTGATGACGTACTCGTCGCCGTCGCGCTTGGCGGTGGTGCGGATGCCGGCCACGTCGGAGCCCGCGCCCGGCTCGGTGATCCCGAGCGAGCTGATCTTCTCGCCCTTGATCGAGGGCACCAGGTAGCGCTGTTTCAGGTCCTCGGTGCCGAGTAGGTGGATCGGCGGCGTGGCCATGTCGGTGTGCACCGCCATCCCCATGTTGAGCCCGCCGCAGCCCGAGTAGCTCATGCACTCCGAGCGAACCAGCGAGTAGAAGTAGTCGCCACCCTGCCCGCCGTACTCCTCCGGAAAGCAGAGGCCGATGAAGCCGAGCTCGCCGGCGCGCTTCACGATCTCGTCCGGCCAGCCGTTCTCCTCCCACTCGAAGCGGTGTGGCGTGAGCTCCTTGAGCACCCAGGAGCGCATCGACTCGCGAAGCGCCTCGTGCTCGTCGGTGAAGATGAAGTGCTTGCGGGATGCCTCGTGATCGGGCTTGATGACGCTGGAGGTCGCGGTGGCCACCTTGTTCTCCTTCTGCAGGTCTGATTCGCCGGGCTCGGCAGGGTCGGAAAAGTGAATAGTAGGACTTCCTACTTCTTACTTCAACGCAATCTTCCTTGCGGATTCAACATGCGGAGTTCTGCTGATGTGCAGGCGAACTCTGCTCTCTACTCTGCCTGCCGGGGTGTCACGAGCGACTGAATCGGCACTGGGAACGATGGGGGCCGGAGGGGGTCTCGTCTCGGCCCATGCGCCGAGTCTCCCGCCCGGTCCACGGAGCCCCGGTTTCGTCCAGACGCTGGAATGGATGTACCGGCCGATCTCGTTCATCGAGGCGTGCCGGCGACGCTACGGCGACATCTTCTCCCTTCGCCTCGGCCCGGGCCGCAACACAGTGGTCGTCGCCGAGCCCACGGCGGCGCGGCAGGTGGTCAAAGGGGATCCGAGCGTCTTCCGCGCGGGTGACGCCAACGGGCTCCTGAAGCCGGTCGTGGGCCCGGCCTCGCTCCTCGTGCTCGACGGGGAGGAGCACATGCGACACCGTCGCATCCTGCTCCCGGCCTTCGCGGCGAAGCACGGCCAGGCATTCGCGAACTCCGTCGAGACCGCGACGCGCGAGCGGCTGGCATCGTGGCAGGCAGGCGACACGGTCAGGCTGCAGGACGAGATGGAGGCGATCTCCCTCGATGCGATCCTCAGGCTCGCCCTTGGCCCCGGCCCCGAGGAGCGGCTCGAGCGGTTCCGGGTTCTGGTCCCCGACATGATGAGGCGCTGCTCGTCGCCCTTCACCCTGCTGCCCTACTTCCGCCACGAGCTGGGCGGCGTGACGCCATACGCCGGCCTGCAGAAGGTGCTCGGCGAGCTGGACGCCCTCTTCGCTGACGCGATCGTCGAGCGGCAGGCCTCCGCCATCGAAGACGCCACAGATTGCCTCTCCCTCCTCTGCGCCGCCACGGACGAGAGCGGCACCCCGCTGACCAACCGGCAGATCCGCGACGAGCTGCTCACGATGATCATGGCCGGCTACGAGACGACGACCAGCGCCCTCGCTTGGACGTTCGAGCGGCTGCTCCGGTCGCCGGAGGTGATGGATCGCCTCCAGGACGACCTCGGCCGTGGGAGCGACGAGTATCTCGACGCGGTCGTCAAGGAAGTGCTTCGACTTCGGCCGGTCGTTCCCGTCCTCGCCCGGAAGGTGAGGGAGGAGGTCGAGCTGAACGGCTACCGGATCCCCAGCCGCTCCGTCCTGATGGTCTCCATCTTCCTGCTCCATCGCGATCCGGATCTTCACCCGGAGCCCGACGCGTTCAAGCCCGAGCGCTACCTCTCCGGAGGCAACGAGGAGCCCTGGCTCGCCTTCGGCGGCGGGGTTCGGCGCTGCCTCGGCGCGGGCTTCGCCCAGCTCGAGATGAAGGTGGTCATCAAGGCGATTCTGGAGGCGGCGACCCTACGGGCCCCGGATCCCATCGACGAACCGGTCGCACGGAGACGCTTCACGTTCGCGCCGGCTTATGACGCCCGCGCGACCGTGGAAGAGGTCTCGATCTTGCAGTAAGCAGGCTTTTCCGCGCCTGACGCGAAGGCCGTGAGGCCCCCGCACCCGTCCAATATCGGTCCATGGTCACTGAGAGCCACATCTCATATTTGCGTCCACGCTCAAGTTTTCCCGCTTTTTCCGCCGATCATCCCTGTAATGAGCCGCAAACCGGGGAGACTTCCCGCCGACGAGGGGGGCGGGTTCGAGATGCTTGCCCTGCCTAGAAGCGAAGGCGAGCCTGTCGCGCCGCGCGAGCTGATTTCCGGCCGAACGGCCGCTGGACCCCTCGCCCAGGTGCAGGGGCTGCTCGCGCTGGGAGCGGCGATCAACGGCGCGCTCGCCACGCTCCTGCCGCATCCCGACTACTACAACGTCCCAGGCCTGCTGAGCGTCCAGATCAGCGCGCTCGCCTACGGGATCGTCGTCCTCATGCTCGGCGACCGGATCTGGTTCAACGTGCTGAAGGTCGGCAACCTCCTCGCGGCCGTCCTGACGACCATGGCCGTGTACTTCAGCGGCGACAGCTCGAGCGGCTACGCCATCTTCTACCTCTGGATCGGGTTCTACGTCTTCTACTACCCAGTGTCGCGATGGGAGGCTGCCGGATACATCGTCTTCGCGGCTCTCTGCTACGCGGTCGCCATCGCGATCACACCGACGCCCCCGCCGGGGGCGGCGCACACAAACGTCGCCTTCTTCTCGATCGTCGCGGGGACGCTCGCCACGGCCGGCCTCCTCCTGACCTACCTCCGCCAGCGCGTCGAGCGGTTGATGGGTCGGCTGGTCGAGGCGTCGAGGACCGATCCGCTGACGGCGCTGCCGAACCGGATGGGCCTCCAGCAGGCCCTCGAGAAGGAGGTCGAGCGCGCGCGGTCCGACGAGCGGCCGGTCAGCCTGCTGCTGATCGACATCGATCACTTCAAATCGCTCAACGAGCGGCTCGGCATCAGCGGCGGAGACAAGATCCTTCAGGAGCTTGCGATCCTGATCAAGGATTCGACCCGGTTGATCGACACCGTCGCCCGCTCCGGTGGTCAGGAGTTCGCGGTGCTGCTGCCGCAGATCGACGGCAACGGTGCGTTCCTCCTGGCGGAGAAGATCCTCTCCCGGATGCGGGGATCGATGCTCGGCACCCCGCAGGGCATCACCGCCTCGACGGGTGTCGCGGAGTTCCCCGGTCACGCCTCCGACCCGCCCGAGCTCGTCGCGGTCGCCGACCGGGCGCTGCAGGCGGCGAAGGCCCTCGGTCGCGACAGGGCCGTCATCTACAGCCCCGAGGTGACCAGCACGGTCGGCGCGGTCGCCGGCAAGCGGAGCGTCGAGAGCCAGGCACAGCTGGCGACGGTGCTCGGCCTCGCCGAGGCGCTCGACCAGCGCGATTCCTACACGGCCAAGCACAGCCAGACGGTGGGGCTGGTGTGCGAGATGATGGCGCGGGAGCTCGGCCTCGATGAAGCCCGGGTCCAGCGGGTGCGGCTCGCGGGGATCCTCCACGACATCGGCAAGATCGGTGTGCCGGACTCGATCCTCGGCAAGCCGGGCAGGCTCACGGACGATGAGATGGATCAGATGCGCCGGCATCCGGAGCTGGGCGCGAGGATCCTCGTGGGCGGAGAGCTCGATGACGTTCGCGAGTGGATCCTCGCTCACCACGAGCGCCCGGATGGATCGGGCTATCCGAAGGGCCTGAAGTCGGAGGAGATTCCCCTCGAGGCCGCGATCCTCGCGGTGGGCGACGCGTACGAGGCCATGACGAGCGACCGCGTGTATCGCCGCTCGATCGGTGAGAGGGCCGCTCGGCAGGAGCTCCGGAAGAGCGCCGGCACCCAGTTCGACGAGCGCGTCGTCGACGCTCTCCTGCATGTGCTGAAGCGTGACTCGGCCATGGTCAAGGTCTGAGACGCGCCAATCGCGCGAGCGGACCCGGCGACCACCAGGCGACTTCCCCGCAGAGCTGCATCAAGGCGGGCATCAGGAACGCCCTGACCAGCGTGGCGTCGATGAGGACCGCGAGGGCGGTTCCGACGGCCACCTCCTTGATGAACACCATCTGGGAGAAGACGAAGGAGCCCATCGCCACCGCGAACAGGATCGCGGCGGCGGTGATGATCCGGCCGCTTCGCTCCAGTCCCAGGGCGATCGCTCGCGGACCCGGCTCCGTCTCGCGGGCCTCCGCGACCCGGCTGAGGAGAAACACGCTGTAGTCGGTGGATAACCCGAAGATGACCGCGAACAGCAGGATCGGCACAGAGATGTCGAGCGCTCCCACCCCGCTGTAGACGAGGAGCGACTCGAACCTCTCGTCCTGGAAGACCAGCACCAGGACCCCCAGGGCGACGCCGATGGTGAGCATGTTCACCACCAGCGTCACCAGGGCGAGCACGGCCGAACCCGTCAGCAGCAGGATCGCGATCAGGGTGCTGGCGATGACGATCGCCACCGCCAACGGCAGATGCGAGCGAAGACTGGCGCGCTGGTCCACCAGCTCGGCGCTGGCGCCCGCGACCAGGGTCGACGCCCCAAGGCCGCTCCCGCGGATCGACTTGACCACGTTCGTCGCGACGTCGGAGTTCGGGTCGGCGTTCATATGGACCTCGACCACGCTCACGCCTCCGGGAAGGACCTGCGGGGGGTCAACGCCAGTGATCGGCGGCTTGCTCTTGATCCTGTACCGCTGAAAGCTGGAGGTGCCCGATTGGACGAGCAGGATCGAGTCCGCCGGGTCGTTCCGGAAGTTCGCCCGCACGGCGCTGTCCACGAGACGGGCGCTGTTGTCTCGGGGCAGAACCCGCGCGTCCGCCCGGGTGAGCTCGATGCGGCTCACGGGCAGCGCCGCGATCAGCATCACGGCCGCGACCGCGAGCGCGATGACCCCGGGCCTGGCCTGAACGATCTGGCCGATGCGCCGCCAGAAGGGCGAGCCGTGAACCGGCGTCGGACCGGAGATGCTCAGGGCATTGATCCGCGTCCCCAGCAGGCCGAGGATCGCGGGCAGCACGAGGATCACCACGAGCAGTGAGACCAGGGCGACCACCGCGCAGCCGACCCCGGTCGAGTACAGGAAGGGCTGCGGAAAGATGCAGAGGGAGGCGACGGCGACCGCAACGGTCCCGGCGCTGAAGCTGACCATCCGGCCGATCGGCCCGACGGTGTCGCACATGGTCTTCAGGCCCGGACCGGAGCGTTCCAGCTCATCTCGGTACCGGGACACCATGAAGAGGCTGTAGTCGATGGCCAGGCCGAGCCCGAGGACCGTGACCACGTTCAGGGCGAAGATGTCGACGGTCATCACCTCGCTGAGGAGTCGCAGGGCGGCAAGCGTGAAGGCGATCGAGAGTCCGCCGACGACGAGCGGCAGGACAGCCGCGACCAGGCTCCTGAAGACGAGCAGCGAGATCAGCAGGATGAATGGAGCCGCGTACAGCTCTATCCGGCGGAGATCGCTCTCCGTGGTGTCATTGAGCTGGACCGAGGCGACGGCCGTCCCCCCGACCTCGACTGCTCCGTTGCCGTCGAAGGCGGAATCCACGTCCTCGCCGATGTCCGAAAGGTTGTCGACCGATCGGCTCGCGAACCCCTCGACCAGAGCCTGAGTGCCACTGTCAGAGACGAGCGCCGGGTCCTGGGCGGGGGTATTGACGCGAACGATCCCCGGGATGTCCGCCAGGGTCCGCGCGACCCTGGCGAGGTACGCCCGGCTTTCGGGGCTTTGAGCCGATCGGCCCGGGGTCACCAGGAGGAGCACGGCAGGCACCGCCTGCTCGCCCGTCGCGTTCTCGATCAGGTCATACGCGCGCGAGCTCTCGGAGTCCGGGTCGGTGAACCCGAAGGGCTGAGCCCGGTCGAAGACAGAGGAACCGAGGAACGCCGCACCGCCGGCCGCGACCACGGCGATCGCGACGATCAGGCGACGATGGAGATAAGAGAAGCCCCCTAGGACCCTCACTTGCTCACTATATGCCGCAAATCGGGCGGATCCGCGGTTGCTAGCCGAGGGTTTAGGCCCGCTGGTGGTCCCTCGGCGCTGGTTCGCGTGCGCTCTGGCTCAGCAGCTCATCGAGCGGATGACTCTCGCGCCGCTCCGCGACGCGGGTGCCATCGACTCGGACCCGAACGCCACCGGCCGGGACGATGATGGCCCCCTCGGCGCGAGTGCGCTCCACGCTCTCGCTCAGCGGCGTCAGCATCAGTCGCGAGAGGACCGTCTGCAGCACGACTCGCATCTCGAGCAGCGCGAAAGGTGCACCCAGACAGCGGCGGACCCCGCCGCCGAACGGGATCCACATGTACGCCGGTGGCTTTCCCTCGAGGAACCGCTCCGGGCGGAACTCGTTGGGGTTCTCATAGGCCTCGGGATCCCGCTGAATCAGGCTCATGGGCGTCCAGATCCGGACACCCTCGGGGATTCGCCAGGGTCCCAGGTCGACCGTCTTCGCGGTCACGCGTCCCGCTGCGATGACCGGGGGCCGCAGCCGCAGGGACTCCTTGATGACCGAATCGGTGTACTTCGACTCACCGAGCTCCGCCTCCGCGACGATCCGCTGCCTCACTCCCGGTCGGTGGAGGATCAGGTCGAAGGACCAGGCGAGAGCCGTGGCAGTCGTCTCGCTGCCCGCGACGATCAGGGCGACGAGGTCGTCTCGGATCTCCTCGTCCGTGAGCCCAGAGCCGTCCTCCGTCTCGGCTTCGATCAGCATCGTCAGGACGTCGTCGCCGGCCGTTCCATCTGCCACGGCCTTGCGATGCGCGGCGATCTCACCGTAGAGGAGCTTGTCCAGACGACGGCGGCGGCGCAGGAAGTAGAACCACGGCGAGAAGGGACCGAGGTCGTGACGTACCCAATCGCCGACCGCGCAGAGGCTCATCATCGCCATCAGCCCCTCGGAGGCGTTGGTCAGCTCGTCCACGTAATCGCGATCCTTCGCCCCGATCAGCGTCTCGAAGAGATAGTCCATGGTCAGCCGGTACATCTCCGGGTGGAGCTCAAACTCGGAGCCCTCCTCCCAGCGCTCGATTAGTCGGTCGGAGGCGCGCCGGAAGCCTGCCTCGAAAGCACCCATGCGCTCACCGTGGAAGCGAGGGAGCAGCAGCTTGCGCCGCTGGAGGTGCGCGTGGCCGTCGAGCCCGGTGACCGACTTGGTTCCGAAGATCGGCTTGACAAGGTTCCCGGCCGGGCTCAGAGGCATCTCGTCGTCCCGGGCGAAGACTTCATGGATCAGCTCGGGATCGGTGACCCAGACCGTCTGCCCGAACCCGAGGATGTTGATCGTCACCGATCCGTCGACCGCGTAGCGCTCCTGGCAGCGCTCGAGGAAGGTGAAGGGGTCCCGGACGTAGCTCAGCGTCTGGGCGAGGACGGGTTTGCGCGGGCCAGGTGGGAGATGCGCGGGGCCGGTGGGCACCCGCGTCGTGTCCACCTGGACGTTTGTCGGGACACGGGTAGCTGTCTTGGCCTCCACTGCACCGTGAGCGTACAGACCGGGTCCCCTATATGTGTCCAATTTATTGAGGTTGGTTCAACTCGCCCAGGCACACCCGAATATTCGTTTACAAGTGGACAGTAGGACGTAGCACTTCCCATTTGAGACTAGATCCACTAGGCTCCCCGGCCGATGGCGGACGAGCTCCTCTACGACGTCAAGGACGGGGTGGCGACGGTCACCCTGAACCGTCCCGACCAGCGCAACGCACTCAACGGCGAGCTACTTTCGGCGCTGGTCGAGGCGATGAAGCGCGTCCGGGATGACCAGGAGGTGCGGGCCGTTGTCCTCACCGGCGCGGGCGACAAGGTCTTCTGCGCCGGCGCCGATTTGGGCGGCTTCGCGGCGGACGCTCCCCTGGTCGACAAGCACTTCGCCTCCGACCTCTTCCTCGATTACTTCCGGCTGATGCCGCGGCTCGGCAAGCCCTCGCTCTGCGCCGCCAACGGCCATGTGCTCGCGGGCGGTATGGGCCTCGCCCTCTCCTGCGACCTGCTGATCGCGAAGGAGGGCGCGCGGTTCGGGACGCCCGAGATCAACGTTGGCGCGTTCCCCTACATGGTCATGTCGATCATCTACCGCAACGTCCCGCGGAAGAAGGTCAACGAGATGATGCTCCTGGGGGAGCAGATCTCGGCAGAGCAGGCCGTCGAGTACGGGCTCGCGAACAAGGTCGTCCCGGCGGGCGAGTTCCACGACGCCGTCCAGGACTGGGCCGGCAAGCTCGCCTCGAAGAGCCCGGTGCTGATGCGGCTCGGCCACGACGCGATGTACCGCCAGCAGGACATGGCGCTCGATGACGCGCTCGAGTACCTGCGCTCACAGCTCTCGCTCACCTTCTCGACCGAGGACATCAAGGAGGGGGTCTCCGCCTTCTTCGAGAAGCGTGAGCCCGAATGGAAGGGACACTGATGGCCGCCACCGACGAGACCAAGCATTCAGGGGAAGCGAAGGAGGCTCCCGAGAAGGTCGAGGCCGGCGAGGAGACCGGCATGAAGGGCCTCACCGAGGACCTCCACGAGCGCCGCGATCAGGCCAAGCTCGGCGGCGGCGAAGAGAAGATCGCGCTGCAGCACGAGCGCGGCAAGCTGACCGCCCGCGAGCGCATCGACCTGCTCTGCGATCCCGGCACCTTCGTGGAGATGGGCATCCACGGGAGACCCCACTTCAGCCAGCGCAACATGCAGGGGCGGGAGGCGCCGGCGGACGGCGTGATCACGGGCTGGGGCGACGTCGACGGCCGACGCTCCTGCATCGCCGCCTACGACTTCACCGTGATGGCGGGCTCGATGGGAATGACCGGCGAGCTCAAGGTCGCTCGCCTCCGCGAGATGGCGCTGTCCAAGCGGATGCCGTTCATCTGGCTGCTCGACTCCGCGGGCGCCCGCATTCAGGAGGCCGCGGGGTCGCTGTTCGCCGGCTCCGGACACCTCTTCCAGGAGGAGGTGGTGATGTCCGGCGTGATCCCGATGGTCGCCGCCATGCTCGGGCCCTGTGCGGCGGGGACCGCGTACATCCCGGCACTCTCCGACTTCGTGCCGATGGTGGTCGGCCAGGGCGCGATGGCGCTGGCCGGGCCGCACCTGACCAAGGCGGTCACCGGCGAGGACATCTCGATGGAGGACCTCGGCGGCGCCAAGGTCCACTGCCGCAAGTCGGGCGTCGGGGACCTCGAGGTGGCCGACGATGCGGAGTGCATCCAGGCGGTCAAGGACTACCTCTCCTACTTCCCCGCCAACTGCGAGGAGCGCCCTCCCCTTCGCGAGTCGGAGGACCCGGAGGACCGGATGTCGGAGAAGCTGCTCGACATCGTCCCGGAGTCAGCCCGGCATCCGTACGACATGTACGACGTGATCCGGGAGATCACCGACGGCGGCGAATTCTTCGACATCAAGCCGAAGTTCGCGAAGACGATCATCACCTGCCTGGCCCGCTTCGGCGGGCAGCCTGTCGGAATCGTCGCGAACCAGCCGAAGCAGCTCGGAGGAATCCTCGAGAACGATTCAGCCGACAAGGCCGCCCGCTTCATCAACCTCTGCGACGCCTTCAACATCCCGCTCGTCTTCCTGCAGGACGTGCCCGGGTTCATGGTCGGCTCCAAGGTCGAGCACGCCGGGATCATCCGCCACGGGGCCAAGATGCTCTACGCGGTCTCGCGCGCGACGGTCCCGAAGGTGACCGTGGTCGTCCGGAAGGCCTACGGCGCGGGCTATTACGTGATGAACGGCAAGGCGTACGAGCCCGACCTGATCGTCGCCTGGCCCTCGGCCGAGATCTCGGTGATGGGCGCGGAGGGGGCGGTCAACATCATCGGCCGATCGGCGATTGAGGCCTCGGACAACCCCGACGAGACTCGGGAGAAGATGCTGGAGGCGGTCCGCGAGCAGATCGACCCCTACATCGCGGCGGGCAACGCGATGATCGACGACATCATCGACCCGCGCGAGACGCGGCCGACGATCATCCGCGGGCTGCGGATGGCGGCCAACAAGCGAATCGAGCGGCCCTGGAAGAAGCACGGGGTGATGCCGGTATGAGCGACGGCAACAGGGTCTATCTGGCAAACGAGAATCCCGCCTACGCCGGGGTGGTCAGCTTCGACGGCGTGGTGTTCGAGGCACTCGGCTTTGCCGATACCACCGTTTACCGGATGCCGATCGAGCTGATCGACGAGGTGGAATTCGACGGCGACTACCTGAACGTCCTGAGCAACCCCGAAAAGGGCGACTCGTACGGCATCCAGCTGCCGATCAAGCCGAGCGACGAGGAGCGCGCCGCTCTGCAAGAGCTCGCGGACGCGGTGCGGAGCGCCGCCGGAGGTGGCGGGTGAAACTCGCCCGGAGGCTGAACAGGTTCCTCGATGGACTCCGTTCCCCGGAGGCGTTCCAGGCGGCAAGTCGGCCAGGTACCGCACCGGATCTCTCCTCGCTCGCAGGGCACAAGTACGCGCTGCTCGTCAGCTTTCGCCGGTCGGGTGAGCCGATTCCGACGCCGGTTTGGTTCGGCTTGGACCGCGGACGCGTCTACTTCAATACCCGGTCCCGCAACGCCAAGCTGAAGCGCATCCGGCGCGACCCCCATGTTCGTTTGGGCCCGTGCAGCTTCCGCGGTAAGCCCATGGGGCCCCTGGCCGAGGGTCGCGCGCGGATCTTGGCCGCGGAGCAGGAGGCGGAGGCTGAGGCCGCGCTGCGTTCAAATTACGGCCTGGCCCGCCGCATCTACTACGCGACCCTGGGCGGTCGCGGAGATCCAGCGGTGTACGTGGAAGTAGCCGCCGTCGGAGGCGCCACATGAGCCGCTTCGAGGACCCGGTGATCATCAGCAACTCGATCTCGGGGGCGATCGCCAACCGGGACCAGTGCCCGGCAATCCCCTACACGCCGGAGGAGTACGCCGCTGAGGCCAGGCGTGCCGTCGACGAGGGCGCCTCGCAGATCCACATCCACGCCCGCACCCCGGACGGCACGCCCTCCTACGAGATCGAGGACTTCCAGGCGATCACCGAGGCGATCCGGGCCGAGGTCGACGACGTGATCATCAACTACTCCACGGGCGCGATCGGGGTGCCGATCGAGAAGCGGCTCGAGTACCTGCGCGCGCTCCGGCCTGACGTCGCCGCTCTCAACATGAGCTCGATGAACTACGCGAAGTACTCGCGCCGCCGCAAGGACTTCGTCTTCAAGGCCGTCTTCGAGAACAGCTTCGACACGATCACGGCCTTCCTCACCGAGATGAACGAGCTCGGGATCCAGCCCGAGCACGAGTGCTTCGACGCCGGGCACGTCGCCAACCTCGATCCGTTCCTCGACATGGGCCTGCTCGAGCCGCCTCTGCAGATCTCCCTGGTGATGGGGGTGAACGGCGGGATCAGGCCGAACGCGCGGAACGTCGCCTTCATGTCCGAGCAGATCCCGGGCGGGGCGGAGGGCCCGAACAACTGGCAGGTGATCGGCGTCTCTCGCGACCAGTGGAAGCTGCTCGCCGCCGCGCTCAACCTCGGCGGCAACGTCAGGGCCGGGCTCGAGGACAACCTCTACCTGCCGAACGGCGAGATGGCGAAATCCAACGGCGAGCTGATCGCCAAGGCGCGGCAGATGGCCGAGGACGTCGGTCGCCGCCCCGCCACGGTCGCCGAGGCCCGGGAGCTGCTCGGTGTCCCGAAGCGTGAGGAGGCCAAGGCGTGAGCCGGCCGCTCGAGGACGTCAAGATCCTCGACCTCACCCGGCTCTTGCCCGGCGGCTTCTGCACGCTGCTGCTCGCCGACCTCGGCGCGGACGTGATCAAGGTCGAGGACACGGGCCAGGGCGACTACGTGCGCTGGGCCCCGCCCTACTACGGCTCCGACGAGCACACGCCGCTCGGCACCCGCTCGGCGATCTACCTCTCGCTGAACCGCAACAAGCGCTCGGTCCGGCTCGATCTCAAGCAGGAGGGCGGCCGCCAGGCGCTGATCAAGCTGGCCGAGTCCGCCGACGTGCTGGTGGAGAGCTTCCGTCCCGGGGTGCTCGACAACCTCGGTGTCGGCTACGAGGTGCTGCGCCAGGCGAACCCTGCGCTCGTCTACTGCCCGATCACCGGCTACGGCCAGGACGGGCCAAATCGCGACCGGGCCGGGCACGACATGAACTACCTGGGGCTGAACGGCGTCCTCGGGCTGACCGGACAGGCGGGTGGCCCGCCGATCCAGTCCGGGGCGCAGATCGCCGATCTCGGCGGCGGCGGGTTGATGGCGGCTGTCGGGATCCTCGCGGCGCTTCAGGAGGCGCGGCGGGGCGGCGAGGGCCAGATGGTCGACATCTCGATGACCGACGGCTCCCTCGCCTGGCTGGTGATGGAGGCCGGTCGCTACTTCGGCTCCGGAGAGGTGCCGCAGCGCGGCAACATCATGCTCTCCGGTGGAATCGTCTGCTACCGGCCCTATGAGGCCGCCGACGGCTGGGTCACCTGCGGCGCGCTTGAGCCGAAGTTCTGGGCTCGGTTCTGCCAGGGAGTCGATCGGCCGGACCTGATCGAGAAGCAATTCGAGAAGCCCGGATCCGAGGCCCACCAGCAGATCGCCGACGTCTTCAAGACGAAGACGCGCGCCGAGTGGAAGGCGTTCAACGACGAGCACGACGCGATGATCGAGCCGGTTCTCGATCTCGACGAGGCGCTCGAGTCCGAGCTCGTCCACGAGCGCGAGATGGTCGTCTCCTACGAGCAGCCCGAAATGGGTGAGATCAAGCAGCTCGGCTTCCCGATCAAGCTCTCGCGAACGCCGGCGGGCATCGAGCGGCCGGCGCCCGCCCTCGGCGAGCACACCGCGGAGGTGCTCGCTGACGCGGGCTATTCCGCGGAGGAGATCCAGGCCCTGGAGGAGTCAGGGGCGGCGAAGGGCCCCGAGGCCGGCCAGCCGCAGGAGCAGTTCCTGGCATGAGCGCAGCAGAGGCACAGAGTGAGGAGATGCTTCGCATGGGCGAGCTCGCGCGGGCGTCCGGCGTCTCGGCGGCCACGATCAAGCACTACCTGCGCGAGGGCCTGCTTCCTGAGCCCGTCAAGACCTCCCGCAACATGGCCTACTACCCCGCCGACTTCGTCGACCGAATCCGCATGATCAAGCAGCTTCAGGAGGAGCGCTACATGCCCCTGCGGGTGATCAAGGACCTGCTCGAGGAGGATCCCGATCGCGCCAGGGCGCTGATCGAGCTCGGGGACAAGCTGCTCGAGCACGCGCTCGCCGGCGAGAGTGAGCGGGTCAGCGCCGCCGAGGTGCGCCACCGCTACGACCTACCCCAGGACGTGCTCGACCGGCTCGCCGAGCTCGACGTGCTCACCCCGGACAAGAAGGGCTATTCGCCGACCGACGTCCGCATCGTCGAGGCGATCAGCCGCTTCCGAGCCGGGGGCTATGAGGAGCGGATCGGCTTCACCGTCTACGACACCCTGCGCTACAAGGAATCGATGGCCGACCTGGTGAAGCAGGAGGTCGACGTGCTGATGGAACGGCTCGCGGGGGAGATGGACCCCGATCAGGCGATGGCGCTGATCGAGGCCGGGAACCAGCCGCTCAACGACCTGCTCGCCGCCATGCACACCAAGGCGCTCGTGGCGGAGCTCGAGCGCCGCCGCGGCTCCTCCGATTCCGGCGGCAACAGCGGCGGCGACTAGCGCGCGGTGGCGCAGCTCGCCCTCGCGATGCTCGCGGTTTTCTTCGGGCTCGCGGGCTTGGTCCGAATCGCGATCCAGTGGCGCCGGACTGGCAAGACAGGCCTGATCGGCCTCCGCCGCGACGCCGGCCCCCTCGATTGGCTAAGCGGGATCCTCTTCGTCGCTGGGATGGCGATCGGGATCGCATCGCCGGTACTGGTCCTGAACGATGTCCTCGATCCGATCTCGGCGGTGGACACCGACGCGCTGCACGCACTCGGCATCGTGCTGGCCGCCGCGGGCGGTCTGGCGGTCTTTGCCGCGCAGCTCGGCATGGGGGAGTCATGGCGGATCGGGGTCAGCGATGAGGAGCGGACAGATCTGGTGACCGGCGGGTGGTTCTCACTGGTCCGCAACCCGATCTACGCCGCGATGATCGCCGGTTGGACCGGGCTTGCCCTGATGGTCCCCACCTGGCTGGGGATCGTGGCGATCGCCGTGGTCTTCCTCGGCCTCGAGCTACAGGTCCGGGCCGTCGAAGAGCCGTACCTGGTCCGAACACATGGCACGGAATATGGGGCTTACGCCTCTCGCGTTGGCCGCTTCATCCCCGGCGTCGGGCGACTCAAGTGATCGGTTGGTGAGTTCCTCACGGACGGGCGTGAGTAACTCGCCAACTCAGTCCTCGAGCAGGCCCATCGAGTGCAGGGTCCGGCGCACCCCTTCATCGAGGGGTGTCGTTTCCCAGCCGAGCTCCCGCTGTGCCTTCGACGAATCCGGCCTCGCCTGCCAGAGGATGTATTCGAGCTGGCCCTTGGGGAGCAGCGGAGGGCGCCGGATGACCCGCGAGATCCCCGCGCCGACGGCGGCCACGCCCTTCGCGACCGGGACCGGCATCGTCGGCGGGACCCGGCCGCGCCCGGCGATCCGCTTGGCCGTCTCGGCCAGCTCGCGGAAGTCCGCGTAGCCGTCGGCCAGGATGTAGCGATCGCCGTCGTTCCCCTTCTCGGCGGCGAGCAGGTGGCCGGCGGCCACCCCGTCGACGAAGGCGTAGCCCGTCCCACCCGGCGGCACCGCCGGAAGACGCTTGCGCACCACCGGCTCGAACACCTGGTTCTCGAACGATGGGGTGGGCGACGGCGTCGGGCCGTAGACGCCGGAGGGGTTGAGGATCACGACCTCCATGCCCTGCCGCTCGGCGAGCACCAGCTCCTCGGCGCGCTGCTTGGAGCGCTCGTACGCCGTTCCCTTTGGATAGTCCGCGACCTTGGTCTCGTCGAACTGCTCACCGGTCTCGGCGTGGAAGACGTCGTGGGTGGAGGTGTGGATGAAGCGCCTGACGCCCGCCCGCCTCGCCGCGCCCGCTAGCGCGCCGCTGCCCACGGCGTTGACCCGGTCGAAGATCGCCTCGTCCTTGACCCACTGCTCCGGCATTCCCATGGCGTTGAAGACCAGCTCGCAGCCCTCGACGGCCGCGGCGAGGCTGTCGGCATCCGTGGCGTCGCCCGGGGTCGGCTCTACGCCGGCCGGCAGGATGGTCGCCGCGCGCTTCGGGTCGCGGACGAGGGCGCGGACCTGCTCGCCTCGCTCCAGCAGCGCCAACGCGATGGCATGGCCGACCTTGCCGGTGGCGCCGGTGACCAGGACGCGCATCGGCGCATCCTATGTCGGGCCAGGCCCTCCATTGCCGTTGCCCTGCCGGCCACCGTTGCGGCCTTGGTTGGATTCCGCGTCGGCGCCGTCGCTGCTGCGGACGCCCGCGAGGACCTCCTCGGCGAGCTTCGCGCCGTCAGGCGGGTTCAACGGCGTCGCCACGATGCGGACCACGACGTCGTCGCGATCGAGCTCCTCAACGCCGATGTGCGGTGGGTAGCGGAGCGGCACCGTGATCTCGTCCTCGATCATCTCCTGCACCTCGCGCGGGCTGGTCTCGGCCCCGAAGCGCGCCCGGAACTCGACTCGCTCGGGCTCTCGCAGAGGGGTGACGGCGCACTGGATCAGGACTCCATTGGGCACCAGGATGCGATCGGCGCCGCTGACCAGCGTCGTGTAGAAGAGCCCGAGCTGCCCGACCACGCCCTCGACCTGCCCGGCGAGCGGTCCGGCCTGCAGCCTGACCCGCTCTCCCACCCGGAAGGGACGGTTGGTGATCAGTACCAGGCCGGCGAGCATGTTGCCCAGCGTCTGCTGGGCGGCGAGACCGATCACGACCGCGGTGAACCCGCCGCCGATCGCGAGCGTGCCCGCCTCAAGCCCGGCGATCCGAAGGGCGACGACCGTGGCCAGCACGATCGTCAGCAAGCGGAGCATGAAGCCGACGGTTCCGGCGGTCCCCGGCTCCAGCCGGCGATAGAGCATCGGGGCGAAGCCGCGGGCAAGCGATCGGGCGAGACCCCAGCCCAGGAGGACGAGGAGGATGACCGTTGCGACCCGAACCTCCGGCCCATAGCCCGGGAACAGGGTCTTTCGCTCTGTGAAGGCGAAGAGGACGGCCGCGATCAGCACGACGATCACCAGTGCGCCCCCCTTGCTGCGCCGGGCGGCGGCTGGATCGATCTCGGAGCCCAATCCGACCTCGCGCCATACCTGGGTGCGCGACTCGAAGGCCGAGCGCGTGCGTGGAAGCAGCCGTCGAAGCATCTGGCGTCGCTTACCCGCTGATCAGTCGCTTACCCTCTAGATTGACTGGTCAGTCAACCGATGCGCGCCGCCGCCGTACAGCTCAATTCGACCGACCACTACGAGCGCAATCTCGAGGTCGCCGAGCGGCTGGTTCGCGCGGCCGCGGGGGACGGGGCGGAGCTGGTGGTACTGCCCGAGAAGTGGACCGTTCTCGGCCCTCCGGAGTCGATTCGGTCCCGCGCGGAGCCGATAGACGGCCCCTCCCTGAGCGCGGCCGCCGGATGGGCGCGCGAGCTCAGCATCTTCCTGGTGGCGGGCAGCGTGCCCGAGCTGGTTCCGGACCAGGAGAAGCTCGCCAACACCTCCGTCATGTTCGGGCCCGGCGGCGAGCGGCTCGCCGTCTACCGCAAGATCCACATGTTCGACGTCGAGGTCGCGGACGTCTCCTACCGGGAGTCGGAGATCGAGGAGGCCGGCGATCAGATCTCAGTCGGCGATGCGAACGGGACGAAGGTCGGGCTGACCATCTGTTACGACCTGCGCTTCCCCGAGCTCTACCGGATCCTCGCGCTCCGGGGCGCTCGCGTGATCACCGTCCCGTCCGCGTTCACCGAGCGCACCGGACGAGACCACTGGGAGGTGCTGATCCGGGCCCGCGCGATCGAGGACCAGGTCTTTCTGGTGGCGGCGGGCCAGATCGGTTTCGCCCCGCCGCACTACCGCAGCTTCGGACGCTCGATGATCGTCGACCCGTGGGGTGTGGTACTGGCGCAGGCGCCCGACACGGAGTGCTTCGTCTCGGCCGACCTTGACTTCTCCCTCCAGGACGAAACGCGTGAGAAGCTGCCCTCCCTCCGCCACCGGCGGCCCGAGGCCTATCGCTGGCCCGAGGACGCCCTCGTGGGGGCGCCCTGATGGCCCAGGCTCAGGCCCCGGCCCCGGACAAGCGCCGCGCCATCCTCGACGCCGCGATCACGGTGTTCGCCCGCCAGGGCTTTCACTCGGCGCGGGTCTCCGATGTCGCGACCGAGGCCGGCGTCGCCTACGGCCTCGTCTACCACTACTTCAACTCGAAGGACCAGATGCTCAACGAGCTCTTCACGGAGCGCTGGGCGCTGCTGGTCGAGGCGAGTCAGGAGATCCGCGCCAGCGATGACCCGCCGCGCGAGAAGCTCGCCGGCGTCGCCAACTTCATCATCGAGTCCTACCGGCACGAGCCCGAGCTGATGAAGGTGATCATCGTCGAGGTCACAAGGGCGGCCAACTCCTTCGGCAGGACCCACCTCCCCGAGATCCGGAAGGCCTATGACCTCGTCGCCGAGATCGTCTCCGATGCGCAAGCCAAGAGCGAGTTCCGCGACGACGTCGACCCCAACTTCGCGGCGATGGTCTTCTACGGTGCGATCGAGCAGCTCCTCACCGGCTGGATCTTCGGCTCCATCCCGGGCACGGACGCGGACTACGAGCGCGCCAAGCAGCTGGTGATCGGCACGATCTGCGACGGCCTCGAGCCGCGGCCGGTCAGCGACGCCGTGGCAGGCTGACGCGACCGTATGTGGGAAGGCCTCGCCAGGACCGAGCGCCAGGACCGCGTCCTGCACGGCGCCGCCAAGCTCGCCAACGTCCTGATGGGGATCGTCCTGCTGCCGCTCTGGGTCTTCGGTCAGCTGATCGGCGGGCGGATCAGGGATCTCCTGCGGGGGTTCGAGGCCCGCGGCAAGCGGCCGTTGCCGGTCCCGCCCGAGTGCGAGCGGAGCATGGCCGCCCTGATGACGGATCTCGAGCAGATCCCCAACCACCTGAGGCACTCGAACTTCGCCGAGCTGCGCCGCGGGTTCGCCGACATCTCCAACTTCGTCGTCGCCCAGCACCGCGAGGGCGCGGTGATCGGCTACCGCTACCCGGGCCAGTTCAAGGACCACATCGTCGAGGGCGCCGACGGCGAGCGGATCGCGGCGTCGATCGCGGTCCAGGAGGCCGCGCGCCCGGGCCTGATCGTGGTCCACGGCCTGTTCACCTCGAGCCGCTTCGACTACGTCCGCCAGATCGCCGTCCGGGCCTTCTACGAGTGGGGATTCAATGTCGCGGCCCTGGATCTGCGCAGCTTCGGCATGACCGAGCTGACCAGCCCGGCACCCTCGACCGGCGGGTGGAAGGAGGGGCTCGACGTGCTCGCCCTCGCCGCCTACATGAAGGAGCTCGGCTCGACCAGCGTGGGCGCGCTCGGCATCTCGCTCGGCGGCAGCTCGGTGCTCAACGCCTGCGACCAGGAGGCGACCACCACCGACCTCGATGGCGGCATCCTTGCCGTCTCGCCACCGGCCGTGCCAAAGGAGGCCTGGGCGCGTCTCTCGGAGGACGTGCCCCGGGACCATCCTCGCTACCTGCTTCACCGGGCCTTCGAGGCGGCGCTGATCTCCCGGGTCCGCTCCGGCCGCTGGCCGCCGGAGGCCGAGGACATGGATCGGGTCATGGAGTTCGTCTCGGCGCCCTATTACGGCGTCAGCGCCGAGGAGATCTGGACCCACGCCCGGGGCGTCGACCACGTCCGGAACGCGATGGTGCCATTGCTCATCCTCCATCCCGAGGACGACCCGATCATCAAGGTCGAGCAGGGCAGGCAGCTCGCGGAGGCCGCCGAGGGCAACGACCTGGTCCGGGTCTGGATCCTGCCGGCGGGGTCACACGGCCTGCTGGAGGCCGCGGATCCGCAGTGGACCCACGCCGTCTACAGGACGTTCTTCGAGCGCTGGGCGACCTACGCCGAGCGCACGGGCGAGTCGCCAAACGGGCGAGGCGCCGAGTTGGTTTACTCCGCGCAAGAGCCCGGGTAGCGCGAGACACTTTGTGCGAGGGTGCGCCGAGAGGCGCAACCCGTTTAAGGAAGGCGAAGCGAGCATGCAGAGCGAAATCATGAGGCGACTGATCTGGGCCGGGCTGCTCGCGGGGACCGGAGCCCTGGCGACCGTCGCCGCTCACAGGCTCTCCGAGGTGATCTGGCGGCGGGTCTTCAACGAGGATCCACCCGAGTGACGGACGGCGAGTCAACCCCGGCCTCGGGCCCCGGCCAGCCGGCCGAGCCCCCGTCGCAGCAGGCACCGCCGCCGACGGGCAACGGCGCCAAGGCGCCCGAGGACATGACCGTCGGCGAGCTCGTCTTCGAGGTCTCGGACCGCGCCTCGGTCCTGATCCGCGAGGAGATCGAGCTCGCCAAGACCGAGGTCACGGAGAAGTTCAACCGCCTCCTGCAGGGCTCGGTCGCCGGGCTCGCCGCGGGGATCTTCGCCATCTTCGCCCTGCTGCTTGCGATGCACGGCTTCGCCTGGCTCCTCAACGACCTCGTCTTCGACAACTTCTGGGCCGGCTTCTTCGTCGAGGCCGCGCTCTTCCTGCTGATCGGCGCCGCCGCCGGGCTGTTCGCGTGGCGCTCGTTCAAGCGCGGTGCGCCCCCGACCCCGGACATGGCGATCGAGGAAGCGAAGGAGATCAAGGCGGCCTTCGACGGAGGAGACGGACAGGAGGAGGGATCGTGAGCACCCCCGCACAGCGAACGCTTCAAACCCGAGGCAACGGGCGCTGGATGCCTCCGCCGCCGGGGACGCGGTCGGCCGAGCAGATCCGCCGCGACATCGTGCAGCAGCGCGAGGAGCTCTCGCGGTCGGTCGATGCCCTGCGTCACCGCTGGATCGAGGCGACCGACGTCAAGCGCCAGATCCAGGAGCACCGCACCGAGCTCGCCATCGGTGCGGCCGTGGTCGGCGCTCTGGTCGGGTTGATCGCTCTCAGACGTCGCCGCTAGGGCGGCTGCCGAAGGCTTCGGCGATCCGGCGCCACTCCCGGCGCGGGAGCCCCTCGGGGCCGAGCACCTGCAGGCTGACGTGGCTCGCTCCGGCGTGGCGGTGCTCCGCGACCCGGTCGAGTATCGCGCCGGCATCACCCCAGGCGACCAGCGCGTCCACCAGGCGGTCGCTGCCGCCATCGGCGAGGTCCTCGTCCGTGAAGCCCTGCCGCATCAGGTTGTTCGCGTAGTTCGGCAGTCGCAGATAGGGGGGCAGCTGCTCCCGCGCGATCTCGCGCGCCTTGGAGGGGTCGGACTCGAGCACGACCTTCTGCTCAGGCGCGAGCCATGCGTCGGGTCCGATCCGCTCGCGGGCCTCGTGGGTGTAGTTCGGGGTGACGAGATAGGGGTGGGCGCCGAGGCTGCGCTCGCCGGCAAGCAACAGCGCCCGTGGCCCGAGCGCCGCGAGGATGCGATGGTCCTTGGGAATCCCCTCGGTCATCGTGTCGAGCTCGTCGAGGTACCGCCGGAACCTCGTGAGTGGCCGCTCGTAGGTGATGCCCGCGGCCTCAACCTGTGGAGCGTGGCTCGAGCCGAGGCCGATCAGCAGGCGGTCCGGGTGTTTTGTCGTGAGGCGCTGGTAATTCCCGGACAACTCGTCGGCCGCGTTGAGCCAGATGTTTACGATCCCGGTCGCGGCGACGATCCGGCTCGTTGCCGACAGGATCCGTTCCTGACGGGCCAGGCTCGCCTCTGAGCTGCCGGTCCAGATCGCTCCGTAGCCGAGATCCTCGAGCTCGGCCGCCGCCTCATCGACCTCGTCGCCGGCTGCATCCCAGATGCGCCCCCGGTGCCAGATCCCGATGCCACCGATGTCGATCGCCATGATCTCCAGGGACCTTAGGTGACCGATCTCGCCGGCTCGGGCGTTACTAGCCCTCGAGCACTTTCGTCGAGACGCCGCCGACTCCGAGCAGGCCGGGCCCGACGTGGGCGCCGAGCACCGGCCCGATCTCCGAGGTGAAGACCGGGTCCTTGCCGAAGATCGGCTTGCAGGCCTCAACCAACCGCTGGGCGTTCTCGGGGTCCTGGACGTGCTGGACGACCCAAGCGTCGGCGCCGGCCTCGTGGCGCTGGCGCCCGTAGTCGACCAGCCGCTCGAAGGCCCTGCTGCGCGTCCGGACCCGCTCGATCGGCGTGATCTCGTCCTCCAGGGTGAGGATCGGCTTGATCTTCAGGGTCGTTCCGATCCAGGCCCTCGCGGCTCCAATCCGCCCGCCGCGCCGGAGGTAGTCGAGCGTCTCGACGGCGAACCAGATCTTGAGCTCCCCGCGGATCGCCTCAGCTCGTTCGTTCGCCTCTGCGGCGTTCGCGCCCTGCTCGGCGGCGTTGGCCGCCCCAAGGACCATCAGACCCATGCCCCCAGCACCGGTCCGGGAGTCGCAGACCACGATCCGCTCCCCGCCTTTCCCCTCGGCCGTGAGCCTCTCACGGGCCTGCATCGCTGACTCGTACGTGCCGGAGATCTCGGAGGAGATGTGGATCGAGATGATCTCCCTGTCCTCCGCAAGCAACGGCTCGTAGACGGAGATGAAGTCGCCGACGGAAGGCTGCGAGGTCGTGACCTGCTGGTCCGAGACCCGGAGGCGCTCGTAGAAGCCCTGGAGGTCGTCGATCTCGGATTCCTTCTGCTGGTCCCCCTCGATGCCCACGTAGAGGCTGACCAGGTGGATGTCGTGCTGCTCGAGCAGCTCGGGCGGCAAGTATGAGGTCGTGTCGGCGACGACCGCAGTCGAGGGCATGCCGAGCGTTCTACCATCACCCGCGCTATGGCGGAGGGCTCCAAGACGCTCGTCACTGGCGGGACGGGCTTCGTCGGGCTTCATCTGGTAAGGGAGCTGGCGCGCCGGGGCGACGAGCTGCGACTGCTGGTCCGGGAGGGAGCGAACACCGCGCCGCTCGAGGGGATCGAGTGGGAGCGGGCGACCGGCGACGTCACCGATCGCGACTCCGTGCGGAAGGCGATGAAGGACGTGGAGCGCGTCTTCCACGTCGCAGGGACGACCTCCATGCGATCGCGAGACCGGATCCGCGTCTTCCAGGTGAACGTCGAGGGCACGAGGAACGTCTTCGAGGAGGCGCTGCGGGCCGGCGCCGAGCGGGCGGTCCTCACCTCGAGCTCGAGCGCGGTGGGCGCGGCCAAGCCCGGGGAGACGATCGACGAGGACTATCCGTTCACCGTCGGCCGTCTCGGCATCGCCTACATCAACTCCAAGCACGATGCCGAGCTGGTCGCGATGCGGGCCGCGGCGAAGGGCCTGCCCGTGGTGATCGTCAATCCCTCGTTCGTGCTCGGCCCCGACGATCCCAACCCGAGTGGGACCTCCAATGCCCTGATCCGGCGCCTGCTGCTGCGCAGGATCCCCGGCTACGTCGACGGGGCGATCAACATCGTCGACGTACGAGACGTCGCGAGGGGGCACGTGCTCGCCGACGAGCGCGGGGAGGACGGCGAGAGGTATCTGCTCACGGGGCGGAACTTCACGCTGCAGAGGCTGTTCGCCGACCTGAGCCGGATCGCCGGCGTCCCTACGCCGCCCGTTCGGATGCATGGCCGGCTCGTCGTCATGGGGGTGGAGTCGATGGAGCTGCTCGGCGTGCGCCTGCCGACCTCAACGGACGAGGTCCGCTCGGGGACGCAGTGGTTCACGTACCGGAACGACAAGGCGCGCGAGAAGCTCGGCTGGGAGCCGCGGCCCCACGAGGAGACGCTCGAGGAAGCCGTCCGCTGGCAGCTCGAACAGCTCGGCGAGCGGGCTGAGGGCCACCGCCTGACCGACCTCGCCCTTCGCGGCACCGGCCGCGCTCTCAGCCTGCTTCCCTTCAACCGATGAGCGAGCCTCGCCGAGTCCTCTATCGCTGCGGCACTCCTACGGACTTCCTGTGCCCGTGTGGAGCAGTCGCGCGGCGGCTCAACAAGCTGGGGCTCGAGTACCGCACCGAGCGAGTCCGCCGCCGACGCTCGCGGCGCCCGGAGATCGTCGAGCTGACCGACCTGCCCTACGTGCCGGTGCTCGTCGACGGCGAGGAGGTCGTCAACGACTCACGGCGAATCCTGCAGTACCTCGACTGGCGCTACGCAGGCGAGGACGCGAAGGTGGGATCCACGGCCTCTACAATGGGCACCGATGAGTGAGACGCCTCAGCCGATCACGCTGACCGACAAGGCGGCGGGCAAGATCAAGGAGCTGCTCGGCGAGCAGGAGAACGGGGCCGAGCAGGCCCTTCGCGTTGCGGTTCGCGGCGGCGGTTGCTCCGGCTTCCAGTACGCCCTCGCCTTCGACTCGCCCAAGGAGGAGGACCACCGCTTCGAGAACCAGGGCGTGGCGGTCGTCGTCGACAAGACGAGCATGCAGTTCGTCTTCGGCTCCGAGGTCGACTGGGTCGACGGCCTGCAGGGCGCCGGCTTCTCGGTCAACAATCCCAACGTCGTCGCAGCCTGCGGCTGCGGCTCCAGCTTCCAGGTCAAGGAAGACGCGGCCGAGCAGGCCGCCGCGGTCTAACTAGCGCTCGATCTGCATCGGCGGGCTCTGCTGCGGGTCGTCCGCCTGCAGTTCCTGCTTCGCCGACTGCGGAGCCGGTTCCGCGCGCTCGGCGCCCAGCAGCTGGCTGAGCTCGCCCGACTCGTCCATCTCCTCGACGATGTCGGCGCCGCCGACCAGCTCGCCGTTGACGTAGAGCTGGGGGAAGGTCTGCCAGTCGGAGATCTCGGCCGTCACCTCGCGCAGAGGCTGGAGGGCGGGGAGGACGTCGAGCGCGGCGTACTCGACCCCGTAGGACTCGAGTACGTTTACGACCCGCATCGAGAACCCGCACTGCGGCGCGTCCGGGGTTCCCTTCATGAAGAGCAGGATCTGGTTGTCCCGGATCAGCTCCTCGACCTTGTCCTTGAGAGTGGGTTCAGTCATCGACACTCACTATACGCACGCACGCCGCTCGCCAAACCCGGCTACCCGGGAGCCGAGGTCTTGATCGAGAGCGCGTGAATCGAGCCGTCGTCGAAGCGCGTCTGGACCGCCCTCTTGACCAGCTTGTGCTGCTCAATCCGCGAGAGGCCCTCGAACTGGGGAGCGGTGACGATGGCGCGGAGATGATCCTGGGTACCGGTCTCGTCGACCACCTCGACCTGCGCGCCGGGCAGCGAGGCCTCGATCATCAGACGCACCTCGTCGGTGGAGATGGCCATCGGGTCGAATCCTATGAGGCGGAAGTAAGATCGGTTGGGCCGGCCGAGGCAGGGACCTGGCGCGGCACGTAGCGCGACACATAGGGGGAGCTGTTCAGGCCCCCGCTGACGAAAGAAGGAATCCCCGTTGAATGCCTGGACGGCTACGGCGCTCGCTGAGCTCACCTCGGCCGAGCGCGAGGTTGCCGACCTGATGCCGATCGAGGCCGATCCGACTGAGGCGAACGTCGTCCTCGAGCAGGTCCCCTATTGGTTCCACACCTTCGCGCTCAACAGGGCCGAGGGCATCTACGCGCCGGGGACTGCGCGCGATCACCGCTACCGGATCCCCGCTATCCCCGAGAGCTTCGAGGGGCTCTCCGTCCTCGATATCGGCACCTTTGACGGTTTCTATGCGTTCCTCGCGGAGGCGCGCGGGGCCGAGCGAGTCGTCGCGGTCGACAACGAGCAGTACACGGAGTGGGTGCGGGCCCGTTGGGGCGTCGAACTCGAGGGAGCCGAGGGCTTCCGCGTGATCCACGACCTGCTCGATTCCGGGGTCGAATATCGAAACCTCGATGCCTTGGAGCTCGATCGGCTCGACGAGCACTTCGATTTCATCTTCTGCTGCGGGATCCTGCACAGGGTCGAGGCTCCCGCCCGGCTGCTGCGGCTGCTCAGCCGGCGCCTCGCGGAGAGCGGCAGGGTGCTGATCGAGACCCATGGCGTCTTGGCGGACCCGGAGGATGGCGATCCCGTGCACCGCTACGCGCCGGGCGAGGTGTACCCCGACGACTACTACGTCTATTGGGGGTTCACCGAGAGCGGTCTTGACCTACTCGCAAGGGAGGCCGGCTGGGCTGGGTTCGAGCTCTTCGACGCGCCGCTGATCGACGGACACCCGCGAATTATCGGCACGCTCCACTCTTAGAGCCGCCCGGGAGTTCGGCACAGAACGTTCACCCGCTCCTAACAAGTCCAGACCGGGGTGCTGCTCTCATCGTGCTGATGATGCACGCGAATTTCATCGCGCATCGACTGGGGCGTGCCTACGGCCCTGACTCCTCGGCGACGGCGCTGGCGGGCGCGATCGCCGGGCCGCTCACCGGGCTCGAGACCGACGTGGTGCTGACGGCGGACCGCAAGCTCGTGCTGCTTCACGATCCGCTGCTACCGCTGGCAACCACCCTTCAGGGTTGGGCGCACGAGCGCACCGCGGACGAGATCCTCGCGGGGAGGCTGCTCGACCGGGCGGGACAGCCGACGGAGGCGCAGCCCCTGCTACTCGGCGACCTGCTCGAGGCCGCCCCTGCCGGCCTCACCCTCCAGCTCGAGGTGAAGGCGCACGCCGACGAGGGTCTGGCCAGGCGCACGACCGAGGCGATCTGCTCGCAGGTCGATGCGGCCTGCGCGACCGCCCGGGTCGAGCTGATCAGCTTCTACTCGGGCGCCTGCGAGGTGGCGGCGGATGCGGGCGTGCGCTCCCGACTGATCGTTTGGGCGGACTATGAGCCAGAGGCGCTTGCCGGGTGGGCGGCGCGGAGGGGAGTTGCCGGTGTCTCGATCGAGCACTTTCTGCTCTCCGAGCGCCTGGTGGGTGTGCTGCGCGCGGCCGGGCTATCGGTCAACACCGGCACGGTCAACGACGCCGAACTGCTGGAGCGCGTACTTGCGTTTGGCCCCGACGCTGTCGTCACCGATCGACCCCACGAGCTGCGAGCCGAAGCGGCGTCGCGGACGGCTCAGCGCCGCGCGGCGCCCTCTCCCAGCTAGCTCGGAACCGGGCTCTTCTTCGAGGCCTCGACCAGCTCGTCGACGCGGCAGAGCTTCACCCGCGGTCGGCCGTGTGGCTTGCCGGCTTCGACCTCCGCGGCGTCGATCGCCTGCCAACCTTCGAAGGTGACGTGGTCGGGCTTGCGCTCGTCGAGCAGTGACTCGATCGCGCTGCGGTCGGAGGCGAGCTCCGCCTCCGGGATCGCCTCGGCCTCCAGGTCCTGGAACAGGTGGTCGACGGTCTCCTGGGCGTCCTTCTTGTTGGTCCCGATCACGCCGGAGGGACCGCGCTTGATCCAGCCGACCGCGTAGAGCCCCGGCACCTGCTCGCCCGAGCCGTCGTGGACGCGGCCACCCTCGTTGTGGATCAACCCGCTGCCCTCGTCGAAGGGGGTGCCCTCGATCGGGACGCCCCGGTAGCCGATCGAGCGCAGCACCAGGCCGCACTCGATCGTCTCGCGCTCGCCGGTGTCGACGGCGCGGATCCGGCCGGAGTCGTCGCGCTGGAGCTCGTTCCTGCCGACCACGATCCGCTCCACCTTGCCGTCGCCCTGGATCTCGACGGGGGAGCGGAGGAAGCGCATCACGATCCTCTTGCTCTTTCCCTCCGGATCGCGCTGGGAGAAGTCGGTGAAGATGTCGACGTTGCGGCGATTGGTGGGGTCGGCGTCGTCGGAGTCGAGCCACTCGCGGCTCAGCTCGTCGAGCTCCATCTCGCCAGGGTCGATGTCGATGTCGGCATCCACCATCTCGCCGAGCTCCCGGACCTCGGGGTTGGTGAAAGCCGCCTGGGCCGGCCCGCGGCGGCCAAGCACCAGGATCTCCTTGACCGAGGCGCCGTTGAAGGCCTCGATCGCGTGGTCGGCGGTGTCGGTCTCGCCGAGCTCGTCGGGGGTGAGGGCGAGCATCCGAGCCACGTCGGCGGCGACGTTCCCGTTGCCGATCACCACAACGCGCTCGCAGGAGAGGTCGAACTCGCGGTCGGCGAAATCGGGGTGGGCGTTGTACCAGTTGACGAACTCGGTGGCGGGATGCGAACCGGGCAGCTCCTCACCGGGGATGCCGAGGTGGCGGTCGGTCTGCGTGCCGTAGGCGAAGACGACCGCGTGGTAGCGCTCGCGCAGTTCGTCGACCGAGACGTCGGTGCCCACCTCGACGTTGCCGAAGAAGCGGAACTCGGGGCGGGCGGCGGTCTTCTCGTAGACCCGGATCACGGACTTGATCTTCGGGTGGTCCGGGGCCACGCCGAAGCGCACCAGCCCGTAGGGCGTGGGGAGGCGGTCGAACATGTCCACCTCGGCGTGCGTCCCGTCGTGCTTGAGGATGTGCTCGGCCGTGTAGAAGCCGGCCGGGCCGGAGCCGACGATGGCGACGCGCAGGGGATTTTGCTCGGTGCCGATCAAAGCGAGCGGGAAAGGGTAGTGGGATCAGGCCGTCGCCACGGCGGTGGCGGCGGTGCCGTCGAGCGCGTCGAGCGCCCGCCCGAGCGACATCGAGACGCAGGTGAAGATCGGGGTGTCCCGCAGCGTGTAGGAGCTCGACTCGGTGCCGCGCAGCTCCTGGACGAGATCGAGGAACTCGCCCGGCTCGTCCCCCTCGAAGGAGACCACGAACTCCTGGTCGTCGAGGCCGAAGGAGTACGCGGTGTTAATCGAGATCTCCGGATAGCGGCGGCCGACCTCGATGTGGTTGGCCATGATCCGCTGCCGCTCCTCCATGGGCAGGCCGTACCACTCGCGCTTCTTGTCGAAGGGGTAGACGAAGAGGTACTTTCGCTCCGACGTGCAGATCTCGGGCCGGGACTCGGAGTTCGAGTAGGGGGAGGGTTTGGTCATCGCGAGGTAGCTGTACGGCGTGGCGGCCCAGCGCGCCAGGCCGCTCTGGCCGAGGACGACGTGGAAGGTGTGGATGTCCTCGAGGATCGGGCTCTGGCTGAGCAGCATCAGGTCGACGTCGCCGCGGGTGCCGACCGTCGAATACGCTCGCAGCGAGCGGTCCTCCGCGAAGTCCTCGCAGGCGGCCTGGAATTCCGCCTTGTCGGCGGCCCGCTCCTCCGGGCTCCGCCGGCGCCAGGCGGGATCGACCTTGAAGAAGGTGAACTTGACGAACGTGCGGCCGGCCACGAGACGAAGGTTAGTGGTGGCCGCGATCACGGCCGGGGCACTCGTGTGCGGCTCGGCGACGCCCGCCGAAGCCCAATCCACCGGCTCCACGAGTGTGACCGTGGCGATCGTGCCCCGCGCGACGACGGTCGGCGAGCTCGCCGCGGTGCCGGGCATGTCGCCGGGGCTGATGAGCGCCGGCATCGGCGAGGTCCCCTCAGAGCAGACCTTCCTCGACGTCTCGCAGGGGAACCGGATCAACGACGCGCTCTATGACCGCGACTTGACGGGCCTTTACCCATTTGCCCGCGAGGTGCCCGGCTGGGCGGCGCTGGTCCGTCGCGCGAGCGACGCCCCCGCGAACCTCGTCCCCGGCCTCCTGGCCGGCCGGCTTGAGACTGGCGGCATCGCCGCGGTGGCCCAGCAGCCGATGACGGCTTCGGCGCTGATGGCAACGAATCAGCGCGGGCTCGTGACACCATTTCGCCCCGGCGCCTGCCTCGATCGCTGCCTCGCGGTGGTGGATGCGAGTGTCGCCGGGCTCGGGGAGCTGGCCCGGAGGCTGCGCGGCGATGATCTGCTGATCGCGATCGCCTCGTCGCCGCCCGACTCGAATCGGGCGCTGCCGATCGGGATCGCGGGTCGTGGCTTTGACGGGAACCTCACCTCCGACTCGAGTCGCACCGACGGCTACGTCCTCTCCACGGATCTCGCTACGACGATCCTGCGGCGGTTCGGACTGGCGGTCCCGGACGAGATGGACGGCGAGCCGATCCGGTCGGACGGGCCTGTCGATTCGACGGCGGTGAGCGAGCTCGCCGACCGGATGGCGGCAATCCCGGAGCGCCGGGCGCCGGTGCTGATCGCCTGTCTTGGCACGTGGTTTCTGCTCGCGGTTGCGGTCAACCGGATCGTCTTCGGATTGCGGCGTGTGGCGATGGCGTGGCTTGCCCTCTGCTTCGCGTACATGCCGCTGATGCTGCTCGTCGGGGCGTGGATCGAACCGGGCGCGGTCGCCGAGGGGCTGCTAGTCGGGCTGGGCTCAGCAGTGCTGGCAGCTCTCACCGTGCGCTTCGTCCCGGGCTGGCGGGGACTGGCGATCGCCTGCGCGATCACACTTGTCGCCTATGCGATCGACGTGATCGCCGGGTCGGGTCTGACCAGGCTCTCCCTCCTCGGCCCGAATCCAATCTTCGGCGTTCGCTTCTACGGGATCGGCAACGAGCTGGAGGCGTTGTTTGCCGTGATGTTGCCCGTCGGCGTGGCCGCGGGACTGAGCGCTTACACCGGCTGGGGAAGGGGGGTGAGCCGGGGCGGGGCGATTGCCGCGTTCGTGGTCGCGGGTGCGGTCGGCGCCGTCGTCTTCGGGGCCGGGGCGTTCGGCGCCGACGTCGGCGCCGCGATCGTCCTGCCGATCGGGGCCGTCGTCGCAGCGTGGGCCCTCCCGGTAGAGGGTTCGCCGACTTTTGGTGGCATAGGAACCAAGAGTCGGCAAAGCCTCCTGGCTGCGGCCACGATCGCGGCGGCGCCGCTCGTCGTTCTGGCCCTGCTTGCCTTCATTGATTTGGTTTCCGGGGCCAATGCGCATCTCACCAGCTCGGTGCTCGACGCCGGCGGCGCGTCGGACCTCGCCGACGTCGCCCAGCGACGCCTGGAGCTCTCCGTCCACGACTTCGCCCAGGCCGCCGCCAATCCCCTCTTCTGGATCGTCGTGGTGGGAATCGGGGTGGGGGTCAACCAGTGGCGCCGGATCGACGCCTGGCTCACGCCCGCCCCAATCGCCCGCGCGGGCCTGATCGGCGCCTGCGCCGCCGTCGCCGTGGGCGTGCTGGTGAACGATTCGGGGGCGACCTTCCTTGTGCTCGGCAGCCTCGCTCTGGGCGCGTTTCTCGCCTACGCCTGGTCCCAGGCGGGGGAAATCGGTAGTTCGCCGCGTAATCCTCGGGTGGACCCCGGGTAAATGGACGGGGTGTGACCTCCGCCACGAAGCACAGCCAGCCGTCTCGGTACCCTGAACCAATGCGCATTGCGCTTGTCTCGCCCTATTCCTGGACGTATCAGGGAGGCGTGAACAGGCACGTCGAAGCGCTGGCGGAGCAGTTCATCGCTCGGGGAGAGCACGTACGGGTGCTGGCTCCGTGGGATCCGCCGGGCTTCATCAGTCGCCGCCTGCACCGCTCCCAACCCGAGCTCCGGGAGGCTCCCGACTACCTGATCCCGCTCGGGCGCACGCTCGGCGTCGGGGCGAACGGCGCCGTCTCCAACCTCTCCGTCTTCCCGGAGGGCCCGATCGCGTTGCGCCGCGAGCTGCGCGCCGGCAAGTTCGACGTGGTCCACGTCCACGAGCCGCTCGCCCCGACGGTCGGCTGGGACGCGACCGTCTTCCGCGACGCGCCGGTGGTGGGCACCTTCCACGCCTACTCCACCAAGGCCTTCCCGAATCACGTCGCGACGATGCTCGGTGCCCGTCGCCGCTTCAACCAGCTCTCGGCGCGGATCGCCGTCTCCGACGCCGCCGCCTGGACCGGCAAGCGCTGGTTCGGCGGCGACTACATGATCGTCCCCAACGGGGTCGACATCGAGGCGGCGCCGAAGGGGCCGAAGCGGCCAAGTGAGGAGCTTCGCCTGCTGTTCGTCGGCCGCGCCGAGGAGCGCAAGGGCCTCCCGGTGCTGCTCGCGGCCTTCCAGGCGCTGGTCGAGCACGTGCCCTCCCGGCTGACGGTGATCGGTGCGGATCCCGAGGACGTCTCCCGCCTGGTCGCCGACCCCGACGTCCTCTCTCACATCGACGTGCTCGGCAAGGTGTCCGACTCGGTTCTCTGGCGCCATCTCGGCGACGCCGATCTCCTCTGCGCCCCCTCCCTGGCCGGCGAGAGCTTCGGCATGGTGCTGATCGAGGCCATGGCGTCCGGCACGCCGGTGATCGCCTCGGGCATCGCCGGCTACAGCGACGTCGTCACCGACGGGGTCGACGGCGTCCTCGTGCCGCCCGCCGATCCGCAGGCCCTGGCCGAAGAGCTGCAATTGCTGGCGCACGAGCCCGAGCGCCTCGCCGCGATGGGCGACGCCGGGCGCCGGAGCGCCGAGCGCTACGCCTGGCCGCGCATCGCCGACGAGGTCAAGCAGGTCTATGAGTGGGTCGCGAAACCTGCGCCGGCGCAGGTGCGAGGACACGCCCCGGAGCGACCCGTTTCCGGTTGGGCCGAGTCCGCCGCGAGGCGGACCGGGCTCGTCCCCCTCGACGGCGGTCCTCGCCGACCGGCGAAACGCCTGCCATCCCTGGAGCCGGCCCCGGTCGCCAACGAGGGCGGACGTGGGCGCCGCGCCGCGCGCAAGGCCGGCGTGGCCGTCGCAGGAGCACTCGGACTTCTGCTCACCGCACTCGCCGCCCGGCGGATCGGCGTCGACCAGGTGGCGAGCAACATCATCGACTCGGACCTCAAGTGGCTGCTGATCGCGTTCGGGCTGATGGTCGCCGCGATGTTCTCCCGTGCCGCCTCCTGGGTTGCAATCGCCAGGGCCGCCCTCCCCGGCCGTCAGGTGAGGCGCCGGGACGTCACCTCGGCGACGATGATCGGTGTCCTCATGTCGGCGACGCTGCCGGCCAGGCTCGGCGAGCCCGCGAGGGCCATGGTCCTCTCCCGGCGCGTCGGCAGGATGCGCGAGACGTTCCCGGTCCTGATCGGAACGCTCGTCTCCCAGACCGCCCTGAACATCTTCGCGCTGGCCCTCCTCGGCGGGATCATCGTCTCGACCACCGACCTCTTCCAGACCAGCACCCAGAAGCTGTTCCTGGTCTCAACCGCGCCGCTCCTGATCCTGCTCGCTGTGATGCTGGCGCCGTCCCTGGTCAAGGTGAACGGACAGGGCCGGATCGCCCGGGCGATCAAGGCGGTTCGCGGGGCGATCAAGCAGGCCCGTCGTGGCCTGAGCGTCTTCCGCGATCCCCGCAAGGGCTCGTTCGCTGCCTTCGCCCAGCTCTTCGCCTGGTTCCTGCAGCTGCTCTCCTGCTGGGCCCTGTTCGCCGCCCTGGGGCTGGACCACAAGGTCGCGATCGGCGCGGCCGCCGCGTGTCTGTTCGCGGTGAACGTCACCGCCGTCGTGCCGGCGACCCCCTCGAACATCGGCATCTTCCAGCTCGCGATCATCAGCGTCCTCACCAAGGGCTTCGGCATCCCGGCAGCCGATGCGCTCGCCTACGGCGTGATCCTGCAGGCGGTCGAGATCGCGACCGCGGTCGCGCTCGGCGTCCCCGCGCTGGTTCGCGAGGGCGTCACCTGGTCCGACATGCGCCTCCGGGCCCTGTCGGCCGCGCCGGTGCATCTCCCGGAGCGGCCGCGCCGGGAGCGCAGCGGCGAGCGCATCTCCGCCTAGCCCGCGCGGACACAATCGGTGGTGGCGCTGCGCGAGAATCAAGGCGTGCCTCGTACCGCTCTGTGCCCGGTCCTGATCCGGCGGGACGACGAACTGGGTGTTCTGGAAGACGCTCTGCTGGCGGCGCGCCGCGGCGAGAGCCGCTTCGTGGTGCTCGCCGGGGAGGCCGGTATCGGGAAGACGCGGTTGTCGCGCGAGCTCGCCCGCGAGGCCCGAGAGCTCGGCTGCGCCGTGCTCTCCGGCGGGGCGAGCGACGCGGAGGTCTCGCTTCCCTACCTGCCCTTCGTCGAGGCGATCGGCAACTACCTGGACGAGCAGGACCTCGACCGGCTCCGGGAAGCCCTCGGGCCGGCGCTGGGGGAGCTGGGTCAGCTCTTCCCGACCCTGGCGGGCGACCGGTTGCCTGAGCCATCGACCGACCCCGGCCAGGCGAAGCTACGCCTCTTCGAGTCGATCGTCTCGCTGCTGGCGCTCCCGGCGCGCGACCGGACGGTGATGCTCGTGATCGAGGACGTCCACTGGGCGGACGCCTCCACCCGCGAGCTGCTCGACTACCTGGCCCGGCGCCTCACCGACCTGCCCTCACTGATCGTCGTCACCTACCGGACGGACGAGCTTCACCGCCGCCATCCGTTCGTGCCGACTCTGCAGGGCTGGCGTCGCTCCGGACTCGCGGACGTCCTGGAGCTGGAGCCGCTGTCGGAGGAGGGGATCGGCGAGATGCTCGCCGCCATCCTCGGCCCCGACGAGGTGGATCGGGAGCTCCACGAGCTGATGCTGGAGCGGACGGAGGGAAACCCGTTCGTGCTCGAGGAGATGTTGCGCGAGGTGGTGGAGAGCTCGGCGTCGGGAGACGGCGTTGACCGCGAGGCGGTCAGCCGGACTCGGCTGCCGGAGTCCGTCCGCCAGGCGATCCTGCTCCGCGTCCAGCGGCTGGGCGACGAGAGTGCCGCCGTGCTCGAGGCCGCGGCGGCCCTCGGCCGGGTCTTCGACCACGCGACACTGCTCGCGGTCTCCGGCCGGCCCGAGTCCACCGTCCACCAGGCCCTCGAGGCAGCGACCGCCCAGCAGCTGATCGAGGAGGATCCGGCCCACCCGGGCCTGTATTCGTGGCGCCACGCGCTCACCCAGGAGGCGATCTACGCGGAGATCGTCACCCCGCGGCGCCAGGCGATTCATTCGCGCGCGGCGGACGTGCTGGGTGAGGCCGAGATGACCTGGGCGGTCGAACTCGCCAACCACCTTCTCGGCGCGGGGCGCTTCGAGGAGGCGGTGCCGATCTGCCTGCGCGCAGCCGAGGACGCGGAGGGCACCCTCGCGTTCGGAGAGGCAGTGTCGATCCTAGAACGGGTCCTGCCGTACGTCCCGGACCGGCTCGAGAACGCGCGTGTCCTCTGCCGGATCGGAAACGATCATCAGCGCAACGGCGAGCCGGCCACCGCGATCGGTTACCTCAGTTCCGGCATCGGCATCATGGAGGAATGCGGGGAGGAGCTCGAGGCGGCGCACTACCGGCTCGTCCTGGGGCGGGCTCACTGGGAGTCCAGGCAGCCCGATGCCGCCCGCGCCGAGTACGAGCATGCCCTGGCAGTGCTCGAGGCAGCGGGCCCGTCGGCCGATCTCTCGATGGCGCACCAGCGCCTGGCGGGGCTGGACGCGTTCCAGCTCGACTACCGAGGCTGTCTGAAGTCGGCGCGACGGGCGGTGGAGATCGCCGAGCAGGTGGGTGCCGATTACGAACGCGTCTGGGCGCTTGGCTTCGTCGCGCTCGGCTACATCGACGGGGTCGAGCAGGAGCGCGGGCTGGCCCTGTTGGACAAGTCCTTCCTCGAGGCCCGTGAGAAGGGCTACTCGCAGATCGCGAGCAACGTGGCTTGGAACACGATCTGGACGCGCACCCACATGATGCTCCCGGAACTCGAAGAGTGGATCGAGCGGCTCGAGTCGCTGCCCTTCTACGCGAGTTACGGACATCGCTCCGGCGACCCGCTCTGCCGCTGCTATGTCGCGACCGCGCGAGGCGACCTCGAGGACGCTCTCGCTCGGGGCGAGGCCGCCGCACGCCGGCACGAGCGGCTGGGCTTCGCGAAGATGGAGTGGCGAGCCCGAATCCACATAGCATTGATCTTGGCCGAGCTCGGACTGGGTGAGCGGGCGGCTGAGACGCTGCCGCCGGTCTCAACCCGGACGGAGTTGCAGGACATCACCTACGACGCAGCTGCGAGGATCCGGGTCGCAAAGAGCCTCGGACGGAACGGGGACGCCCTCGAGGTGGCGGAGGAGATCGTCGAGCAGGCCGAGGGCCTCGCGACCTTCAGGGAGACGCTCGCCCTCGCCGCCGACGTGCTCGCCCCCGCCGGTCGGCTGGACGAGGTGGAGCAGCTTGCGGCCGCCGCACGCGCTCATCCGACCGAGGCCGGCGCCGCGTACCTCGATCAGATCGAGGGTCACCTAGCCTTGATGCGCGGCGAGCATGAGAAGGCGGCGGCGAGCTTTGACGTGCTCGTGGACGCCGCGACGGATGCCGGCTATCCGCTGGTGGCGATGCGCGGGAGGACACTTCGGGCGCGGGCCTTGGCCGCGGGCGGTAGATCCGAGGACGCCGCCGCGGAGTTGCGAGCTGTCGTTGAGGAGGCCGATCGGATCAACGCGCGCCTGATCGCGCGAGAGATACGGGAGGCCGGCGACGAGCTCGGCATCGAGCTGCCCCTGGCGCCGGAGGAGCCGCCCACCGAGGCAGCGCCGGTGGCCGTCGTGCCGCAGGGCGAAAGGCTCGTCACTTCGCTCTTCGCCGATGTTCGGGGCTACTCCGAGCTCGGCTCGACGCTGGCCCCGACCGCGCTTGCCGAGCGCGTTGCGATGCTCTACCGCCTCGCCCGGGTGGCCGTGGAGCGCCGCCAGGGGATCATCGACAAGTTCGCGGGCGACGCCGTGATGGCCACCTTCAACGTCTCGGGTACGAGCACCGCCCACACGGTCGACGCCCTGGAGGCCGCGCTCGCGCTCCGCGATCGCGCGGCGATGATCGAGTTGCCGCTCGGCGTCGGGATCTCGGTCGGGCCGGGCGTGGTCGGCCGGGGCGTCTCGGACGACAACATCGCGGTGACGGGCGAGGCGACCAACCTCGCGGCGCGGCTCCAAGCGCAGGCCGGTCCCGGGGAGATCCTGTTGAGCGCGGAGGCGCACCGCCGGGTGGCGGACTGGCTCGCTGACCACGGGATCGAGGCCACCGAGGAGGAGCTCGAGCTCAAGGGCTTCGCGGGACCGCAGGTCGCCTATCGGCTCGGGGCCGTCGACCGCGCCGCGGTCGCCTGAGTGCTAGGCCGGCTGCGGCTCGCCGGCGTCCGTCTCGGCCTCGACGGTGCCGTCGCGCGGATCCGCCTCCGGCGGCAGCTCGCCGCCTCGCTCCGTGCCCGCGATCAGCTCGTCCGGCGCCTTCTCCCTCGGGATAAAGCCGGACTTCATGCCGAAGTAGACGGCCTGAGGATGGTGGGCGACGATCGCGACCGTCGACTGCTCCGGCATCACCGCGTGACCGCCGGAGAGCGTCATCCCGATCTCCTCCAGGCCCAGCAGCCGCCAGACCTTCTCGTGCTCGGACTGGTCGGGACAGGCGGGATAGCCCCACGAGTAGCGGCGGCCCTGGTCGCGGTCGATCGCCAGGTCGTCGCGCACGCGGGAGTGCAGCCATTCGGCGAGGCCCTCGGCTGACTGCACGCCCAGACCGTGGACGTAGAGCTGCTCGGCGAACTCGCCGTCGGACTCGAGCTTCGTAATCAGGTCGGTGACCTCGGGGCCAACGGTGACGCCCTGGAGTGCGACGACGTCCCGCTCGCTGGGCTCGAGCTCGTCGAGAGGGCGGAAGAAGTCGGTCAGGCAGATCCGGTCGTGCTTCGGCTGGCGCGGGAAGACCAGCCGCTCCAGCTCGCGCTCGGGGTCCTCCGGGTCGAAGACGATCAGCTCGTTGCCGTCCGCGGCGCAGGGGAAGTAGCCGAGCCGCGCGCGGGGGTGCAGGTAGTCCTGCTCGCGCCACATCCGCTCGAGGCGGGGCGCGAAGCCCTCCTCGCCGTCATGGCCCTCGACGATCCGGCGCCACTCCTCGCCCTTCTTGCCGCGCCCGCCCCAATGGAGCTTGAAGAGCACGTGGCGGTCGAGGTGCGGGAAGACGTCGTCGAGGTCAACATCGATCTCGCGCACGCCCCAGAAGGGCGGCTCGGGGATCGGCGCATCGGTCCGCGCCTCGGAGCGGACGCTGTCGTCGGTTGTGGGCGGCGCGTCGTCGGCCTCGACGGGCTTCTCCCGCAGCTCCTGCGCCTCGGCGCGGATCCGCTCGACCAGCGACGAGCGGGCCTCCGCGTCTATCAGGGCGTCCATCGTGTCGAGGCCGGCAAAGGCGTCCTTGCAGTAGAAGACGCCGGGCTCATAGACGTCCTCAGACTCCTTGCCACCGGGGTAGAGGATGCGCCGGCCGAAGTCCCGGTTGATGGCGGCGCCGCCGATCAGCACGGGGAAGGAGAGCCCGCGTTCGTGGAGCTCCTGCACGCAGGTCGGCATCTGCTTCGAGGTCGAGACCAGCAGGGCGGAGAGGCCGATCGCGTCGGCCTCGTGCTCGACCGCCGCGGAGATGATCGTGTCGACCGGGACCTGCTTGCCGAGGTCGACCACCGTGTAGCCGTTGTTGGTGAGGATCGTGTTGACCAGGGACTTGCCGATGTCGTGGACGTCGCCGAAGACGGTGGCGATGACGACCTTGCCCTTGGTGTGGCCTTCGATCCGCTCCAGGTAGTTCTCGAGCTGGGCGACCGCCCGCTTCATCACCTCGGCCGACTGGAGCACGAAGGGCAGGATCAGCTCGCCGGCGCCGAACTTGTCGCCGACCTCCTTCATCGCGGGGAGCAGAACCTCGTTCAGCGTCGGGACGGCGCCGATCTTCTCGACGGAGCGGTCGATCCAGTCCTCGACCCCCTCCTTCTTCCGGTGCAGGATCTGCCAGTGGAGGGCCTGCTCGGGCTCCATGCCCTCGGTGGGGTCACCGGCGTCCTCCTCCGCTTCCTCGCCCTTCGATTCGAAGTGGGCGATGAACTTCTCGAGCGCATCGTCGGAGCGGTTGAAGACCAGGTGGTCGGTGAGCTCGCGCTCCTGATCCGGGATCTCGGCGTATGGCGTGATGTGGTTCGGGTTGACCATCGCCAGGTCGAGGCCCGCCTCGACGCAGTGATGGAGGAAGACCGAGTTGAGGGCAGCGCGGGCGGGAGGGGAGACCCCGAAGGAGACGTTGGAGACGCCGAGCGAGGTCTTGACGCCGGGCAGCTCGGCCTTGATCCGCTTGATCCCCTCGATCGTCTCGATCGCGGAGGGCTTCCACTCCTCGTCGCCGGTGGTGAGCGTGAAGGTGAGGGCGTCGAAGATCAGTGCCTCGGGGTCGAGGCCGTGCTCGTCCACGCATAGATCGCGGATTCGCTTGGCGACCTCGAGCTTGCGCTCGGCGGTCTTCGCCATGCCCTCCTCGTCAATCGTCAGCGCGATCAGCGCGGCGCCATGGGCCTTCGCCAGAGGAGCGACGCGGTCGAGCTTCGCGCGACCCGCCTCGAGGTTGACGGAGTTGACGATTGCCCGGCCCGGGATCCGCTCGAGCGCCGCTTCGATCACCTCGGGCTCGGTCGAGTCCACCTGGATCGGTGACGGCTGGGTGAGCGAGATCCGCTCCACGACGGTGCCCATCTGAAGGTCCTCGTCCTGGCGCTCCGTGAGCGCGACGCAGACGTCGAGTACGTGGGCGCCGCCGGTGGCCTGGTCCTCGGCGACCTGCAGCAGGCCGTCGTAGTCGTCCCCCAAGAGCATCTCCTTGGCGGCCCGGGAGCCCTGCGAGTTGACGCGCTCGCCCACCAGCGTGGGGCGCGGCTCCTGGACCAGCGGCGTCGCGGTCATCATCGAGGAGACCGTCGCCTCGCCGCGCTCGGGACGCTCGCCGGGGGTATGGCCATCGACCCGCTCCCGGATCGCGCGGATGTGCTCAGGGGTGGTTCCGCAGCAGCCGCCGACGATCCCGACGCCGTAGCGCTCGACGAACTCGCCGAGGGTGGCGGCGAGCGGCTCGGGCTGCTCAGGGAAGATCGTCTCGCCGTTCGGACCCTGCAGCGGCAAGCCGGCGTTGGGGATGCAGTGGACCGGCAGCGGCGAGGTCTCCCCGAGGTAGCGGATCGCATCGCGCATGTCCTCGGGCCCGGTCGAGCAGTTCAGGCCGATCACCTGGACGTCGAGAGCGGAGAGCGTAGTGAGCACCGCCTGGATGTCGGTCCCGAGCAGCATCTTGCCGCCCTGCGGCAGCAGGGAGACCGAGGTCTGGATGGGGAGGGTGCGGCCGGTGAGCTTGAACGCCTCGCGGGCGCCGAAGATCGCGGCCTTCACCTCGAGGATGTCCTGCGCGGTCTCGATGATGATCAGATCCGCGCCGCCCTCGACCAGGCCCCGGGCCTGCTCCGTGAAGACCTCGACCAGCTTGCCGAAGGTGATGTCGCCGAGGGTGGGGTCGTCGCTGGCCGGCAGGAAGCCGGTGGGGCCGATCGAGCCCGCGACGAAGCGGCTCTCACCCGCCGCCCTGCGGGCGATCTCGGCTGCCCCCCGGTTGATCTCGAGCGTGTGCTCGCCGAGCCCCCACTCGTCGAGCTTCAAGCGGCTGCCCTGGAAGCTGTCGGTCTCGACGACCTCGGCGCCTGCCTCGAGCATCGAGGCGTGGACGCCTTCGATGACGTCGGGGCGGTTGAGCACGAGGGCCTCGTGACACTTGCCCTCGAGACCGCCGTAGTCCTCCTGCGTCAGGTCGAATTGCTCGAGGGTCGCGCCCATGCCGCCATCGAAGACGACGACACGCTCGCGGACCGCCCCCAGGTAGTCGCGCTCAGGCATGGCGGGAAAGGGTAGGGCGGCGGCCATGTGTGCGCGGCACCGAGGACCCCGTTTCGCGGATTGACCGCCTCGGTAGGGTTGATGCATGGCGCTCTCGAACGTCTCCGGTTTTCCTCGGATAGGTCGCAACCGTGAGCTCAAGTTCGCCACGGAGGGCTACTGGCGCGGCGAGACCTCCGCCGACGAGCTCGCCACCGTCGCCAAGGCGATCCGGGTCGACAACTGGCAGCTCATGCAGGACGCCGGGATCGACCTGATCCCGTCAAACGACTTCTCCTATTACGACCAGGTGCTCGACACGATCGCCCTGGTCGGCGCCGTTCCCGAGCGCTACGGCTGGGACGGCGGCCAGGTCGACCTCGACACCTACTTCGCGATGGCCCGCGGGCGGCAGGATGCGACCGCGATGGAGATGACCAAGTGGTTCGACACGAACTACCACTACATCGTTCCCGAGCTCGGCCCGGACACGACCTTCTCGCTGTCGAGCACCAAGCCGTTCGACGAGCACGCGGAGGCGATGGAGGAGGTCGGGATCGACACCGTGCCGGTCCTGATCGGCCCGGTCAGCTTCCTGCTGCTCTCCAAGCCGGCGGAGGGAGTCTCGGAGCGGTTTGACCCCGTCGACCTGATCGAGCCCCTGATCGAGGTCTACGGCGAGGTGATCGAGCGGCTCGCCGAGCAGGGCGCGACCTGGGTGCAGTTCGACGAGCCCTGCTTCGTCGAGGATCGCTCGGAGAAGGAGCTCGATGCCCTCCGCCTCGCCTACGAGGAGCTCTGCAAGGTCCGGGAGCGTCCGCGGATCGTGGTCAAGACCTACTTCGACCATGTCGGCGACGCGTACGGCGTGCTGCGCGACCTGCCGATCGAGGGCGTCGGACTCGACTTCACAGGCTTCATCCACGAGGAGGGGATTGGTTTCGGCGACGCACCATTCCACGAGCACGGTGGCCGCCACAACGCCGAGTTCATCGCCGATCAGGGCGGCCTCGACGACCAGTGGCTGTTCGCTGGGATCGTCGACGGGCGGAACGTCTGGATCAACCACCTGGAGCACTCGCTGGACGCGCTGGAGGGACTGCAGAGCCGGGCCAACCAGCTCGTCGTCTCGACCAGCTGCTCCCTGCTGCACACGCCCATCGACCTCGACGCGGAGCCCTCCGGGGTCGACGCCGACCTGGACGACGAGATGCGCTCCTGGATGGCGTTCGCCGTCCAGAAGGTGGGCGAGGTGGCGACCCTGGCCAAGGGGATGGCCGAGGGCCGCGAGGCGATCGCCGACGAGCTCGACGTGAACGACCGCGCACGGGACTCCCGCCGCGACTCGGAGCGGACCCGGAACGCCGAGGTTCGCGCGCGGATCGACGCACTCGACGAGCAGCACGACCAGCGCTCGAGCCCGTTCGAGGAGCGCAGAGGGGCGCAGCGCGCCCGCATCGACATCCCCGAGCTCTTCCCCGCGACGACGATCGGCTCGTTCCCGCAGACCGACGAGATCCGGCAGACGCGGGCTAAGGAGAAGCGCGGCGAGATCGACTGGGCCACCTACAAGGACGCGATGCAGGGCGAGATCGAGAAGGTGATCCGCTTCCAGGAGGACGTGGGCCTCGACGTGCTCGTCCATGGCGAGCCGGAGCGCAACGACATGGTCCAGTACTTCGGCGAGCAGATGGAGGGCTATGTCTTCACCGAGAACGCCTGGGTGCAGTCATACGGCTCTCGCTACGTGCGCCCGCCGATCATCTTCGGCGACGTGCTGCGGCCGTCGGCGATGACCGTCGATTGGATCACCTACGCGCAGTCGCTGACCGACAAGCCGATCAAGGGCATGCTGACCGGGCCGGTGACGATGCTCGAGTGGTCCTTCGTCCGGGACGACCAGCCGCTCGCGGACACCTGCAAGCAGCTGGCGCTGGCGATTCGCGACGAGGTCGAGGATCTGGAGGAGGCCGGCGTCCCGATCATTCAGGTGGACGAGCCCGCGATTCGCGAGGGTCTGCCCCTGCGGAAGGACCGCTGGGACGAGTACCTGACCTGGGCGGTCCACTCCTTCCGCCTCGCGACCGCGGTCGTCAAGGACGAGACCCAGGTCCAGACGCACATGTGTTACTCGGACTTCGGCGACATCCTCGAGCACATCCAGGCGATGGACGCCGACGTCAACCTGATCGAGGCGGCGCGCTCCCGGATGGAGCTGCTCGGTGACTGGGAGAAGACCGGCTACCGCAACGACATCGGGCCCGGCGTCTACGACATCCACTCGCCGCGGGTGCCGAGCGTCGAGGAGATGGTCGAGCTGCTCCACGCGGCGGCGCGCGTCCTGCGTCCCGAGCAGATCTGGGTGAACCCCGACTGCGGCCTCAAGACCCGCACCTGGGACGAGATCGAGCCGAGCCTGCGCAACATGGTCGACGCGGCCAAGCAGCTCCGCGAGGAGCTGGTCCCAGCGTCCTAGCTGCTACGCGTCGACCGGCTACGCGTCGATCCCGCGCACACGGAACTCGCCCCACTGCGCCTCTATGCCCTGCCCGTCGAGCGACTGGCTGCGGCCGTTCCGGATCGGCAGCTGCGTGTAGATCCCGAACGAGAAGCGAGCGCGCTCGGGAATCAAGGTGGCGCGGGCCTCGTAAAGCTTGTGGCCGTCGACGTGCCAGGTCGCGGTCGAGCTGCCACGGTCGAGCGTGACCTCGCAGGCGCGAGGCCGGGTGAGGTCGTCGTCGATGTCCTCGTACGGCGACTCGACCACGTGGATGAACGGCTCGCTCGGCCCGCCACCCGGCTCGGCCGGCCCGCCGCCGCCCAGGGGCAGATGCTCGTGCATCGCGAAGACGCGGGTCGAGGTGCCGGTGACCGAGAACACGCGCCGGCTCGCCTCGAGGTCGGCGACCTGGAACGCGCCGATCCCCCGGCGGTAGTCCGTCGGGTCTCCCGCGATGTTCTTGACCGCGAGGTCAGCGGCGAAGGTCACGGGCCGATCCGGCGGCAGTTCGAACACGCGCGTCGAGAGGATGAGGTACTTGACGCTGTCGACGGCCTGAAGCTCGTCATGCGACAGCGAGAAGCGCGGAATCGTCACCCGCACCTCGCCCTCGCCGACCGCCAGTTCCGCATTCGGATCAAGCGGGGAGTGCTCATCTCCGGTCGGGAGCGGCAGGCGCGCCGGGCTCCAACGCGCGTCGTCGAGGTCCGGCCCGGTGAGCTCGTCATACGTGACGAAGTCGTTCATGCGGATCCTCCTCGGTATCCGAGCGGCGCCGTTCGCCGCCTTCACCCTAACGACGAAGCGATGGGGCGCTTTTCGACCGAAGGACGACTAGCGACGCCCGAGCCGGCGGCGCCAGTCGCGCGCCGTGAAGAAGCGGGTCAGCTTGATCAGCTTCTGGCGACGATCGTCGGTGTACGGGAAGTAGAGAGGCTCGCGCTTCCCGCCGAACCGCGAGATCACCAGCGATTCGGGCCGGACGAACTTCTTGATCCCGTACTCGCCGTGGCGGAAGCCGATGCCGGAGTCCTTCCAGCCGCCCATTGGGACGTCGGAGGCCAGGAATCCGGAGAGCACGTCGTTGACGTTGGCGGTCCCGACCTCGAGACGGCGCGCGACCGCCTCGGCCTGGCGCTTTGAGCCGAACACCGAGGCGGAGAGCCCGTAGCGGCTGTCGTTCGCCAGCCGGACCGCCTCGTCCGCGTCCCGGACCTTCATCACTCCGACCACCGGGCCGAAGCTCTCGTCCCGCATGACGGTCATCGAATGGTCGACGTCGGCGAGCACGGTGGGCTCGAACCAGTCGCCCGGGCCGTCGCCGCGATTCCCTCCGGTGACGACGGTCGCGCCGCTCTCGCGGGCGTCGTTCACATGGGACTCGACGACGTCGGTCTGCTTCGGGAAGGTCATCGCGCCGATGTCTTTGCCGTGCTCGGGCCCGTCCATGCCCTGGTTGAGGCCCTTGACCTCATCCACAAACCGGGTCAGGAACTCGTCGTAGATCGGCTCCTCGACGTAGATGCGCTCGGTCGAGATGCAGACCTGGCCCGAGTTCGCGAACGAGCCCCACGCGGCGGCGTTGGCCGCGCGCTCCACGTCGGCGGTGCGCAGCACGATCATCGGGTCCTTGCCCCCGAGCTCGGCGCTCACGGGCGTGAGAGTCTCCGCGGCCCGGGCCAGGACCTTCTTCGCCGTGCGGTCGGAGCCGGTGAACTGGACGAAGTCGACCTCGTCGACGAGCGCGGAGCCGGTCTCGCCCATGCCGTTGACGACATCGAAGACGTCCGGGCCACCGATCTCGCTCTTCCAGGCCTCGACGATCTCCGTCAGCCCCAGCGGGGTGATCTCCGAGGGCTTGACGACCACCGCGCAACCGGCGACCAGCGCGGGGATCGCGTCGCCGAGCGAGAGGATCAGCGGGAAGTTCCACGGGCTGATCACGCCGACCACCGGATACGGCCGGTACTGCACCTTCAGCTTCTTGACCTTCATCAGCGGCGAGTGGGCCGGGACCTTCTCGTCGCCGATGTACTTGTGCCCCTTCTTGCCGTAGAAGTTGATCAAGTCGAGGACGTAGGGGACCTCGCCCATCGCCTCGGCGCGGACCTTGCCGGTCTCGCGCTGCATCGTGTCGGCGACCTCGTCCTGATGGTCGATCAGCCAGTCGCGGAGCTTGTAGAGCCATTCGGCGCGGCCCTTGATCCCGAGCTCCTCCCAGGCCGGCTGGTTGGCGCGGACTCGCGCCACGGTCGCAGCGACCTCGACGGGGCCGTCGAGCGGCACGTTGGCGATCACAGAGTCGTCTGCCGGGTTGATCACCTCGAAGGTGTCGCGAGTGTCCTTGGCGCTCTCGCTGACGGTGTCGATCGCCATGCTGCCTCTCCTCTCGCCGCTTCGTCCGACCTGACTCTACAGCGGACTGGCTGCCCAGCCAGTCGGTGCGCACGGCAAGTGCCGATGCGCACTCTCGACCCTATGGAGTAAGCGCCGAGCGCGATTTTCGACAGAGGGCCAAAGACCTGGCGAGCGCCTCCGCCTAGCGTGTTCGATCGGATGACCATGCGCGAGCTGAGCACCCGCATGATCGAGGCCGTTCTCGACGGCGAGGGCCTGCAGGGGGTCGCGGAGCTGGCGGCCGCCGAGGCGGGTGGCCCGGTGGCGATCATCCTGCCGCCCCGCGGGCTCGCGGCCCGAGCGCCCGGCGGCGGGGAGCTGAACGGCCTGGCCGAATACGCCAAGGCGCGCGTTGCCGACACCCAGGCCACCGCGCCGGATCCGATCGCACTGGAGCGTTCGGTCGAGGCGGGGGGACGGGTCGTCGGCGTGGTCCTGTTGCTCGATCAGGCCTCCGAGAACGGGGAGGAGCCGCCGGTCCTCGTCGACCAAGAGGAGGTGCTGCGGGCGGCGGCGCTGGCCGCCCTCGCAGAGGTGGCGGTGGCCGACGCCCGCGAGGAGGCGGAGCGCAAGATGCGCGGCGGACTGATCGAGGAGCTCCGCTCGCACGAGGTGAATACGGCGGAGGCGACCAGCAAGGCGGCCCGGCTCGGGTGCGACCTGGCCCGCGGCGCGATCGCGCTCGTCGCCGAGATCGAATCGGCCTCGCCGAGCCACGCGAGCGCGCTGGTCGAGGGGGAGTACGAGGGCTCGCTCGCCGAGCTGGCCGAGGGCCGCCTCTACGCGATCCTGCCCGCCCGCGGCGGCGACGACGCTCCCGAGACCACGCTGCGGGCGGCGGGCCGGATCGCCGGCCGGCTGCGGAAGCACGGCATGGCCGCCGTCTCCTCCTTCTATCCCGACCCGGGCGAGCTCCACCGCGCCATCAGGGAGGCGGAGCTGGTCCTCGACGTGATCACCCGCGAGCCCGAGATCGCCGAGGCGCTCGAGGAGGGGATCGCTGCGAGCGGCGTCTACCGGCTGCTCTTCCGGGCCCTGATCTCGGACCCCGAAGAGGTGCGGAGCTTCTACCGCGACACCGTGGAGCCGCTGGTCGGCTACGACACCCAGTACCGCTCCGACCTGCTCGGCACGCTCGAGGAGTACCTGGCGAGCGACTGCAACATGAACGCGACCGCGCGAGCGATCTTCGCCCACCGTCACACGGTGGCCTACCGGCTCGACCGCGTGAAGGAGCTGACCGGGCTCGACCCGCAGATCTCCGAGGACCGCGAGCGCCTCGGCCTCGGCATCAAGGCATACCGGATCCTGGCCCCCGCGCTGCCGCGTTAGGCAATCCCGGGGCGGGTATAGGCGCGTATCGTGAGTGAGCGGGTGGGACGCGTGCGGACTGCAGCGGTGACGGTGATGGCGGCGACGCTCGTCGCGGGCGTCGGCTGCGGCTCCGGCAGCGCGAAATCCGGGACGACGAGCGCCGCCTCCCCCTCCGGCCAGGCGACCGTCGCCAAGAAGAAGGGGAAGAAGAAGCGGGGCGCGGCGAACTGGCCCACCTACCACGCCGACCTGGCTCGCACCGCGGTGGACCGCAGCTCGCCGCCGCTTCGGGGGCTGCGGCGGATCTGGTCCACCCAGCTCGACGGGCAGGTCTATGCCGAGCCGCTCGCGGTGGGCAACCGCGTCTACGCGGCGACCGAGAACAACACCGTCTACGCGCTCAACGCGCGGAACGGCAAGGTGGCCTGGAAGCGGCACCTCGGCACCCCCGTGGACGCCTCGACCCTTCCCTGCGGAAACATCATGCCGGTCACCGGGATCACCGGGACCCCAGCGATCTCCGGCGACACGCTCTACACCGTCGCCTTCCTGAGCGGCTATCGCCACGTCCTCTTCGGCCTCCGCCTGCGCGGCGGGAAGGTCCAGATGCGCCGGGCCGTCGACGCTCCGGGCTCCGATCCACGCGTGCACCAGGAGCGCTCCGCGCTCTCCGTCTCGCATGGACGGGTCTACGTCGAGTACGGCGGACTGACGGGGGACTGCGGTCCCTACAAGGGCCGGGTGGTCTCGGTCCGCGCGAAGGGCAAACCCCGCACCAAGGTCTTCACGGTCGGGGTGGGCCGCGAGGGCGGGATCTGGGCGCCCTCCGGCGCGGGCATCGATCGCAGGGGCAACGTCTTCGTCGCCACCGGGAACGGCGACAACCCCTCGTCATTCGACTTCGGCAACACGGTGCTGCGGCTCACCCCCAAGCTCAAGCAGACGAGCTTCTGGCGCCCGGCCAATGCGGCGGAGCTCAACCAGAACGACACGGACCTTGGCTCGGTCGGACCCGCGCTGCTCGGCGGCGGCCGCCTGTTCGCGATCGGCAAGGAGGGGGTGGGGGTGATCCTCTCGGCGGCGAACCTCGGCGGAATCGGCGGCCAGCTGTTCCAGGGGGACGTCTGCAGCGGCGCCTTCGGGGGCACCGCCTACCGGGCGCCCCTCGTGTTCGTCCCCTGCACCGACGGGCTGGTGGCACTGCGGGTCAGCGGCAACTCGTTCTCCACTGCGTGGAGGAGCACGTCCTTCAACGCCGGGCCGCCGATCATGGCGGGGGGAGCCGTCTGGTCGATCGACACCGGCTCGGGCACGCTGACCGGGTTCGCGCCCGACAGCGGGCGGATTCTCGCCACGGAGAGCCTCGGCCCGGTGACTCACTTCGCGACGCCATCGGCCGGGGGCGGCCGCCTCTTCGCCCCGGCGAACGATCAGGTGATCGGCTTCGCCGGCGTCTGAGTCCGGCTAGATCTCCTTGCGGAAGGGCACGAGCCGGTAGACCGAGCCCTTGCTGCCCCGCTCGAGGCCGCGCTCGGTGAGCACGTAGATCTGGCCGGCGTTGTCGATGCCGAGCGAGGAGAGGTAGCGGATGTTGAAACGGAAGGTGCGCTGCTTGCCGGGGCGCCGCCCGGGCCGCGGCCGGAAGCCGTAGAGCCTGCCGGTGCAGTAGTCGGCGAACATGTAGTCGCCGACGATCTCCCGGCCGCGGATCCGCGCCAGGCGCGGGTCGCGGACGACGTAGCCGCCCGTCACCGCGCACTTGGGATGGTGCGGATACGCGAGGGCGGGCAGGACCGTGGCCCGGCGCGGGATCCCGCCCCTGAAGGCGGCGCCACCCTCGAAGGCCGGCCAGCCGAAGTTCGCGCCGCGCGACTTGGCGATCGGCAGGTAATCGATCTCCTCGTAGCGGTTGTCACCCACGTCGCCGATCGCGATCGTCATGGTCGGCCGGTCGAAGGAGAAGCGCCGCGGATTCCGCAGCCCGTACGCCCAGATCTCGTCCCGGCCGGGTCGCCCGACGAACGGGTTGTCCGGCGGAATCGTGTACGGCTTGCCATCGCTCGACGTCGGATCGATCCGGAGCAGCTTGCCCAAGAGCAGGTCCAGGTTCTGAGCGTTCCCGGCCGGGTCGCCTGCCGGCCCACCGTCGCCCGTCCCCATGTAGAGGTAGCCATCCGGGCCGAAGAGGATCGAGCCCCCGTGGTGGGCCTCGGTCGGCTCCGGGATGCTCAGGATGGGGCGGCGTGAGTTCGGGTCGGCTACCCGCGGGTCGTCCGCGCTCCGGCGGAACTCGTCGACCTGCAGGTTGTCCTGGCGGTCGTTGTAGGAGACGTAGAAGAGGCCCGTACGCTCGTAGTCGGGTGGGAAGGCGATCGCGGCCATGCCGGGGTCGCCGCCAGGCCCGTTGTGCTTGACCAGCTGGTGGACGTCGAGGAACGGCCGGACCAGCAGATGGTCGTTCGCGATGATCCGCACCGCGCCCCGCTTCTGGACCACGTAGAGCTGGGAGTTCTGACCGGGCGGCTGGGCCAGATACACGGGCTCGCGCATGCGCGCGATCCTGTCCAGCGTGACGAACTTGGGGCCGAGGGTCCGCCCCTCTTGGACGGCGATGCCGACGATCGCCGCCCCGATCGCGACGAGGGCAGCGACGAAGGTCTCGATTCGGCGACGGCTCAGTGAGATCCGCATGACAGGGGCCTGCGCGAGGCGTGGCCCAGGTTATTAGCGGCTCACGCCGCCACAGCCGCGGTCAGCGCCGGCGGACGAAGCGGTAGACGGGCCCGTCGAGCGAGGTGGCGAAGAGCTTGCCGGCGGCCGTCTCGCCGAACGAGCTCAGGTCGCGAACCCGCAGGCCGGTCCCGCGGTCCTTGCGCGCGCCGCCGAGGCGTGGAATCAGCGAGCGGATCTTGCCGGTGCAGAAGTCCCCGTAGACGTAGCGGCGGAAGAGCGAGCCGAGCCGCGAGTCGCTGACGACGTAGCCGCCGATCAGCGCGCACTTCGCGCCCGCCAGGCTGTAGACCTTGATCGGCTTCACCGTTCCGCTCGGGGTCGGCGGATGGGCTCCGGCGAAGGGCGCGAAGCCCTCGAAGTCGTTCCAGCCGAAGTTGGCTCCTGCGGCGGCCGCGAAGGGCAGGTAGTCGATCTCCTCGAAGCGGTCCTGTCCCACGTCACCGATGACGATGCGGGGCTGCCCGGGATCGCTGACCAGATCGAAGGAGAACCGGAAGGGATTGCGCAGGCCGATCGAGTAGACCCGCACGGCTCCGGACGCGGGGTCGATCTGCAGCAGCTTGCCGAGCCGGGAGTTCGGGTTCTGGGCGTTGTCGGGCCGGTCGCCCGAGCCGCCGCCGTCCCCAGTGCCCGCGTAGAGCAGCCCATCCGGGCCGAACTGAAGCTGTCCACCGTTGTGATTCGACTGGCCGGGGTGGGGCACGGTCACGATCGGCCGCAGCGTGGTGGGGGAGGCGTGGCGGCCGTCGGGATCGGCGCGCAACTCGGCGATCACCAGGTCACCGGCGCCGTTGGTGAAGTAGACGTAGAGCAGTCTCGAGGTCGCGTAGTTCGGCGCGAAGGCGACGGAGAGCAGCCCACGTTCGCCGCCGGTCGAGACGCTCCCGGCGATGCTGGTGAAGGTGGGGCGCTTGCGCCCGTTCGCCAGTCGGATCCGACCGCCGCGCTCGACGACGACGACACCGGGAATGCCCGGGGCGGAGGTCACATAGGTCGGGCTCTGGAAGCGGCCGATCCGCTTCAGCTTGACCTTCGACTTCGCTTCGGCTGAGGCGGCGCCCAGGAGGAGTGCCCCAAGGGCCGCGATCGCGATTGGGATTGCGAGGCGCCTCACTGGACCAGACGGTAGACGGGGCCGTCGAGCGACACGGCGTAGATGTGGCCGGCGTTGTCCTGCCCGAACGAGGACAGGCTCGGGACCTCCAGGTCCTCCGAGCGATCATCTCGCCCCTCCAGCGTCGCAGGCTTGAAGCTGCGCAGCTCGCCGGCGCAGAAGTCGCCGTAGACGTAGCGGCCGTAGAGCGCCGGGAGCCCACGGTCACGGACAACGTAGCCGCCGGTGACCGAGCAGCCCTCGTCGCGGCCATAGGTGAGGATCGGCGGCACCTCGTTGGGCGCGGTCTGGTCCTCGTTGAGCCGGTTGGTGCCCTCGAAGGCCGACCAGCCGAAGTTGTTGCCGCAGGCGCGCTCCGCTGGGACATAGTCGACCTCCTCCTGGGTGTTCTGCCCGACGTCGGCGATCAGGAGGGAGCCCGTCCCGCGGTCGAAGCTGAACCGCCACGGATTCCGGAGGCCGTAGTTGCAGATCTCGGGTCGCGCGCCCCCTCCGAGCGGGCCGGGCGAGGTGACCGTGTAGGGACGCCCATCACTGGGCCGTGGGTCGATCCTGAGGATCTTGCCGAGCAGTGAGCCCGTGTCCTGGCCGTTTCGCTCGGGATCGTCGGCGATCCCTCCGTCCCCCGTACCGATGTAGAGCTGACGGTCCGGGCCGAAGAGGAGAAGGCCGCCATTGTGGTTCGAGGCGAAGTCCTCCATGTGCAGGATCTCTCGCTCGCTGTCGCGCTCGAACGAGCCATCGCCGGCGACCGTGTATTCGACGACGTGCTGATCCTCGTCATTGCCGGTGTAGTACGCGTAGGCCACGCGGGAGCTCTGGAAGTCCGGCGGGAATGCGACAGAGAGAAGGCCCTGCTCCTCGCCGTCCGCGGTCACCTGATCGGTGATGTCGAGCGCCGGGGAGGAGACCGGCTCGCCACCCCTGACGATCCGAACAGTGCCCTCCCGCTCGACCACGTAGAGGTCCTCGCCTCCCGGCGGCTGAGTGATGTAGACGGGCTGGTCGAAATCCCCGACCTTCCCCAGTCTCACCGGCCCGTTCGCCTGCGGCTGCTGAGCGTCGCTCGCAGCGGTGTCGGCCGAGTCCGATCCGCCCCCGCATCCGGCGATCAGGGCGGCCTGCGCCGCCAGGGCGATCGCTGCGGACCAGCGGCGTCGCGACGTTCTCATCCAGCGGATGAAACACGCAGGCCGAGCGCTCGGTGCGCCTCGCCCGCCGCTACTGCCCGTTGACCTCCGCCTTCTGCTGCTGGTTGCCCGCCTGGCCGATGATGTCGCCGGGCTTGATCGGCACGACCTGACCGGCGTTGTTCACCCTCGTCTGCGGCGGAGCGCTCGAGATCCGGACCACGAACTCGCCCTCCGGCACGGACCCGTCCGCAGTGACCGCCTTGGCCTTGCCCTGCAGGCCCGCGGCGACGCGGTAGTGGACCGTGTAGGTGCCGGCCTGAACCGGCGTCACGTTCCAGACCATCGCGCGGGTGTCGTTCGCAGCCAGTGAGCCGAAGCTGAAGGTGTCGGTCTGGGCGGCCTGGGCCCCGGCCGACGCGGTCTCCCCGGCGAGCTTCGGGAAGCCCTCCTCGAGGATCCAGACCGGCCGGAAGGGAATCGCGAGTCCCTCCTGCTCGGAGCGGACCGAGAAGGAGCCCTGCGCCGTCGGGAGCTCTTGACTCGCTGTGCTGGTGGTCGTTCCCGTGGTCGAGGAGCCCGAAGCGCTCGTGCTGGCGTTGGAGGTGGTGAAGATCGTGATCGCCAGGTCGGGGATCTCCTTGTCCCCGCTGTTCGCGACCGTCAGGGTCAGGTTCGTGTTCTGCGCCAGCTTCTGCTTGCTGGGGAAGTTCGCGTTCACTATCTGAACCGGGAAGTCACCCTCCGGCTCGTTGGCGTCCTGTCGCTCGCCGCCGCACGATGCCATCCCCACGGCCATCACCACCGCCGCAAGTCCGATCCCGACGCGCTTACGGGCCCTCACCGCAAGGGCTGTCGAGGCGCTCTCCTCCAAGGGCGCGGGCAACATAGCACGCACCCTACTCACGCCTAACGGCCTCCGCATCAGTCATATCCGGGCATTATTCGAGGGCGCTGCGGACGCAGCGACCCGTTTATTGACGGTGAGTTGCGCGACGGTTGTGGGTGGCGAATGGCTCCTCCATCACATAATCTTCCCGTGAGGGGCCGCGCCCCCAGTGGGGAGGGGTCCTGAGGAGAGCATGGTCAGATCCGTAGCCGACAGGGCGTTCCTCCCGGCCAAGTCGCTGTTCGAGCAGGTCGGGGACATGATGATCCTGACCGCCAAGACGATCGTCTCGGCGATCCGTCCTCCGTATCCGTACGGCGGCGAGTTCATCGGGCAGTTCCTCTTCGCCCTCCAGCTCTGCTGGTTCCCGATGATGATCTCGACCCTCGCCTTCGGCTTCGGCGCGCCAGGTCTTCAGGCGGCCAACTTCCTGAGTTTGTTCGGCGCGCTCGACCGCCTCGGCGGGTTCTTCGTCCTCGCCTCGATCCGCGAGTTCGCCCCCTTCGTGACCGCGGTGGTCGTGGCCGGCGTGGCGGGCACCGCGATCACGGCGGATCTCGGCGCCCGGAAGATCCGCGAGGAGCTCGACGCGCTCCAGGTGCTCGGCGTGGACCCGATCAAGAACCTGGTCGTGCCGCGCTTCCTGGCGCTGATGCTGATCACCGGCCTGATGGACATCTACGCGCTGATCTTCGGCATCGTCGGCGGCATCGGCGCGGAGCTGCTCTACAACGAGCCGTTAGGCGGGTTCTTCGCCACCCTCTTCAACAACGCCTCGGTCACGGACCTCTGGGGGTCGGTCCTGAAAACGACCTTATTCGGGGCGATCATCGCGATCGTCTGCTCCTACAAGGGGATGACTGCGTCCGGAGGCGCCGAGGGGGTGGGCCGAGCCGTCAATGAGGCTGTGGTGATCGCCTTCATGGGCGTGTTCGCGTTCAACTACGTCTTCACGCAGACCCTGCTCGCGACGCACCCCGAGCTGCAGGTGATCAAGTAATGGGCGCAGGCTGGCTGGCGGTCCCGCGGGGCTGGCTCAACTCGATCGGCGAGATCTTCGGCTTCTGCGCCCGCGTCGCCGGCCTGGTCTACACCGGCCGGGTCTTCCGGTTCTTCGGCGAGGCCCTGCGCCAGACCGGCATCCTGATACTCGGCTCGACGATCGTGATCTGGGGCCTGGTCTTCATCCTCGGCCTGCAGTGCGGGATCGAGGGCGCCTACTTCAATCGCTCGGTCGGTGCCCCGGCGTACGCCGGCGTGTTCGCCGCCTGGTGTGACCTGCGCGAGGTGATCCCCTACGCCTTCGGTTACATGCTCGCCGCCAAGGTCGGCACCGGGATCGTCGCCGAGCTCGGCGCCATGCGGATCTCCGACGAGATCGACGCCCTCGAGGTGATGGGCGTGCCGCCCGTGACCTTCCTGGCCGCCACCCGGCTGCTCGCCGCCTGGATCGCGTTCCCCTTCATGTACCTGGCCGCCGTCGGCATCGGCTACTTCGCGAGCTGGCTGGCCGTCGTCGAGCAGATCGGGGACGTCTCCTCCGGCGGCTACTTCCTGATCTTCTGGATGTTCCAGAACCCGCCCGACCTCTTATTCAGCTTGATCAAGGGCATGGTGATGGCCACGTGCATCGTGCTGGTCGGCTGCTACTACGGCTACACGGCCGGGGGCGGGCCGGTGGGAGTGGGCACGGCGACGGCCAAGTCGATGGTGCTCAACATCGTGCTCGTCCACATCATCGGGATGATGGGAACCCTGGTCTTCTGGGGCGCGAACCCGAGGGCCCCGATCGGGGGCTGAGCGGCGACCGGCGCTGGCGGCCATCGCCCCTGCCTACACTCAGGTCAGGACACGTGCAAGGAGGAGTGAGAGTTGGCTGAACGGAAGAGGAGTCGCGCCCAGCAGATCGAGGACGATGCTCGCGGCAGGCGTGGCGTCGATGACGAGCAGGACGAGCCGCGGCTGACTGAGGACGACGAGGCCACCGCCGACGCCGAGGCCGTCGAGGAGGGCGATCCGCTCACCTCGCAGGGTTACGGCGAGGAGAACTTCGCCAACCGCGACTACATCATCCCGGGCGTCGAGCAGGACGACCCAGATCCGTACAAGTGGCACACCGGCAAGAAGCGCGACCACGGGGGCGAGGACGCGATCGAGATCATCGACCTCGTCAAGCAGTTCGGCCGCACCCGGATCCTGAACGGCTGCAACCTCGGACTGCCGGACAACATGATCT